>CAIWAX010000348.1 GCA_903910795.1 uncultured Anaerolineae bacterium
GCATTGACCCGGCTGGCAAGATCCGCCTTTCACGCCAGGCAGTGCTCGAAGGCTGGACGCTGCAGGAAGCCCAGGAACGCGACTCGAAGAAAAGCGGCCCGCGCCCCGGTGGCGACCGTGGTGGTGAGCGCGGCGGCGCCCGTCCCGGTGGAGACCGCGGCGGAAGACCAGGTGGTGATCGCGGCGGCAATCGCGGTGGCAACGACCGCAACCGGCGCTAAACAAACAGATTAATCAACGCACCTCGAAAATTAAATTCGAGGTGCGTTTTTATACATATTTCTGATAACATAGTACGATATTTTCCTTCGGGTGCTGAAACATCCAATATTTCCCTCACACAGGTGAGGTTTATACCAACCCAGATAAATATATTTCCATGAAAAGGAACACACAATGATTAACATCACAGCACTTCGCAAAAATTATATTTTGCAGATCCCCGCCACCCTGATAGTTCTGGTTTTAATGTGGGGACTGCCGATCCTCTTTCACGCCAGCCCTGGGCCAGAAGGCCTGCCGATTGGCGCACGGTTGCTGCCGATTTATTATGCACCGCTCCTGGCGGTGTCCCTCTTTAACCCGATTGTCCCTCTGGCAAGCAGCCTGATCATGCCCTTCATCAACCATTCGCTGACAGGCATGCCGGCTATGAATATTGCAGCTTTATTGAGTGTGGAGTTAACTGTATTCAGCCTGGTATTAATTTACGCCAGGAATAAAGGAATGAAACAGCCCGCAATCGCTCCCCTGGCCGTTATGATCGGCAAAGCAGTTTCAGCTTGTGTGCTGTTTGCGTTACCCCTGGTGCCTGGTTCACCAGTTGAATATTTCACCTCCTCGGTAACCACCGCCCTGCCTGGCATCCTGGTCATCCTCGTTTTACAGATTGCATTATCTTATCTACCCAATGAACACTAAGGTCAATCTTGACTTCACTACCATCTCGAAGGCACTCAAAAGTTTTGAACTGCCTCACGTGGATCAAGTAGTAGGGATTGCCACCGGAGGCATTCTTCCGGCGGCCCTGCTGGCCCACCAACTGGGTTTGCCGATGTCGCTACTATATATTAATTACCGCGCAGCAGATAATTCCCCTCAACGGCCGGAACCGCAGCTGCTCCAGGAAGTTCCAAGCCTACCAGATGAAGCGGTCATCCTGTTAGTGGATGATGTAAGCGTCAGCGGGCAAACAATGGCGCTGGCGCGTAATATGCTCAAACATCATAAAGTAGTGACTTTTGCCTTAAAGGGCAAGGCGGACCTTGTGCTTTTCCCGGATATTCAAGACTGCGTCAACTGGCCGTGGAAATAGCAATAAACCCAATGATTTGAAGCTTATTTGGGGAGGGTTCGGTGTATGTTTATCATCATCATGGGCGTTTCAGGCTGCGGTAAAAGCACAATCGGCGCAATGCTGGCAGAGCGCCTGGGCTGGCCTTTTTACGATGGCGATGATTTCCATCCGGCCGCAAACATCGCAAAAATGGCCGCGGGCGTTCCCCTAAATGACACAGACCGCGCTGACTGGCTGACAGCCCTCGGAGATATGATCGACAAACGCAACACGGCGGGCGCAGATGGGGTGCTGGCCTGTTCGGCGCTCAAGGAATCCTACCGCGGCATGCTGCGGCGCGGAAGTGTTCAATTTGTTTACCTGAAGGGCAATTATGAAACCATCCTTCGCAGGATGGAAATGCGTGGCCCACACTTTATGAAACCGGACATGCTGCAGAGTCAGTTCGCTGCACTGGAAGAACCGGCTGAGGCAGTGACCCTGGATGTAGACCAATCTCCCACAGAAATTGTTCAGAAAATTATGGGTGCGATCAAGCAGGATTAGATTTATTCAAGGTAAAATAACTCAATGCTCTCGCGTCTGAGGAACCTTTACACTGAATACCCACCGCAATTCTGGCTGATGGTGTTTGGCATCGGCATCAGTACCGCTGGTTCCGGTCTGATCATGCCTTTCCTGATGATCTACGCCAGCGAAAAGCTTGGCCTGCCGCTTGGGACAGTCGCCACGCTGCTCACCATTAACTTTGGTACTGGTTTGTTTGCCTCATTTATGGCAGGCTGGCTTGCCGACCGGGTTGGGCGCAAGCTGGTCATGGTGATCAGCCTGACAGCCAACGGGCTGATCTTCATCTTCCTGATGTTTGCGGCCACCTACCTCGCTTTTGCCTTCCTGATGTTTCTGGCAGGTCTGGTCAACCCGCTATACTCGGTCGGCGCGGATGCCATGCTGGCAGATCTCGTTCCCGAAGCCAAGCGCAGCGATGCCTACGCCATTAACCGCATGTTGAATAACGCTGGTTTCGCAATTGGCCCGGCCCTGGGCGGCTTTGTGGCAGCGGTATCCTACAGTTATGCTTTTATGGGGGCTGCGGCAGGTATGCTGATCTACGGGGTCATGTTGATTTTCCTGGCACGGGAAACTCTCGACAAAACCAAGTTTGAAAAAATAGCACCCACGCTGACGACCAAAAAACCAGCCGAAGGCTATGCCCTTGTCTTCCAGGACAAACGCTACCTGATTTTTGTGGGATTGATGGCTTTGGGGCTGATCGCGCCTGGCATGCTGTGGACCCTGCTGGGGGTTTACACCAAGGTCAATTACAGCATGCCTGAAAATCTCTACGGGTGGATACCCACCACCAACGCCCTGATGTGCGTGTTTGTTCAATATCTTGTGACCTATATTTCTCGCCGCTACCATCCGCTGTCAGTGGCCCCGGTTGGGATGTTCGTATACGCAGTCGGTGTTGGCAGCGTTTTCCTGATGAATAATTTTACAGGTTTTTGGTTCTCGATGGTGATCATGACCTTCGGCGAGCTGATTCTCATCCCCACCGCCACCACCTATGTAGCCAACATCGCCCCGGATGAGGTGCGCGGACGCTATATGAGTATTTACTGGCTGGCATTCGGTCTATCGCGCAGCAGTGCGCCACTGCTCGGCGGCTTTCTTTATGATTTCGTTTCCCCGCATTCCATCTGGGTAGTCGGCCTTGTCATTGGGCTGGCAAGCACAGTTGGGCTGTATATGCTTTCCCGCGCACCGGCAAGACGCACCCAGGATGCTTGATGACCTTCTTATCTGACCAGACTACCAAAATCCAGAACACCTTCTCGGAATATCCGCGCCAATTCTGGGTGGTGACTTTTGGCCTGATGTTCAGCTCAGCCGGTTCCAGCATGATCTGGCCATTTCAGTTGATCTATATCAGCAAGGTGCTCGCGCTGCCGATCTCTTCAGCCGCCACGCTCATCTCGCTCAGTTCCCTGGCCGGGCTGGTAGCCTCCCTGTTGGGCGGTGCAATCGCCGACCACTTTGGGCGCAAGTGGATCATGTTCACGGCGCAGGCTGCCAACGCGCTGGCATATATCTTGATGAGCCAGGCCAGCACCTACGCGAGTTTTGTGGTGCCAATGGCCATCCTGGGCGCAGCCATGCCTTTCTATGCGGTTGGGTCCGATGCCATGATGGCCGACATGATCCCAACCAAAAAACTGAGCGGCGCCTATGCCATCCTGCGCATGTTTAATAACGCGGGGATCGCCATCGGCCCGGCCATCGGTGGTTTTATCGTCACAAAATCCTACACCACGGCTTTTTACATCGCGGCGGCCGCCATGCTGGCTTTCAGCCTGCTCCTGCTGACCTCCGTGCGCGAGACCCTGAAACGCACAGATCGTCACGTTGAATCGCCAATTATCGAATCCCTGGCCGGATTTGTCCAAGTGGCAGCAAATACCAGCTTCATGGCTTTTGTCACCACCATCGCGATCGGCATGATCGCGCCGCTGATGATGTGGACCCTGCTGGCGGTCTATATGAACAGGTATTTTGCCATTCCTGAATACCTGTATAGCTGGCTGCCAATCACAAATGCCCTGATGTGTGTATTTGCGCAATACCCGGTGACCCTATTCACAAATCGCTTGCGCACCAAATCCGCCATCGCCCTCGGAATGTTCGTATACGCGCTGGGTGTAGGCAGTGTAGCCATCATGAACAACCTGCCCGGTTTCTGGTTCAGCATGGTGCTCATGAGCATGGGTGAATTGATCCTGGCACCAACCGGCAGCAAATATGTGGCGGAGATCGCCCCCCAGGAACTACGCGGCCGCTATATGAGCGTTTACTGGCTGACCTGGGGGCTGGCGCGCTCCCTGGCGCCCATGGCGGGTGGCTATTTGCACGATTCCATTGCACCTGTCGCCATCTGGTGGGGCGGGCTGATCATCGGCATGCTCAGCGCCTTTATTTTATATCTGCTTTCAAGGCAGCCCATTGTTTTGCCCAAAAAGGCTTGAAATCATGACAGAATCGCAGACACGCTATCTGGCTTTCTTACGTGCAATCAACGTCGGCGGACATACCGTCAAAATGGATGAACTGCGCAAGATTTTTGAACAGCCTGGATTTTCCAACGTGGAAACCTTTATCGCCAGCGGGAACGTCATCTTTGAGACAGTTTCTCAGGACACGGGCGGGCTGGAAAGCCAAATCGAGGCCAGACTGCGCGCCAGCCTGGGTTACGAGGTGACTGCTTTCGTGCGTACAGACCGCGAAGTATACGCCACGGCATCTTATCCGGCCTTTTCGCCTGCGCAAATTGAAGCTGCGGCAGCGTACAACATCGCTTTTCTCAAGGCGCCCCTCACGCAGACCGCGATTGAAAAACTGATGACCCTCAAAAACGATATTGATGACTTCCATGTACACCAACGTGAGATATACTGGTTATGTCAGGTAAAACAAAGCGATTCGAAGTTTTCCAACGCGCTGTTGGAAAAAACCGTTCGCAGCTTGTCCAGCCTGCGCGGAATGAATACGATCCAAAAATTAGTCAAAAAATACCCGGCAGCTTGAAGAGATGTCAGGCACGCGAGAATGGTTGGTAAAAGAGATAACCTGGGTAAACGAGCCCTTTATACTCTTTGCCCGCGAAACCGGAAATAAGGAGCAATCTTGAACAAAACGATCACTGAAAAAGAACTGGACAGCCTGTTAAATTTCGTCGGATATGGGAGGTTGGATGCAGATATTTGGTTCCTCGGTATGGAGGAAAGCGCAGCCAACTTGAAGACCATCCGGGACAGGCAAAAGTTCCAGCAGGTGGAAGACAGCCTGGAAGCTCAAAATATTCTCGGTCTTTCCCCCAATCAATTTGAATATGAAAATTTGCAAAACGCATGGAGCGGAATGAGCGAAATTATGCTCAGACTAGAGGAGAAACCGGTCACCCCCGAGAACCTGCACAAATACCGGCAGGAAAGTCTGGGGAGATCGGACGGCTCGACCCTGTTGTGCGAGTTTCTCCCGCTGCCCATGCCAGCCGGGACTGATTGGGCCTATGAGAGTTTGCTACCCGATTATCCGAGCCGCGAGGCGTATATCGAGTGGCTGAAACCGCTCAGGTTTGAGCTCTTTCGTGAACTCGTTAACCAGAATCTTCCAAAAGTGATCATTTGCTTCGGCCGTCAGGCCTGGCCAGTGTATCAAGAATTATTCAAGGATTTTAAGCTATCCCCCAACGGTGATTTTGAAATGGGCTGGCAGACAGACACTGTTGTCATTCTGTGTGATCATCTTGCCGGTGAAGCTATGCAGGGCAAGCTTGAAGATTTGCTCCGGCTAATTCTTGAGAACTGCCTGGCAATCGATACTGCCAAACCCAGCGGACCGATCCCGCTCTCAAAAACCGAACTCGCCCGCCAGAAAAAAGAAGCCGCCAGGCAGATGGCAGCCGCCAAAAGAAAGCCAACCACCAAGCATAATCCAGCCGATCCGTACTGTGTGTGCGCTTACTGCCTGGGTTACGAAAATGATTAGCGCCGGGCCAGTTTAAGGGCTTGATTTAACAGGATATTTAAGCGTAATTGATTTCAAACCATAATAATTAGCAGCCACTGAGTTAATCCAATGATTCGGCAAATCCTGCAAGTCGCCTTCAATCCAAAAGGTGGATTGAATGGCATGCAAATCGGGATTGCGCCGCAGGCTTTCCACCACCACCTTTGTCTGGCCTGACGCTGCAACCTGGCGCAAATAGCTGTCGCGCACATCCCAATGCAGGGCGTACATGCTGAGAGGTGCGGCCAGGTTATAGTAAGTCAGGGCAAAGCGCACAGGCAGCAAGAACAACATATAAGCCAGCGCCAACAGCAAGCCAGCCTGGGCAGCCACGCGAATAACTGGCTTGATCATTACACGCAGTCCAGCTCCTAGAAACACACCAAACAAAACATAGGCCCAGAGCAGCAAGAACATGGGCATAAACAAGGCACGATCCACCGGCCGTATGCCCATCACCGCGAATTGGGGTACAAATCCCGCCCACATGACTATATAAATGTTCAAAAAAAGCAGAGCGCCCAGTCCAATATGGCAGCTGGCTCTTTTGCTGTCCGATTTTGTAAACAAACCAACTGCCAGCCCACTTGTCAGCAGCATGACAACCAACAGGGTGTTATCGTGTGACCATTCGAGCAGGAACTGGGGAACATCCCAAAACGCTCTGATCAGGGATGAAACCAGGAGCTGAACAGACAGCCCCGCCATAATCGTATTGCGATTCATATTTCCAGGGGCATACGCCATGACCAACAGGGCCAGCCAGGAAACGATAAATCCGCCACCCAGCATAAGTAGGATTTCCTTTTTATTGGGCAGTCTGGTAAACATAATACAAATAAACGCCAGCCCCAGCAGCGAAATCTGCATCACCACCCAGGTTTCTGCAAAACCTCCGCTAATAAAAAAGACCAGATACCACAATAAATATTCGCGCTTTAACCTGGTTTTCGAGGGGGACAGGATAAAACGCTCGAGAAACATGGTAGCTTCCAGGCTGAACAGGATCAGGTTGACCTGGTAAGACATGATTCCGGTTTGCCAGAATATCACTTGCTGAAAATCGTGAAAACTTTTAATCGTCCCAAACAAAATGATATTGGACAGGAGAGCAATCCAACCCAGGCCCAATTCAATCCCCATAGCCGTGAACAACTTCCGAAATGTCACGATCATCGAAACGATTAAGAGAAAAATAGCCGTCATGGGCAGCCAGGGAACAATTGCCACGCCAGCTATTTCGATCAGAGAAATAAAAAAATTGTAAGAGAAACAGCCAGACCAGGCAGCGTACCAATAAGTCTGTGCACCCCAAAAACCTTGTAGTTTCAGAATCCCCGAAGTACTGTAGTCATCTGCCAGATAGCGCGTGAATAACCCAAGGCCCATCAAAATGAACAGGGGTGTTGCGCTCACTGTCCAAAAAAGCCAGGGGAGGCATTGCCTGAACAAATGAATGAACGTTGGTTTCATGGGTGTGCTGTCTGGCTGTGCAGCCTGCATACGAACTCCTCACAGATCAAAGTGCTTCAACTCAGCTTGTCTTCCAGACGTTGTTTGATAACCGGCCATTCGGTATCCAGGATGCTGTAATACACCGAATGGCGATAGGTGCCATCTTCCAGAACCATGTGGTTGCGTAAAACACCTTCCCGAACCGCGCCAAGCCTTTCAATGGCCTTCTGCGAACGCTCATTGCGCAAATCGGTTTTGAGCTGGACGCGGATGCAGCCCAGAGTTTCAAATGCATGCTGCATCAGCAAATACTTGGCCTCAGTATTGACCGGCGTGCGCTGGAACTCAACCCCATACCAGGTGCCGCCAATTTCAAGGCCGCGATGCTGTGCGCGGATCTCAAGATAACGCGTAGCGCCAGCCAGCCGCCCGGTAGGCATGTGACGGACTGCAAAAGGCAGATCTGTCCCGGCCGCCTGTCGCGATAATATATCGCGCACCCAAGCGGCCATGCGCTGCTCGTTGATCACGTCTCCATACAACATATAACGCCAGATAGAGGGATCGCTCCCAACCTGGGCCAGCTCGGGAACATGCTCCAAGCTAAGCGGCTCGAGCTGGACATACTTACCTGTGAGTACAACCTGTTCAATTTTCATATTTTTTACCTTTCGGGGAAAACCTGTTTGATCTTTTGGGCGCGGAAATCAAAAATCCCTTTCAACCTGGCGCCGATCCAGACTGCATCCAGAAAATCACCCAACGGACCAAAACCAATGGCATAGGTAACGTTGTCAATCATTTTCGTACCGCCGGGGGATTCCTGGAAAATGTGCTCATGGTACCAGAACTGGTATGGTCCCAAGCGCTGTTCATCGACAAAATACTCGCCCTCGCGCACATGTGCAATTTCTGTCAACCATATCGAGCGCACCCCGCGAATGAATTCAACCCGATATTCGATCAATTGCCCCTGATACATGCGGGCAAGATTGGGTGTGATGATCTCAAAATTCATATCGAGGGGCGTCATCTCGTTCAAATTACCCGGGTCACAAAAGTATTTCCAGATATTCTCACGAGAAGCCGGGATAGTTTGTTCCCGGTGGAGTGTATGCACGCTCATAACTGATCCTGTGTGGGCAAATAAGGCATTTTCGGCCCTGCTAGACCCAAATATTCACTGAGCGCCGCGCGCATGGCTGTGCGGTCATCCCAGGCGTATTCTGTGACACCAAAACACATGGATTGCTCGTGACCTTTGCCACAGGCAATTACCAGGTCGCCAGGGCGGGCCATTTTCAAAGCCAGGCGAATGGCCTGTCCGCGATCACGTATACGCCAGAAAGTCTGCCCTTCCACGCCGCCCCTGCCGCGCGCACCAGCAGCCATTTCTTCCAATATGCCCTCCAGAGATTCGGTGCGCGGGTCCTCGGCTGTCAGGATGCTGATATCGGCCAGCTCGCTGGAAACTTCGGCCATCATGCGGCGTTTTTGCTTGTCGCGCAGCCCGGCAGAGCCAAAAATTACGATGACCCGTCCAGCACTTTCTGCGCCTTCCACGGCGGAGTTTTGAAGCATTTGTCGGGCGGTCTCGAGAGAGACCTTCAGGGCATTGGGAGTATGCGCAAAATCCACGATGGCAGTGAAAGCCTGTGCCAGGTCAATTTGTTCCATGCGGCCCGGCACACCCGACAAATTGGCAATTCCACGCGTAATGGCCTCAGGTTCGATCTTCAAACCAAGCAAGCCAGCGGTCAGCGCCGCCAGACAATTTGAAACATTGTAGAGGCCATACAGATGCGCGGAAACCTCGAAGCGGAAACCCTCTCCACAGGCCGTGAAACGGATGCCTTCCATGGATTGCACAATGTTCTCGGCGCGCACATCCGCATCAGAGGTCAAACCGTAACTGGCAAGCGGTGTTTCAATCTGGCAGAGCAGTTTCTCATAAGAAGAATCATCACGGTTGAGCACGCCCAGGCGTATGCTGCCTTGCGGTTTGCCGAGCGTATCCTTCAGGCTGGTAAACAGGCGGGACTTGGCCGCCAGATAGTTTTCATAGGAACCGTGGTAATCGAGGTGCTCATGCGTAACATTGGTCACAATCCCGATGTCAAACTCGCAGGCGTCCGAGCGGTACTGCGCCCAACCGTGCGAGGTGGTCTCAAGCACAACATGCGTCAACCCGGCTTCCACCATTTTTGTCAGGTAGCCCTGCACCTCTGGCGCCTCCGGAGTGGTGACATGAAAACCAGTATCCAACACCTCATTGCCGATGACAGCATTGACCGTGGAAATCATACCGGTCTTATAGCCAGCCGCCAGCAAAATCTGATACAGAATATTACAGGTGGTGGTTTTGCCATCTGTGCCAGTCACGCCCAACATCGTCAGTTTGCGGGCAGGATAACCATAAAACGCTGCGGACAGATACGCCAGGGATTGTCTGGAATTCTCCACCCGAATATACGGAACAGCCAGTCCGCTGAGTTCCTGTTCTCCAACCACAGCCGCCGCACCATTACTGACCGCCATGGGAATATACTTGTGCCCATCCGCCGATCCACCGCTCATGGCGACAAACAAGGCGCCCGCCGTCACTTTACGGGAATCGGCTGTAACCAGGCTAATGTTCGGATCGGCAGCAGAATCAGGGAAATAAGAAAAAGGGAATTCCTTGAATATATGCGATAAAGGCGATGGGTACATACTTAAAATTTACCACAAAAAATAAAGACCTGACAGGTTTTGAGAAACCTGTCAGGTCTTTGAACTACACAAAAAATCTTAGTGCATCTTGGCACGCAGGCTTTCGATCTGTCCGGAAACAGAACCATCCAGAATTTTATCGCCAACCTTGACCACCAGACCGCCAAGAATAGTGGGATCAACACGGAAATCCACCGTCTCGGCACTGGCCTTGGTCAGAACTTCCTGCTTGACAGTTTCCTGTTCGGCCTGTGTCAGGGGCAAGGCACTCGTCACAACGGCCGAAGCCCCGCTTACATTGGCGCCATCCATCACGACAATCTTGCCGGATTTGATACCAGAGAAGAACTCATTCAGCAAGGCGCGCTGGCGTTTTTCATCCAGAGCATCGCCGACCAGTTTTTGTGTGGCAGCAATCGAAAGAGCCGCCACCTGGCCGCGCAAGCTGCCTAAAATGGAGTTGCGCTCTTCTTCCACACCCGCCAAAGCCTTCTCACGCGCCTTGCCAGCCTCGGCTTCAGCAGCAGCTTTCACATCGCGTCCAACAACTTCGGCCCGTTCGGTTGCTTCACGAACAACCTGGCTGGCCCTGGCTTGTGCATCGGCGATGATCTTCTGCGCTTCTTTTTCAGCATTCGCGCGAGCTTCAGCAGCTACGCGGGCATCTTCCAAACCATTCGCGATCGTTTCGCGCCGTTTTTCGAGCATGCCCATGATCGGAGCTACGATCCATTTACTCACAACCACATACACAATGATGAGGTTTATGATTTGTACTAAAAGAAACGAACCATTAATACCCAGTGCTTCCAAAGCAGCCTCCCAGTCTTATTTTAGAAGACGAACAGGATCAAGAGGGCGACGACCAGGCAGTAAATGGCCACCGCTTCAGCAAACGCGATACCAAGAATCATGTTGGTCTGAATTGTGCCGGTAGCATCGGGATTGCGTCCCATCGCTTGCACAGCACCGCTAGCCACAATACCAATACCAGCACCAGCGCCAATCGCACCGATCATCGCCAGACCAGCGCCAATCAATTTCGCAGCAGCAGCATCCATAACTTAGTTTCCTCCGTAATCTAGGTTCGGGCGGGAAGATTTGCCATTCGCAAACCTCGCCACATGATTTAATACGGGCGCAAAACCGCCCGAAACATTACGCGTGTGCTTCCTCGTGGTGTTCACCGCCATGCCCCTGAGTTGCCTGGGCCATGAAAGTCATCGCCAGCAGCCCAAACACAAAAGCCTGAATGGCACCCACAAAGAATTCCAGCAGATAAAAGATTGATTGTGCAAACACTGGCACAAGCGAGCCGATCACGAACAACAGAACCGAACCCGCGAAAATATTACCGAACAACCGGAAGGCAAATGAAAGTACTTTAGAAAATTCGGAGACTATTTCCAGCAAGCCTACGCCAAAGTCAATCACACCAAAGATCGGTTTGGAAAATACCGTGCCCGTATTCCAGAATTTGGAAAAGTACGCCCCGCCTTGCGCGCGCACACCAAACACCTGGATCATTACCACCGCCACCAACGCCAGCGCAACGGTGAAGTTCAGGTCTGTGGAAGCCACACGCACGAATGGAACAAGTTTGTAAATACCCTCTTGTCCAGCCGCAGGCTTGGCAATCGACGAGAACGGCCCAATCATCTGTCCAATAATGTACTCACCACCCTTAGCGGGTTTTTCCAGCAGACCAATGGTCTCGACACCCGGGATGAGTTCAGTCCAGTTTGCGATCATGACCAGCAGCGTGATCGTCGCAAACCAGGGGAAAATCGCCTTGGTCCACTTCCCTGCAGTACCTTCGGTCATACCGTGCAACATTTCAAGCAAGGCTTCCACCGCGCCGACAATGCCACTCAGGATCAAATCGCCTTTTTTAATGGCTGAACTGATCCCAAACGCCAGCAGGACAATCAGGATATCTGCAAAAATCAAAGCCACAAGGGTGCCGCTCAAGAAAAATGGACCCAGCGGCGTTGGAATAGACGCTGTAAGCGCCTCAGGGGGTAAGGCTACCGCGGGCATAACGACCTTGATACCAAGTACATAGAAAAGTACTATTCCAAGGATCACTGCCGCGAGTATGACCCACCGGCCCCATACTCTTGGTTTTGGAGTCTCTGTCACGATTCGCTACCTCCTTCAGGATTTTCGGGCTTTTGCTTTCCAGTTACGGGCTTGATCCGCCCGGTCGCGCCTTTTACCACACGGAACATGACATACAATGTCACGGGCATACTGGCAATCATAAACAACATCGTAAAAAGCGGCTTGGTTGAAAACGAACGATCCAACCATAATCCAGCGATGAGTGCGCCGAAGATAATGACCATCGTCAAACAACCTACCTGGCTGGCTACAGCAGCCATAGTAAGGTTATACGCATATTGTTGGCGGTCTTTGTCCTGGCCCTTCGGGTCACTCATGGCTGTGGATTATATCACAAAGGTTTTTCATCATCCATGAATAAAGTGCGGGAGAACCGAACTAATCGGCCGGCAACTTAATTGGAAATATTATCGCTTTTAATTGCCTTACATAAAGCTAATTCGCCCGGGAGGCTACTTGTTAGGGTCGTGCAAGTATCTGTCACCAGGGTTAATTTCAAACCGCTCAGACCTTTATTCAAATCCACACTGGGATCGTTTTTATCATAAAGTAAATAAATTGGGTCTTTAGTATTTCTTATAACAGCACTGATTTCATCAAACAAACCATATTTGTACGTTGCCATAAGATTCGCTTGCGGCCTGACAAACCGGAATTCTTTTGGGAAATCAGGGATGACATAAGAGATTGGCGACATGCCTAACATGACGACAACCGCCCTGTCGCCAGGTTGAAACTGGGAAGTATCAACCTGGATATAGGGATCGGACCAGGAGGTTCGGCCCCAATTTAAGGGAGCGTAGATACTTGTGCCAGCCACAATGGCTGCGAACATAATAACAGGGATGACCCATTTTCTCTGAAAGATCCTGTCCAGTAAAAGCAGGAAACAAATCGGAACCAACAGCTCTAAAGTAACAAGGTAACGATAGATTGAAAACTGGATCATCCATAAGATAAAAGCACTGACAACAAAAGCTAAAAGGAAATTACTAATCCTTGTATCGAATAAATATTGATTATTCTGATACGTGGAAGAACCGAAAGCGGATCTGATTAATCCGAAAATAAAATATACAATCCAAACAATAAGAACAGCATACAAGAGCCCAAATCTAAGATCAGAAAATAATAATTCGCAGACACGCCTACTATTGGTGCTTATGACGATCGGCCAAGTGAGGTATTCAGACAGCGTTGCGGGAAGGAAACGCAAATCCATAAATTGAGAAGGTGCCGCATAAGGCGATTGAAATAGATTGTTATAGTATGGAAAAAATGGATTCCCGAATTTCACCCACAGATTCCACATCCAAAAACCATTGCTGGCTAAAAATCCAATCAAACCCGTCACTGCATAAATACCCAGGGAAACCACTTTACTTCGGAAAGACCTGTATAAAATGGGTAAACAAATTGCAGTACAAACAACAAAACCAGATATAGACAGCTTCAGCCCAAGATTGAGGCCCATCAATAAACCAGCAATCCCTACCTGAATGTAGCCAGCTTTATCCCTACCGTTATTTAGATTTACTGATGAAATAACAAATAATACAAGCACCAGAAGAGTAATGACGCTGGTCAAATTATCATTCATGGTATTCCCAAGCTCAGAAAGAAAGGCAGGGCCTGTACCAGAAATGATGACTAAACAGATTGCAAAGATATATTTGTTTGTATTTTTTATTGACTTCGAAAGAATCCAGAATAACAAGAAAATCAAGGAAAGATTGAGGCCGTGGAAACTGCCGTAGATGAATCCAACCACACTTGAAGGGAAAGATCTAGCCAAGAAATAAAACAAAACATCCAAAATGGGATTGAAATAGGTTTGCATCTGCGCCGGGGCGATATCAAAACCCATGCGGTTTTGAAGAAAAGCGTACCCGTTATAATAATGATAATTCTGCAAATCCCAGTTGGTATCTTTCCCGAACCACAAAGAAATCAAACCAAATATTATCGGAATGCTCACACCCAACAATATTATTAAAATTAGTCTGGTTTTACTTTGCTGCTTCTCTGGTCTATCTGCTTGCATATTAAAATACATCAAAGTTTATTGATAAAGCTCTCCGCAATTTGGCAGACAAAGTAAATAATAGCTGCATCATTCGGCTGGTAGCAGCCGAATGATGCAGGGTCATTAGAACAAGCTCATAGCCGCGTTGGTGGAGAAGCCAAACCAGGGGCCAAAGAAAGCACCAACCAAGATAATGCCAACCGTCAGCACCACCATGGCAATCACAAAGGGACGTGAAACCGGGATCGGATTGGCTTCTTCATTCTCACCGGGCATACGATACAGGAAAACGTATTTCAAAACCGTCAAATAGTAGTACAAACCGATGATTGAGTTAAGGACGCCGATAATCACCAGCCAGTACCAGCCAGCCTGAACAGCGCCAGCGAACACCAGCACCTTGGCTACGAAACCACCAAAAGGCGGCATACCCGAAAGCGAGAGGAAGGCTACCAGCATGGCCAGGCCCAGATAAGGAGACCGGCGGCTCATGCCGTCATAGGAGCGAATGTCATCCGAACCAGTCACCCGCCCAAAGGCCATCACGATACCGAAGGCGGCCAGGTTGGTCAGAATGTATGCCGCCATGTAAAACACGGTGGCGGTGATGCCAAGCTGATTATTCGGGCTGTTGGGAATGTATGCCACCAGGCCGATCATGGCGTAACCTGCGTGAGCGATGGAAGAATAAGCCAGCAGGCGTTTGATGTTGGTCTGACCCAAGGCCGCCAGGTTGCCAAGTGTCATGGTCAGAACAGACAAGATCGCCAACAAGATCTGCCAGTTTTGGGCAACAGCCGGAAAAGCCGTCAGGAACAGGCGCATCAAGACCACAAAACCAGCGGCCTTGGAAGCAGTCGACAGGAAACCAGAAACGGGTGTCGGTGCGCCTTCGTAAGTATCGGGGGCCCAGAAGTGGAAGGGCACCAGCGAGATCTTGAAACCCAGGCCAACAATGATCAGGAACAAGACACCCAGTGAGACCGGGTTTGCGCTGGTAAAATAAATGCCGATTTTATCGTAATGCGTGGAGCCAGCAAAACCGTATACCAGCGAAAGACCGTACAGAAAAATTGCCGAAGTCATCGCGCCAAATAGGAGGTATTTAAAGCCCGCTTCGGTGGATTTTTTATCGTCCAACAGGAAGCCAGCCAGCACATACATCGGGATGGAAGTCGTTTCAATAGCCAGGTACAACATGACCAGATCGGAAGCGGATGCCATCAGGCTCATGCCAATGGTGGCAGCCAGCAGCAGAACGTACGCTTCAGCGCGGCCCGCCAGCTTTTCAACATCCATCATGAACATGGCGGTGACAGCGGCTCCAAAGATGATCATCATCTTGAAAAAATAGGCCAGCCAATCGTAGCGCACCATGCCCCCAAAAGCCATACCAGGCTGATCGGGCCGGCCAAGTATCAGGCTCAACACCAGGGCGGCCACCAGGCCACCGGCCGTCAGCCAACCCAGGTTGGTGCGGCGGTTCTCGCCTTTCCAGAATGGGTCGAAAATCAGCACCAGCAGGCCGACGAGCAGTACCAGAATTTCAGGCAGGATAGCCAGAAGATTGATGCTCATTTATGCACCTCCCAGCAGGCGCAGCACATTCTGCACGCCTTGCGAGACCATTGGCACCATGAGGTTCGGGAACACACCCAGTGAAATCATGATGAGACATAAAGTCACCAGCGCAACCTTATCCAGTGGAGAAATTGAACCAATATGGCCTTCCAGATTGGCCGGAACATCACCAAAGAAAGCCTTGCGGATGGCCAGCAGGATGTAAGCCGCAGTGATAACAATTGAGATCGAGGCGATGATGGCCGCGATACCGCTGATTTGCCAGACACCCATGAAGATCGGGAACTCAGCTACAAAACCGGAGAAACCTGGCATACCCATCGAAACCAGACCGCCAATGATGAAAGCGATCGCCACCCAGGGCAAAGGTTTGGACATGCCGCCCAGTTCAGGGATTTGGCGGGTGTGCGCTCGATCATATACCATACCGACCGAAGCAAAGAAGAGAGCCGTCATGACGCCGTGTGAGAACATTTGCATCCCGGCGCCGGTCATACCTTCGCGTGTCAGTGTAGCAAAACCGAGAGCCACAAGACCCATGTGCGAGACCGAGGAGAAACCAATCACATATTTCAGGTCGGTCTGGATCATGGCGATAAACGCCCCGTACACCACATTGACCATCGCCAGGCCAAAGATCAGCCAGGCCCACTGTTTTGCGCCTTCCGGCAGCAACATGATGCCAACCCGCAGCGCCGCGAACGCGCCCAACTTCATCAAAACGCCCGCGTGGAACATGGAGACCGCGGTGGGAGCCGCAACGTGACCATCCGGCGACCAGTTGTGGAAGGGGAAAATACCGCCCAGCACTGCGAAGCCCATGAAAGTCGGCATGAACCAGAGATACTGGAAGGCCTGCGAGAAACCAGCCTTTTCAAGTTCCAGCATGTCAAAGGTCAGCACACCGTGCATCTGGTAATTGGTGAAATACATCGCCAGACCACCGATCAGGGCAAACACAGAACCAATGAACAGGTAGAGGGTCAGCTTCATGGCCGCGTATTCGCGGGTAACCTTCCAACCCCAGATGGCGATCAGCAGGTACATCGGGAACACGGCGATTTCGTAGAAGAAGAACAACATGAACAGATCGAGCGAGACAAACACGCCCAATACGCCAGCCGCCAGCAGGAACAGGAAGGCGAAGAATTCACGCGGGCGGTCGTCGATGCCCCACGAGATCAGCACGCCAGTAAACATGACGATGCCTGTCAGCAGCACCATCGGGGTGCTCATGCCATCCACGCCCACATGAAATGAAATGCCCAGTTGAGGCAGCCAGCTGTATTTTTCAACAAACTGGTATTCCATGGATGGGTGCATGTAGACCTGGGCAAAAACCCAGCCCGATAGGATCAGTTCTAATACAGCCACCGCCAACGCAGTCACGCGCACTTCGTTCTTGCGCTCCGGTTTGTACAGGAGCAGAAGCACCGAGACAGCCAGCGGGGTAAAAACAATAAGGCTCAGGATCGGAAATTGCATTTGCGCACCTCGCTCTAGTGAAACAGCATGACCATGGCTTTATTGATCACATCCAGCAAACCCATTGGCCAAACGCCAAGGAACAGGATCAGGATCATGAGCGGAGCCATCACAAGGATCTCGCGCGTGTTGATATCGGTCAGACGGTGCTCGCCGTGAGCCCAATGCTCATTCAGCGGGCCATGCAAGACCTTGCGGATACCCTTGAGGATATAAGCGCCAGTGAACAGCAAACCCAGCATGCTGACGGCGGTGAAGACTGGCAGAAGCGGAAGTGATCCCCGTACCACCAGGAATTCGGAGACGAAACCGTTCAATCCCGGCAGCCCCAGTGAAGCCATACTGGTAAAAATCAGGATGGCGCCGTAAACCGGTATGATTGGGAACAATCCGCCGAACTCTTCCAGGTTACGGGTATGCGCTCTATCATAGATCACGCCCACCAGGAAGAACATGCCAGCCGCTGAAAGACCGTGGTTGAACATTTGCAAAACCGCGCCGTTCAGGGCGATGGTCGCATCAGGTGTGTGAATAGCCGAGGCGGCAGCGGCAATACCGAGCAGGACAAAACCCATATGGTTGACCGAAGAATACGCCACCAGCCGTTTGAAATCGGTCTGGCCATAAGAAGCAAAAGCGCCAAAGACGATCGCCATAGTAGCCAGGAACGCCAGCCAGGGAGCATAGTAGGCGGCTTGCTCGGGGTAAAGCGGCAGCACCAGGCGCAGGAAACCATACGCGCCCAGCTTGAGCAGTACACCCGCCAGGATCATGGAACCCGCAGTGGGCGCTTCAGTGTGCGCATCGGGCAGCCAGGTATGGAAGGGCCAGACCGGCACTTTCAAAGCAAAGGCCACTACAAAAGCCCAAAAGGCGATGGTTTTGACAGCGCCTGCGCTGATGGTGTTATTGAATAACATTGTATCTGGCGCCAGTAAATTCCACTGTTTGACCAGGAAAGCCAGATCGTAGCTCTGGAACATGACCCCCAGGAGCTGGATGGCCAGCAGCAGACCCAGCGAGCCCGCCATGGTGTAAACCATAAACTTCAACGAAGCATAGTTGCGCGCAGAAACTTTCATGCCGCCCCACAGCTCGCGTTCGCCCTTGGGGCTGCCCCATTGGTTGATGAGGAAGTACATCGGCACCAGGCCAATTTCCCAGAAGACGAAGAAGATCAGCAGATCCATCGCCATGAAGACACCCAGCATGCCCGCTTCCAGGAACAGGAAGAGCATCATGTAGGCTTTGACCTTATCCGTGATACTGAAGGAGGCCAGCAGCGCCAGGGGGGTCAGCAGGGTGGTCAGCAGAACCATCGTCAACGAAAGTCCATCCACGCCAATATGAAAAGATGAGTGAATGGCGTCATACCAGGGATACTGCTCCTGATATTGGAAGCCTTGCACACCTGAGTCAAACCGGAACCACAAAAAGATGGTCAAACCGAGGGGTAAAAGGCTGGCGAGAAGAGCCGTCCAGCGGATGAGCTTCACCTGATCCGAAGGCAGGAAAAGGATAACCAGCGCCGAAATGACGGGGAAAAACAGGATTGTTGTCAGCAGGTGAGTGCTAATGAAGTCCATTTGTCCACTCCCCTTAGTGAATGAGGTAAGGCATGAAATAGTACAGCAGCCCGGCGATGACAATCGCCAACCCAACTGTGGCTACCAAATAGGATTGAATACGACCGGTCTGGATGAAGCGGATGTTCTGGCCCTGCCAGAAGACATTCGCGGTTCCGTCGCCGATGAATTCATTGATGAAGGGCTTGTCGAAGTAATTGCGCAGGATGCCGCCGATCGAAAGTGCCAGGTGCGCAACAGTGTGCAGAATACCGTCTATCACCGTACGATCCATCCAGGGCGTGAAGACTTCAGACACCCAGTTCATGGGTTTGACAACGAAGAATGCATAGAATTCGTCGAAATACCATTTATTCTTCAGTATCGGATAAAGACCAGCCAACGGCTTCTGCAGCGGGTCAGCCTGCCCGGCCTTGACATTCCTGTAAACCATCCAGCCCAGATATAAGCCACCCAGGGCAACCACCAGCGAGGTTAATAAAGGCCAGTAGCTGAAGTCCAATTCCTTTGGTTCTACCAGAAGGGTGCTGCCGATAAAACCGTGGAACCAGCTTGGCCAGTTACCACCCAGGAAATCCTTGGGGATACCCACCCAGCCAAAACCAATCGCAAAAATCGAAAGCACCACCAGCGGGGTTGTCATGGTCCAGGGCGTCTCGGAGGCGTGTTCAGCTTCCTTGGTGCGGGGTTCACCCAGGAAGGTCAGGGTGATCTGGCGCATAGTATAGAAGGCGGTCATCAGGGCCGCGACCGCCAGAGTGGCAAAAACAATCCAGTGACCATTGCCAAAAGCCTCAGCCAGTATCTCATCTTTCGACCAGAAGCCAGCCGTGATCAGCGGGAAGCCGGAGAGCGCAAAACCACCGATCAGGAAAGTCCAAAACGTGATGGGCATTTTCTTACGCAAACCGCCCATGTTCCACATATCCTGCGGATCAATGTGATGACCGGCAGGGTCAGTATCGCCGGTATGCAGCACGCCGTGTTCCATGCCGTGGATCACCGAGCCGGAACCCAGGAAGAGCAGCGCCTTGAAGAAGGCATGTGTCACCAGATGGAAAACTGCCGCCACATACGCGCCAACACCCAGTGCGGCGATCATAAAGCCGAGCTGTGAAATGGTGGAGTAAGCCAGCACCTTCTTGATATCGTTCTGCGCCACAGCGATGGTGGCCGCGAACAGGGCGGTAAAGGCGCCGATAAAGGCGATGATGCTCATGGTAGGCGTCAGCGCCGCTGTTCCACCGGCCCAATCCGCGGTGAAGAGCGGGAAGATGCGGATGACCATGTACACACCCGCGGAAACCATGGTAGCCGCATGGATCATGGCACTGACAGGGGTCGGGCCTTCCATCGCATCCGGCAGCCAGATGTGCAACGGCCACTGCGCCGATTTGCCAACCGTGCCGATGAAAAGCAGCAGACCGATCAGGCCAGCAAATGAAAGGTTAAGGATTGGGGAGGCGGTAGTCGCCAGAGCTTTCAGCACATCCGCGTTATAGAAAATTTCGCGGTAATTCAGGGTGCCTGTCTGGGAATACAGCAATCCAATGCCCAGAAGCATAAACACATCGCCCACGCGGGTGGTCATAAAGGCCTTAACTGCGGCATTGCGCGCCGAAGGCTTGGCGTACCAGAAGCCGATCAGCAGGTAGGAACACAGGCCCATGATTTCCCAACCGACAAACAGGGTCAGCAGGTTGTCAGACACCACCAGGGTGTACATGCCAAAAGCAAACAGACCCAGGAAGGCAAAGAAACGCGAGTACATCGGCTCAACCGACAACACAGTGTGGCTGTGACCATGTTCGTCGGTCACAGTCGCGCCGTGCGGCGGCAAACCCGGATGGTCGTGATCACCCTTTGGCTGCCCGAAATTATGATAGCCGATGCTGTAAAGGAAGATCATCAGGATCGTCCAACCTACAAAAAACAGCACCATGGCCGAGGTTGGGTCAATCAGAACGCCGATTTTTAAGAATGTGCTCCCGGTGGGCAGCCAGTTGATGGAGCTGGCAAAAATTTCCTTGCCGAATTCAGGTGTGCGCAAGGCGCTCACAAAAACAAGCATGGCGCCCAGCCAGGAAAGGAAAGCCGCACCCAGGCCAATCGTATGGCTGAGGGCATGGTTGCGGCGGGTAAACAGCAGGATCAGGAAGAACGCCAACAGCGGCGGGAGCGGAATTAACCAGATTATGTTTGAGATCATTTCTATCGCCATAAGTATTCTCCTACCACTTCATCAAGTCGAGCTCATCCGCGATAACCGAACCGCGGCGGCGATAGATTGAATAGATCAGGGACAGACCGACGGCTACTTCGGCAGCGGCGACAGCGAAGACAATGATCGCGAATACCTGCCCGGCCATGCTCGTTGTGTCACCATAGCGCCAGAAAGCCACCAGGTTGATATTGACCGCGTTCAGCATCAACTCAACGCTCAGCAGGATGGCAACGGCGTTGCGCCGGACCATCACACCAAACAAGCCAATGCAGAAGAGTGCAGCCGAAAGAACTAGATACCAGCTCAAAGGGATCATGCGGGCCTCTTGATTTAAGAACCTTTCTTGTTCATCGCCACATAAACGGAGCCGATCAGCGCCGCCAGCAGCAGCACAGAAGCGACTTCAAACGGCAGGACAAAGGCGTCCGGGGAAGTGAGCGCAATACCTAGCTGCTGCAGCGTCCCATCCGCCCCGCCTGGAATGGCAGCCGGCAATTTTGCCAACCCATCCCACTTGGAAAGAATGATCCACAGCCCGCCGAAAGTCAGCAGCCCTAGCAAAGCTGCCATAGGCCAGGCAGCGTTTACCTGGGCACCCTGGTCGCGCATTTCCTTGCGAGTAAGCATAACGGCGAAGATGAACATAATCGCGATCGCGCCGATATACACCACCACCTGCACTACTGCCAGGAAGCCAGCTTCCAGGACTGCGTAGAGTACCGCCACCCCAAAGAGTGTGGCAATCAACCAGAGTGCAGCGTGGATCAGATTGCGAGTGCTGACAACCATCAAGGCCGAAGCAATGATGAGCGCCGCGCTCAGGATAAAAATGACTACCGAAGCATCCATAAGTCAGCTCCTAATTAATGTTGCGGCCACGATTTGCTAAGCAAATCGCTGGGCGCTTCAACTGTCTGGCGCTGCCGCCGGGTGGACGCACGCATAATTTCCAGCGTAACCCAGCCCACCAGCAAATTCGATGCAAGCATCACCAGGGCATAAAACCAGTAATTGGTCTTCATCAGTTCCTGGAACAAGGAATGCATCACGGCAGTAACGATCAGCATTGCAAAAGATAACGGGGTCAGGAACTTCCAATTGAAAGCCAGCATATGGTCAATGCGGATACGTGGTACGGTGTATTTAACCCACATAATCAGCCAATATCCAATCATGGCCTTGACAACAAAATAGAACGCGCCCAGCAGAGGATAAGTATCCGCCCCGGGGCCTTGCCAGCCGCCAAAAAACAGGATTGAAAGGAAGCCGCCAAAGGTGAAGGCATGCAGAAGTTCACCTGCATAAAAAAGGCCAAACTTCATGCCTGTATATTCAATGTGGTAGCCGGATACGATCTCGGATTCGCCTTCGTTCAGATCAAAAGGCGAACGGCCAAGCTCTGCGATGGCGCAGATCAGAAACAAAACTGCCCCAAGCGGAGAAAGGAAGAAGAACCAGCGCCCACTTCCCTGCACATCGGAAATCACTTTCATGCTCAAAGAACCCGACAGAACGGTCGGGATCAAGAGCGCTACCACCATCGGGATTTCAAAAGAAATCATGGCGGCCACCTGGCGGAAAGCCCCCAACAGGGCGTACTTGTTATTGGAAGACCAGCCAGCCATGATAATGGAAAGCGTGCCAAGCGCGCCCGCGGCTACCAAGTATAGCAACGCTACGTTCAGATCGGTGCCATAAATCTTGGAAGCGATCGGTACCATCGCCCACAGGAAAAGCACCGAACCCAGCGAAAGGATGGGCGCCAGGTTATAGACAAACCTGTCGGCCCCATTCGGGGTGATGTCTTCCTTGATGACGAGCTTGATGATGTCTGGAAATGGCTGAAACAAGCCAAAGGGCCCAACCCGGTTGGGACCGAGCCGTCCCTGGAAGCGGGCAACTACTTTCCGCTCCACCCAGACCAGCATAATGTCGAGCACCATCAGCAGGGTGATGAGGACGATAACACCCAGCAGGTCTGCAATGACGGTCGCAAATGTAGGGTTCAACCCCCAGCCCTGAAACGTCGACATCAGTCCAGTGAATATCCAGTTGATCGGATCTGACAAAAAGGACATGTATTTCTCCTCTTTAATGGAAATTACCCACAAGTTCAGTGTGGAAATTACCCACAAGTTCAGTGTGGAAATTACCCACAAGTTCAGTGTGGAAATTACCCACAAGTTCAGTGTGGAAATTACCCACAAGTTCAGTGTGGAAATTACC
>CAIWAX010000349.1 GCA_903910795.1 uncultured Anaerolineae bacterium
CGCTTCACGAAAACACCACTTGCGGGGAACCCACAGGGCGCTTTGCGAACCAGTGATTATCGTTTCACTTGGGCATTAAAACGTGATGGAAAGTACCCACGATTTGCTAAGCAAATCGTTCAGTATGATTATGCCCAAACCAAGACATGGGTGAGCAGTTACATTTATTTTTAGATCAGTAACCAGAAAAGAATAAAAATATTTGGATTGGATATACTGACCCATTAAGATGAGACACATACAGAAAATAGACAGGCCCACGGTCCCGCTTTTTATCTCAGTCGCCTGCCAGCCCGGGCAGACCACCTGCCCCGGTTGCGGAGCGCACCGCGTTGGCGCAAGCCTGCGCGAAGGCTTCGGCGGCGAAGGCACCCACCAGGCTGACATCCGCATTCTTTTGACCGGTGGCCAGCGCAAAGATCGTGTCGCCGTCCAGCATGGTGTGGGCCGGGCGGATGGCGCGCGCCAGCCCATCCTGGGCCATTTGCGCCATTTTGTTGGCTTCGGGTTTGGTTAGCTTCGCGTTGGTAGCCACCACACCGATGACGGTGTTGGAGCGCATGGCAAAGCCCTCAATCATGCGCCCGGCCAGGGTTTGCATGGTTGCCAGCGTGTCGGCGAAATAATCGGGGGAGCCCAGCCGCAGCGGGCCGAGGCTGGTGGAGCGCGCGCCAGCCAGGATGCGGCCGGTCAGCGGATCAAGCACATCGCCGTAAGCGTTGACCGCCGCCAGCGCGCCGACGATGATCCCGCCGCCGATGTTGATCGAGGCCGTGCCGATGCCGCTCTTCATGGCTCCGGCATTGCCAAAGATCTTGCCAACCGAGGCGCCCGCGCCGGCTCCGGCGTTGCCTTCCGCCGGTTTCGCGTCACTGGCCGCGGCCGCGGCGCGGTAGCCCATCGCGGCATCCGGGCGCACGCTGGCGCTGCCCAGGGCCAGGTCAAACAAAATCGCGGCTGGGACGATCGGGACACGCGCCACGCCCACATCAAAACCGATGCTTTGCTCTTCCAGGTATTTCATCACGCCGCCCGCCGCGTCCAGCCCAAAGGCCGAACCGCCTGCCAGCATGATCGCGTGGACTTTTTCCACCAGGTTGAGGGGGTTGAGCAGATCGGTTTCACGCGTGCCCGGCGCACCACCGCGCTGATCCACGCCCCCCACGGCGCCTTTGCGGCACATCACCACGCTGACGCCGGTCAACGCATCCAGGTCCTGTGCCTGGCCGACTTCAATGCCAGGCACATCGGTAATTGAATTTTTTAGCATACGGGTTGGCCCATAGAAAGCATCGGGGGCAGGTCGCAGACCTGCCCCCGTGGGAACCTACTCGAGATTTTTCACCAGTTCCAGGAATTCATCCCATTCTTCTTTGAAGAAGTGGACGGTGACATTGCCGAGCTCGACGTGGAAGGTGGTTTCGCCATCGGGCTCTTCGGCTTTCCAGACCAGGTAGTTCTCGGTCTCGGCCATGGTTTCGGTTGTGGGTTCGGGGCTGCTGCTGCTTGTTTTCGGCATTTTGATCTCCTTGAATAATTTCATCCATTATACCCAATTTCAGGTCGATTCCATCCTGGAAGCGGGAAATTCTCAACGCAATCGTAGGCCCTTTTAACCTGTCACTTGATCAGGAAGGGAACAAAGCACACGGCATTCGTTGTCAGGCCCAACAGGAGCGAAATAAGAAAATTGAGCGCCAGGGCGGCCAGGATACCTAAGGCCATCCAACGGGTGCGGCGGATGGAAGCCAGGATGATCAGAATGAGCGCGTTTCCAGGTAAGATAAACAGGTTCAAAATGTAACCCAACGGATCGTGGCTTTGAGGCCCTGGCGAAATCGACTTCCACACTGCAACATTGATAATATACCAGCCGAAGAAACCAGTCGCGAAAAGCCCCCACTTATTCCGCGGATCGGGCTGCGGATTTTCCTCTAGGATTTCCGGCGCCTCCAGCAATTCCTGTGGTTTATCGGGTGGATTCATGGTTGTTTACCTCCTTTTTACCCGAGCAAGATTGGGTTATTTGATCATGAAGGGGATGAAGCACAGGCCATTCATTGTCACCCCCAGAACGAGAGAGACATATAAGTTCAGTGCCAGGGCTGCCAGGATGCCAAAACCCACCCAGCGAGTGGAACGAATGACGGTCAGAAGGGTCAGCGCAAAAAGATTTCCAGGGAACAGCAATAAATTTACCATCATGTATAAAGACCTTGCGGATCCCTATGCGCGTATATCCATCCCCAGACCGGAATATTGACCAGATACCAGCCAAGGAAGCCTGCTGCAAACAGCGCCCACTTTTCCCACGCTTTGGGCTCCCTTTTTACTGCCGGAGTCTGCTCCATACCGGTTCTTTCTGAAGGTTCATCGGTCGCTTTCATGTTTTCTTAGCCTATCCCTGTCCTGGGAAGCACCTGGGCTCGTACCCGTATTCTGGGTCAGCCCGCCTGGGAAGGTCTCAGGCTGCCAGCCAGGTCTGTGCGGTGTTGCCAGAAGTAGACAGCCACCGCCGCCACGATCCCAATGCAAACCATCTGGTGCGGGGTCAGACCGAGCGCCAGCACCGGGTTGTTGCGCACGAATTCAATGAAGAAGCGCACCAGGGCATAGCCCCCCAGCCCTAACTTGAGCAGGTTGCCGTTCTGCATCCAGGGGTGGTCGCGCAGGCGCAGCAGGATCAGGAACCACAGGATGTCAAAGCCCGCATCGTACAGCGGGGTGGGGTGCGCCATGTAGGAGCCGTTCCAGACGCCCCACGGCAGGCTGGTCGGTTTGCCCAGGCCGTCTTCCAGCGCCATATAGCAGCCAATTCTTCCGACCGCGGTGGCCAGCGCCATGGCGGGCGCGAAGGCGTCGCAGGCGCAGCCGGCTTTGCCGATCACCCGGCTGGCGATGTAGCCGAACAGGTAGGCGCCCACCACCGCGCCGATGATCGAGCCCGGGCCGATGCTCGGGTCGAACAGACGGTAAAAGTTCAGCACGATTGGCGCGGTTTCCAGCCCGTTCAGGAACAGGATCGAAAGCCGTGCCCCGATCATCCCGCCCACAAAGGCCGCCAGCGTGATGGGCACGACTTCCTCTTTGGGCCAGTGCCGGCGGCGCGCTTCCACCAGCAACCAGGCCAGGCCCAGCAGCAGCCCGAACAGCAGGAAAAAACCATGCGCGTAGATATTAACTCCGTAGATGCTAAATAAAACTGGTGACATTTTTCCTCCTTTAACCAAACCACCCAACGATCCTGCCCCACAGCTTTCCGGGGCGGGTCAGCGAAACCAGGATCAGTACAGCACAAATCAGCAGTAATTCGGTCAGTTCTTCCCAAAAGACGAACCAGACCAACTGTTCGCGGTAATAAGCCGCAAACGATAAACGCATCAGGCTGAAGCCCAACTGCCCGACTGCCGCCGAAAGCAGAATTTTCGAGATCTGCAGGCCCGTGGGCGAATTGCCCTTCCAGACCAGCGCCAGCCAGGCGGCGGCCAACAGTGCCAGCGCGGCGGCGGGGGTAAAACGCAGTTCATACCATTGGATGGAGATCAAATGGGTTAGCAGGCGGGGCGAACCAAAGACACTGGTAACAAATGAGAAGTTCAACGCCTGGGCCATCAATGGCATGCCAGCCAGCACGGCTGTCAGCGGCATCATCCACTGAAATAGTTTTCGCAGCAGGCAGGCGCTCGCGTGAGCCGGCTGTCCCTTGACGCAATTTTTACAGTTCCCGGCCAGCGCGCAGCGCTCGCGCGGGTTGCTGTAATGCAGGATGTTCGCATCCACCGCTTCCATGACGGAGTAAAACAACAACCCCAGGCAAAAGGTCATGAACAGGCTGTGCAGGTATTCAAAAACCAGTGATTCTTCAAAGTAAAACAGGATGTTGATCCCGCAGAAGAATTCGCCCAGCCAGAAGGCTGCCAGGGAGGCCTGCAAAGTCCGCCAGGCTGGCCCAACCTCATCCCAAATCAGCGCCAGGGCTGCCAGCGCAAGGAGCATATAAACGCTCTTAAAACCATAGACGGCCAGCACCAGCCCACCTTGCTCGTTTGGACTGAGAACCTGCTGGCCGGCGGGCAGCGCCTGCCAGCCGGGCGCCGCGGATTGGCTGGCCCAGGCCAGCACCGGCAGCACACCCAGGCCCAGGGCCAGAAAACTGCTCCACACTGGATAGCGCAAGTCGAAATTCATAATTGAGACAAACTGTAAAAACACACCACCGCGAAAAAGAACCCGGCCACCAGAACGATGATGAACCCAACTGCATAGGCAAACAGAATACCCAGCACCACCCGCGAGCGCTTCAAAACCAGAAAGAGGATGATGGCGCCGATATTCAAAACCCACGGCATCACCCCAAATAAGAGACCGGCCAGCCCGGATAAAGAAGAGTTTGAAACGTTGGCGAAAATGCCCAGCGCGGCAATCAGCACATTCACAGCAATGCTGCCAAAAAAGCCCAGCCAAAAATCGCGATGTTTAAAGGGATTGTCTTTTTTGGGTGGGGTATCCATGTGTAAATTGGGAGGCGGAATTTCAGACATGGTTTTGCTCCTTTCTCAATCGGTTCCAATCCAGCCCGGCTCAGCCTGCAGGCGGGCGGCGGTGCGCTCGCGGTAGCCCAGCGAGTTGTAAGCACAGAAGGGGATCGAGCGCCCGTCGGGCTGCAGCACGCCGATGCAGCACTTGTGGATGTCGTTGACATCGAAATTATCGGCATCCATAAAATCGCGCACACTGATCATGAAAATATGCCGGCCCAGATCGCGGGTGTTGTGCTGCCCGATCGGCAGCCCCACCCGGCATGAGCCGCAGCGCTCACCCGTCCAATCTGGTTCGTCGACCTGCACCGGCACCCGCGCGCGCGCCAGCGCCTCGAGCACAAAGCGGGTGGCCTGGTCGCTGCCCACCTTGGCGCCCGAGCTCCACAGTTTTTCCAGCATGTTAAGCAGATCGGCATCCAGGTTAGGGATGGAGCGGTTGGTGATGTAATCCAGGTATAGGTTAACCGGTACCACGCGCGGGATGGGAATGACCCGCTCGGCGGTCAGCATGGCGTAGGTTGCCACACCGCAGGTTGGCGCGCAGCACGGAATGGGGACAAAATCGCTCAACCGCAGCAGGCCGTTGGTCTGGGTTTCGATGGCTTTCAGAATATCGGGGGTGGTGATGCGCTGCAGCGGGTCGCGTTCCAGGTGGCGCTGGGCCCGGAAGGCCGATTGGAAGGAGACGCCAAACACAGCCGGGTGGCGGATGCCAAACTCAACAATCCGCCCGATCTCGTGTTCGTTGACGCCCTGTTCGATGGCCGGCACCAGCACCACGCGCAAGTCTGCCTGTGCCAGGCGCTCCAGCGCTTTCATCTTGATCTCCAGCAGATCGGCGCGCCCGCGCAGTGTCAGGTTGGTTTGCGGGTCAAACCCGTCAAACTGCAGGTATATATGGGCCTTGGTTTTCGCCAGCTCCTCCAGGAAGCGATCATCGCGCGCGATGCGGATGCCGTTGGTGTTGAGCATGACATACGTGATGCCGCGCTCTTTGGCCAGCGCGATAAAATCCAGAATGTGCGGGTGCAGGGTGGGCTCCCCGCCCGAAAACTGCACCACTTCGGGTTTGCCCTCGCACGCCACGAAACTATCCAGCATGTAGGTGACCTGTTCCAGGCTGAGTTCAAAGCTGCCAGTATGGTTGCCCGGGCCGTGGGCGTCTGCGAAACAGATTGGGCAATCCAGGTTGCAGGCTGAATTGACCTCGATGATCCCCAGGCATTGATGCTGGCGGTGTTCGGGGCACAGTCCGCAGTCCCACGGGCAGCCCTTTTCCACCTTGCTCTTGAATTGCAGGGGCGGCGTGCCGGGTTTGTTGAAAGGCTTGATGCGTTCAAACATCTCCGCATCGCCGTAGACCAGCGATTCAAAGTTCCCGTGCTGCGGGCATGTTTTGAGCATGATCACGCGGTTTGCCCGCCTGACCAGAGTCGCGGGCAGGACTTGTTTGCAAACCGGGCAAACGCTCGACGTTTCCTCGAGAACGATTTCCGATTGGGGGTTGGTTGCGGTATTGAAAATCATTTTTCCCTCTGCCGTGCTGCTGCCAATGTTCCCCCTGCCTGGAGATCCCGGCTCGGAGAAAAGAAACAGGATATGCTTATTACCTGTGTTGCCCTTACCTTAAGCTTTGTCTATACCCTTCTCGGTCACAAATTGCACTTTTTTGCTTAAGTGAAAAACCGCAATTTGTGACCGGGGGCATTATATATAAGTTTAGCACGCCGGATTTGTGAAATCAATCATTAATTGCGGGTTTGCGTGTTGCCCAGGGCTTTGACGTGGTCGTCATCTTCCTTGCCGCGGTGGATGGCGGCATGAGCCCGGCCTCAATATGAAATTTATCGCGCATAGGAACGAAATAGCCCAGCGCTGAATCAGGATCCCGGACGATTGGAATCCCGCAGCAGTCGCGCGGAACGATAATCGCCCACCTGGCTTGGATCGGGTAGGTCAAAAGTGGCCGGGGAGACATTTTCGAGCGGCAGATAGATGCCGGTGATCTCATCATCCGAGCCCCCCAACGGGCGCAAGACAAGCAAGTCACTTTCGGAATCGGGCAGCACCACCTATTCACATCCAGGTGCTTTGACGAGAAAACCCACGCTAAAGGTCATTTTCCCCTCACTTGTTTAAGGTAATAATTCTCTTGATTTATGATTTCTTCATAGGTTTGAATAATTTTAGAAATAGTTTGTAATTTCAACTTCAGATAATCAATTTTTAACGGTCTTCTTGTTAAAAAAGATTTTTTATTTTCTATTTCCAATTCATCGCTTATATAAGCA
>CAIWAX010000350.1 GCA_903910795.1 uncultured Anaerolineae bacterium
ATAAATTCTGCCTGGCGTTAGAAACAACGCCAGGCAGGAATACTTTGGATTTTATTAACTGCGTTTCCGTAAAGCCCAGACAATCAGCGCCCCAATGATCAACAAGATCACCATAAATATGGCGCTCAAACCAACCATCCCTACTGCCGCGGCGAGACCGGTCAGGATGCCGCCAAGCACTCCGCCTTGTGGCCCGCCCAATTTGGGCGAAGTCTGGGAGCCAGCGCCGGCATTGGAGGCCGGTTGGCTTTCTGTTCCCGTTTGCAGAGTTTGAGCATACGCCAGGACATCCACGCTGTCATTGGTTTTCCAGCCCAAGACATGCCCGACTGGCATATTCACATTTCCTGCCAGACCAAAGCGGGTGCGGTGCAGGAAGCGGTAAGGATCGCGATTTGCGACTGAGCCTATATACTCATTGATCCCTTCAGTACGGAAAACAATCTGTTTTCCATCTGTACCGTGACACTTGGCGCAATCCGCTTCATATAACTTTTTGCCGTTATCCAGATTGCCGCCAATAGCGTTCAAGGTAATACTATCTACAAAAGGTTTGTCATCCTGAGCGCCCTCTTTCAGGAATTTCGCGAGTTTTTGCAGATCTGAATCTTTGAGATATTTCGAAAAATCGTGGGATGGATCTTTTGAGCCTTTGAGGTGATCCACAATCTCGGCTTCGGACATTCCGGCTGCAAGTTTCATCACATTCGGGAAACCGGTTGCGTGCGAACCGTTCGCGTATGCGCCTTCCGAACCTTTATAATCCCAACCGTGACATTCAGAGCAGCGCCAGGTGTCTGCCCCGGATCGGGTATTGGTTTTTTGCCGTTCCCAGATGGGCATGTTCCCGGCAGGGGCGCTCACACCAAGCGCCGCAAACCAATTATCATAAAGTTGAGCTCCCAGGGTTACATCATCTGCCGGTGCTTGGTAACGGCTGGCGCCCAGAGTAGCGATCCCCAGGATCAAAATAACAACCGTCAGAATAAGAATGCGGATGGATTTACGCACAGTTTCACCTCTCTCCTCACGCCAGGTTTGCCGATATTATTTATTCTATACCTTTCACGGTCACGAACCCATGGGGTTGTGTTGCGCTTTTTTTGATTAAGTGGAGAACCGCAATTTGTGACCGAGGGCATTCTATAATGATTGAACGGTTTTTTGTTCAAATATCTGTGGCAACCTGAAAATTTCTTATCTTTTGTATGGTTGGATTATACATGACAAGTTAAAATTTGATAAGAATAGGGTGAATTGGCTCATGATATACTAGGGTGAAACCTTATCACCCTATCTGATGAAAAGACAATGAAAAAGACAATTCGCCATCTGGTTATTTTTTTGAACGCAGGTTTGCTTACTTTTTCCGTACTGTCGGCGCATTTTTCCGCAGCACTTGGCGCTTCAACCCCTACCCCGGGCCCTAAAAGCAAGTCTTTAACGCTTTTCCTGGAAACTCAAGCCGGTCATAGCGACGGGTTGTTAATCCTTGGAACTTTTATTTTTGCTTTGATTGCCATCCCAATTCTGGTGCATTATTGGAATTTTCGTTCACAGGCATAATGCCAATCATTTTTGCTGATGCTCGTTTCCCGGAAACAGTAATCGCCCATTCTTGTCACCCGAATGTCATTCTGAAAAGTGCAACAAAACACCCC
>CAIWAX010000351.1 GCA_903910795.1 uncultured Anaerolineae bacterium
GGCATAACCAGATCCATTTCCGCGATATTCGGAAGGTTTTTGAAGAAAGCTGATTATCTTTGAGATATTTTCTGATAGCTTCTTCAAAGAGTTTTGGTTTAAAAAATGGTGCGATAAATCCTGGAAAAGGTTTATGACTCAACTTCAAAAAATAACAATTCTGATGCGTCCCATCAATCTGATATTTGCATTGCTGACTTACGGTCTTGGGTTGGGAATTGCACGTTATCTTGGTGCTACGATTCTCCTTGAACCACAGATATTTGGAGCAGCAATCATTTTATTAATTATGGCCGCTTCTGCGCTCCTGACAGAATATTTCCGCCCTTTAAATGAACCTATTCATCAGGATGAAACCCGCAAAGAACGCGCGGAACTTCGATCGCGATTGCTGGTAATCAGTATTACTTTCCTGGGTACTGCTACAATCCTGGCGATTTTATTAAGAAGTGCGGGTTTTGTGCATCTGGATACTGCAATTTTCCTGGTTTTATTTACCCTGCTGGCGTTAATGAACGCGGTTCCGCCTGTTCGTCTGGAAAACCGCGGGTTAGGTGAACTTTCAACCGCTATCCAGGTGGCAAATTTCTCGCCAACCCTGGCTTTTTTGTTTCAATATAACAATTTGCACCGGATTCTGACAGTTTACACTCTCCCGCTCTTATTCCTCGCTCTCGCATATTATTTGTCCACAAATTTCCCGGCATATTCGAATGATTTGAAATTTGAGCGTCGAAGCCTTTTGGTCAGTCTTACATGGCAGCGTGCGGTGCCAATCCATAATATTCTGCTGATTGGCGCTTATCTCTTTTTTGTCTGCATTCCTTTCCTGGGTTTCCCATTGCAATTGGTATGGCCAGCACTGATATCGCTGCCTGTCGCGGCATATCAGGTTTTTTCTCTTCGGAATTTGGCAGATGGGGCAAAACCAAATTGGCCTTTATTTAGCGCAATCGCCACGGCTATTTTTGGATTGACGGCTTACTCGTTGTCTCTGACTTTCTGGTTACACTGAAAATCTACGATAGAAGGATGATGAATAAGCTATGCCTGAATTTTTGACTCTCTTACCGCCCGATGCTGCCCGGAGCTTGCTGCTTTCCAATTTAGGCACTCTCCCAGATTGTTCGGAAATGGTGGACACAGCTTCTGCCCTCGGAAGAGTTACAACCTTTGATATTTTTGCCCCGCATCCGCTGCCTGCTTTTCCGCGTTCAACTGTGGATGGCTTTGCGGTAAGAGCAAGGGATACCTATGGTGTCAGTGATTCAATTCCAGGTTATCTCGCCCTGGTTGGCGAAGTAGCGATGGGAACGGCGCCTGAAATAAAATTGACTGGCGGGGAATGCGCTTTAATTCATACTGGAGGTATGCTGCCCCAGGGTTCAAATGCGGTTGTCATGCTTGAATATACTCAAAGTGTGCGGCCTGGTGAAATTGAAATTCAGCGGTCGGTGGCGGATGGCGAAAATGTGATTCGAGTGGGCGAAGATGTATCCGAAAACCAGCTCGTTATTGCGAAAGGTGTAAAATTGCGGCCAGCCGAAATTGGCGGTCTGATGGCTCTTGGTATTCAGGAAATACGTGTAGCCAAAAAGCCCAGGATCGGTCTCATTTCAAGCGGCGATGAAGTCATTCCTCCCAACCAAACGCCTCAACCGGGTCAGGTGCGCGATATCAACTCATATTCACTGGCCTCATTAATAACTCAATCTGGCGGGCAGCCGGTTTTTTATGGAATTATTGCTGATAATTTTGAGATGTTGAAGGTGAAAGCTGCCCAGGCATTGGAAGAGTGTGAGATGCTTATTGTTACGGCTGGCTCTTCTGCCAGTATCAGGGATATGACCGCAGATGTAATCGCTTCGCTTGGAAAACCTGGGGTTCTGGTTCATGGAATTAATACCCGCCCTGGAAAGCCAACCATTCTTGGCGTTTGCAACGGGAAGGCAGTCATAGGTTTGCCAGGGAATCCGGTCAGTGCGTTAGTTAACGGCTATTTGTTTGTCGTACCGATTATCGATAAACTTTTGGGATTGCTGCCCAACCGGCCAAGACCGATCGTGCCTGCCAGATTGACTGTAAATTTGTCATCCCAATCTGGCCGTGAGGATTGGCAGCCAGTTCGGCTGGTTTCTACAATAGATGGCTACCAGGCAGTTCCAGTTTTTGGTAAATCTAATCTTATATTTTCTCTGGCGGCAGCAGATGGTTTGATTAAGATCCATCCGGATGCGAATGGCATCAGCGCGGGGGAAATCGTGGATGTATATTTGATGTCATGACGAAAAGCAGAATGCTGCTTTTTGGCAACTTTTTTTCATTGGAATAATCCCAACTATGTCTGTTTACCTGCATGATATTCCACTAAGCGAGGCTCAAAACGCGCTTATAGGTGCCTTGCGTGAAGCGAATTTATGGCGACCCTTATCCAGCGAAATCATTCCTCTGGATGAAAACGCGTTGGGTCGTGTCCTGTATGAGCCAGTTTGGGCGCTGCGTTCTTCACCTCATTACCACGCCAGCGCCATGGATGGTTTTTCTGTCCGTGCCGTAGAAACTGCCGGGGCAGCACCTTCTACGCCTGTTTTGTTAAACCTGGACGGACATGCTAAATATGTGGATACCGGTGATCCACTGCCGGGTTGGGCAAACGCTGTCATTCCCATTGAAAACGTTGAATCGCTCAATGAGTATGGCGATATGGCTGTTGATTTACGCAAACCCGATTCCATCCGGATTCGCGCTTCTGTTGTCCCATGGAGTCATGTTCGACCATTAGGTGAGGATATCGTTGCCAGCCAGTTGGTACTGCCGGGTGGACGGGTGCTTGGCCCGTATGATCTTGGCGCAGTTGCGGCCTCCGGGCACACATCAATTTCGGTGTCGAAAAGGCCGCGAGTCGGGATCATCCCTACGGGTACAGAGCTCGTTCCGATTGGCTCTGAACTGCGCGCGGGTGATATCCTTGAATACAACTCGCTGGTTATCGCTGCCCAATTAAAGGGTATGGGCGCTAACCCTGTCAGATACCCGATCACAGAGGATGACTTCGATAAAATTTGTGAGCGGGTTGAATTGGCTGCTCGGGATTGCGATCTGGTATTGTTAAATGCCGGTTCATCGGCTGGGAGTGAAGATTTTTCTTCCAGGGTGGTGGAAAAACTTGGCACCCTGTTGGTGCATGGGGTGGCAGTTCGCCCTGGACACCCTGTCATTTTGGGAGTGCTTAATAACTCCCAAAATTCAAGAAAAACCCCGATCGTTGGTGTGCCAGGCTATCCCGTATCGGCTGCACTGACCGTGGATATATTTGTAGAACCGCTCATCGCCAAGTGGTTGGGGCGAAACCCGGCGGAATTGCCGATCCTGCAAGCCCAAATCACCAGAAAGACAGTTTCTCCGCCAGGTGACGATGACTATGTGCGCGTTGTGGTTGGGCAGGTAGGCGAGAAAATGTTGGCTGCACCAATTTCCCGTGGTGCTGGTGTTATATCTTCGTTAGTTCGCGCGGATGGGCTGGTAGTGTTTGAGCGAGGGGTTCAGGGTGTGGAGGCTGGCGAAAAAGTTAATGTCCGCCTCTTGCGTTCACGCGAAGAGATTTCTAAGACCATTTTTTGCATTGGTTCTCATGATGTGATTCTTGATTTAATGGCGCAATTCCTCTCAGAGTATGATCGCCGGCTGGTTTCGGCCAATGTTGGATCGCAAGGCGGATTGGTGGCACTCCGTAGAGGGGAGGCACATCTGGCAGGTTCGCATTTGTTGGATCCCCAAACGGGTGAGTATAACTTACGATATGTGCGCGAATATTTACCAGATATACGCACCAGGGTAATGGGTTTTGTTTATCGCGAACAAGGCTTGATTGTTCAAAAAGGTAATCCAAAGGGTATAAAATCACTTCAAGCGTTGGCGGATCCGGATGTTACCTTTATTAATCGTCAGCGTGGAGCGGGTACGCGGGTATTGTTAGATTATCACCTGGGTTTGTTGGGTATTACCCCGGAACTTATTAAGGGTTATGATGATGAGGAATACACCCATCTCGGTGTGGCTGCGGCAGTTTCCTCAAGTCGCGCGGATTGCGGTATGGGTATCCCGGCGGCTGCACAGGCGCTTGATCTGGATTTTGTGTCGCTTTATAAGGAACGCTATGATTTAATTATCCCGGTTAGTTTTGCGGATTCTTCTTTGTTGTCTCCCCTGTCGAATCTTCTACAATCCACAGGTTTTAAGGAAGCAGTAAACAAACTTCCAGGA
>CAIWAX010000352.1 GCA_903910795.1 uncultured Anaerolineae bacterium
ACAACCAGGTAGCGAACGCGGATGCCCTTGGGGGTGATAATGTACTGCCCATCCCGCTTGAACTTCTTGAGAGCCTGAACATCGCGCATAACCTTTATGGCCAGCTCAGGATCGCCGGGGTTGTAGGTGATTTTGTGATCAGCATCGAATTCAGTACCAGTGCCATCTTCGATATCGAGAACAAATCCATCCCTGGCGGTCTTTGAGAAGTGTGTCTTACCCACACCCGACTCGCCCACAACGATGATATGGGGGATTGCGCGAATGAGGTTGGGGGTTACTATCATGCCTTGCTGTTCCATTGGGGTCGTGGACATTGTTACGGGTGTTACTTCTGCCGGGAACTGCTCTTCGATGGTCATTTCAGGTGTCGTGTCATTTATTGCGATTGTAGCCATTTTGGTGCGCCCTCCATGAGCGCGGGAAAGAGAATATACGTTCTATTGTAATAAACGGAAATTAAACGAACAAGGGAATTCCTAAATGCATAGGGAACTCCCTTTATAAAAAACTGTATTTTCGAGAATGTTTTTCGGCTTCTCTAAATGGCAGATCAAGGTCAATCTTTAAGTTGAGTTGCCACTCTCCCTCAATCCGCTAGTTCGATTTTACTGGTTCCGCTTGTGCTAACAAAGAAACATGCTTAGCGTAACTTTTGTGCAAATAACTGGCGAGTCGCAAGATTCCGCAAAAAAACTGAACTTTTCAAATCGCCAAAGATCGGATAAGCTCATGGACTTCATAACGACAGGAAATATCCATGAGCGAAAACATCCAAGCCGATGCCCAAGAAACCGACCATGCCATGCTGGTAGTTTGGGGCCAATTTGCAAATTGTTTGGGAATTCCCCAAGCATTTGCTGATGTACCAATGTCTCAAAAAACGGTAACTCACACACCGCAAAGCAAAGTTCTGGAATTTCTGGTAGCAATATTGGGTGGGCTACCTTATGCCAAAGATATAAGTAAGGCGGCCCAACCACTGGATCAGGATCAGGCAGTTGCCAAAACCTGGGGCGTGGAAAGCTGGGCAGACTGTAGCGGTGTCAGCCGCACAATGCATACTTTAACAGAAACACAAGGCGAGCAATATGCGACCATTGTGGATCGAGCCCTTCAACCCTGGATCGACATGGAAGTGCAGCTGGCTTTGAACCAAGGACCGATTGAGTTGGATGGAGACCTCTCGCCGCGTCCAGTATCGAACGGTAGCAAAACATATCCAGGAGCAGAGTACGGATACATGAGCGCCTGCTTGCAATTGGGTTATCAAGCCGCGATAGTTTCAATGCGCAGTCCGACTTATGGACGCCTTGAGCTGTCGGTAACGCATCATTCAGGCAATACTGTCTCAATTACGCAGGCGGAGGGATTAGCCCTGGAAGCGGAACGCAGTTTGGGACGTCGTCCAATGCGGCGTACTGATTTACTGGCGCAGCGCATCGAAAACATGGAACCTGAGCGAAAGAAACGGCAAACAAATGTAGCAGAAGCAGAACAAAAACTAGCAAAAACTCAAACGACATGGTGTAAAGTGCAAGCGCAACAGGAAGAATTTGCTCAGAAGTTGGCCGACCTGGAAGAAGATTACCAACAACGCCATTGTCCAGAGCGTCCCAACAGCCAACTTGCCCAGGTGCGTCAACGCGTCGATGTCTGGCGTCTTCGTTTGGAACGGTGTGATCAAACTGTCCAGCAGGCAAAAGACCGGTTGGCTAAACAACAAGCCCGATTGGCAGATTGGGAAAGTCAGAAAACGCATTTAATCCTGCGCCAGCAACGTTTTCAGGGAGAAAATATCGCTAACCACAATCCCATCTCTGCCATTTTCCGGCTTGATGCTGGCTTTGGGAATAGCGAGAACCTGGCCTTGTTGATTGAGATGGGCTATGAAATCTATTCCAAACCGTATGGCAACTGGCTTTCAGGGACTTTGGCCAAAATGAGCGCAACCAGAAGCGCGGACTGGGAGAAAGTCGGCAAGAATGCCGAGATGATCGCCTGGAAAGCAGCGCAATTGGAAGATTTTCCGTATCCACTTGATTTGGGTTATGAACGATTTTGGCAAGGCACAGACCAGGTTCAACCGAAACTCGCCTATTCGGGAGTCATCCATTTTGGAAAACGTGATGTCACTGCGGATTTGCCGGGTTGGTTTCACGATTACAACGCTCGCCAAACGATAGAAGCGGCTAACAAGGAAAGCAAGCAGGTTTTTGAAGTTAACCATATCAAGGTGCGAGCCCTCCCAGCCATGCGGCTGCAAGAACACTTCGCATTATTCGCGGCCAATTTTGTTCGGATTGCAGCAGTTTGGTTGGCAAACCAATGTCATCAAGTTCCGGATGGCTGGAAAGAAAGTACACACCCTGCCGTGAAAGAACAAGTCAAAGTTGGCGCGCATTCTTTTGCTCGTATTGAGTGGTTCGGCTCAGATTGTTTGTTAAGGTTCGCCCAGCGCAGTGTTTATGCTGGTAGATCGCTTCTTGTCAGACGGCAGGTGGCCATTCAACTCACCTTGCGCATCTAAATCTTGCTTTTTTTGCCATTTTTTTGCACCTATGGCACTATTTGCACAAAACTTACGTTAGAACCCCTGTTGTGGTGCTAAAATCAATAAATAATTGTTTGTAATGTTATTTACGGAGGGAATCATTACAATGGCTAATAAATTCTATTTCAAATGCGTTAATTGCGGAAATTTGCTTGATATAGCGCATTCTGATAATTGTGGATCAGATCCTAGACGCTATAGATTTGTACATTCTCCAAATGCTAAATATTAACAAACATATAAGTGGTATGCAATTTCTGACTTTAAAAGGATAAATCCAGAAGAAGATTCTTTCGTTCTTCATTGCCTAATATGCCTGGCAGAAAAAGAGCGATGAGTATGTTTACACTGCGGTTGTAGTAATCTTGTTGATATTGGTTCCCAAATACACAAAGAAGAATAACTTATTCGGGATTTACTTTTTAGTTGCAAAACCCGGTTTTTTTTTGAGATATTGCTAATCTTGTTTGTTTCATTCTCGAATAGAAAAAATAGTTTTAAGTTAAATACTGTCCATTAGCTGGAATTAAAATGACTTTCTCGAATTTCGGCCAATAAGCAGGTTTTTGCCGCCAAGTTTGTCGAAGTTTGCCTAAAGTTGCTGTGATCTTTGTTGCACTTCTGGAAAGGTTCCTGACCCCAAAACCAGCACCCGCCAGATATGGAGTATTACGGAGCTCTACCGCCATATGTGGATATTAAATAAATTCTCGATTTTAAAAAAATTTCAGCGAATGGTGAGAATGTAGGGTCTGCTTCTTGTTTATCGTTTGG
>CAIWAX010000353.1 GCA_903910795.1 uncultured Anaerolineae bacterium
GGATCGGCAACTCATCCAGCTCCCCGTTCTGCTCAAAACGCAAACCAGCCAGAAACCCCTCAACATTCAAGGATTTCTGGCTGTTTTTATAGCTGTGCCCCAAACGGGATCTGTAACGAACCACATCCTTCTCCATTGCTGGAGGAAAGGGTAGAAATTTTTTATTTTTTCAAAATTTATCTTGTGTTGAACGTTTCGTCAAGGAATGCCCGCGTTACCTATTTCAAAAAACGGCCCAACAGATTATTGTAATTTGATTACAATCAGAGACCTTCAGATTACTCCTCCCTGATTGCAGGGATGGCTTCTGTCGCGATGCGTTCAAGCATCTCGCGATTCATACACTTGTCGGGTGGCAGGAACGGATAGTCGTAGTAAAAGATAAATTCGCTGATCCCAATTTCACGGTATCGCCCAATAAAATCATGGAAGGCACCCAGCGAGGCGAATGGGGTATCGGCTGTCAATCCAACCAGGAATGAGTGTGTAATTTCGGCGGGATCGCGTCCGATTTTCGCGCAATCCTCGTCAAGTTGTTGACTGCGCTGGCGGATCACTTCCAGCGCTTGTTGGGCTGATAGATTCCAGCCGCCATACGTATTCCAGTTGTCGGCATATTCAGCCACCACTTTTAAGGCAGTTGGTCCGGCTGCCGCCAGCACCAGCGGGGGGCGCGGCTTTTGGATGGCGGGCGGGCGCATGCGCGCATCCGTAACCTGGTAATAGCGCCCCTGATAGGTGGTCGTATCCTGGCGGAGCAGATGATCCACAATTTCCACGGTTTCCCGAAAGCGCTGCACCCGTTCCGCGGTTGACCAGTTCTCGACGCCGGTCATGCGGTGGCTGGGGTCGCGTTCAGAAGTCGCTCCAATGCCCAGCGCCAGCCGCCCGTTGGAAATATGGTCGAGGGTCTGCGCCTGCCGGGCAATAATGGCCGGGTTGCGGAAGATGATGTTGGTGACGAGCGGGCCAATTTGAATTTTGCTGGTTTGGGTGGCCAGGGCCGCCAGCAGCATCCAGCCATCAAACCAGTTGTCCTCAACGTTTTGCGAATTGACGAAGTGATCGCCCACCCAGGCGCTGTCGTATCCCAGCGACTCGATATGTTGCCAGTGTTCCACGAGGGTTGGCCAGGGTAGATCTTGAACGGTAATAATTCCAAATCGGAGCGGATGTGTCATGCCTGTCTCCTTGCGTGAAAAATTGCGATTCCAACTCGCACAGGTAATCAATTATTGATTTGTGAAAAAATATTCCCGATATTTTCTGATGCATAAGTCGAAATAATCTATTTCTGTCCTGGCTATTCAGACGATACGTCATCCTTTATTTTAAAACTCGCGTGGAGAACGATTGTGGTCTTCCCACGCGAGAGGATCGCTTATATATAACCTGCCAGAAACAGCTTTATTGACCTTTGTTCATTTCAGCCATATTACGTTCCGCAGCCTCCATCGTCTTCTGGTACTCGCCTTTTGGGCTGAATTCAACTATCTCAGCATCTTCTTCCGTCACTACGTTGTGACCAGGAGGCAGGTAGTAAGCTTCCCCAGCGCTGATGACTTCTTCATGGTCGATATACTTGATTCGCATTTTGCCTTTGAACAGATAGCCCCAGTGCGGACATTGGCAGGCATCATTAGGCAGTCCTTTGAAAAATGGCGTTGTGTCCAATCCGGCCTGGGAGGCTTCAAAAGCCACATTCATATCTCCCCATTCAATATCGCGGCTATATGTAGAACCGGCTTCGAACATAACGGGAATATCTTCTCTTTTGCCATGCATAGTAAATATCTCCTTTGGTGATAGATGCGCAAGGTGTTCCGTGTCAATCCATTGGTTGGCGATTTTTGATGGGCGGAGTCTTATATCCATTTGCTGATAGGCAAACATCCTTTCTGTCCGGAATCTGCGACAACAGCCGGCACTCTTGCCAGGCTTGGGTTCAGCCCGGGATGAGTGTGGCTTTTCGGACATAATTCGGACGCAGGTAAGCCAGTCTGAATCCTGCACGCAGCATATTGTGATACGAGGGATTGGGTGATTCTGGAGTATCTTCAGCGGCTTCGGTGATGAACCATTTACAGCCAAGCGCCAGGCCATCCTGAATGCGGCGGGCAAACATGGCAGCCTGTCCGCCGCGTTTGCGGTGCGATGTTAGCGTGCTCCCAAAACCAAGCCAACAAACCTCGCCTGACACAAACATGGCCGCTGCCGATACGGGTTGTTCCCCATCAAAGCCAACATAATGATGCCAACCCGGTTTACCCACGCAGCCGCCAACCAAGTGCCGCAGCTGCGGCGGCATGCCAAAAGCGGTGATGGCGACTTCCGTCAGGATTCCCGCCTGTTCTCTTCCGATTGCTTCCACGCGCAGGTCGGTTTGCACGGCTGGGGCCGGCGCATTATCTCGGATCATTTTCGCCCAATTACTGCCGTGAGTAAATCCACGCGTTTTGAGCCAATCCACCAGTTGGGCTGGTTCGGCAAGTGGGCTGAGCTGAACGCAAAGGGTTTTTACCCCGGCATCTTGTAACATGGCAATGGCCTGATCCAGCATAGCTTCCGTGGCTGGGGTGCCAACGCCCAACCCGATAATTCGGTTAAAAATATTAAAATCAATGCCTGGAATCGCGGTAATTTTTACAGAACCGATGGACTGCACTTTCAGTCTGATTTCCCTGGCGAATTCCGGCGGGGCGCACAGATAGTAGTTGGCCCAGGCTTCAGCTTCGCCAAGCTCATTCAGCCGGGCAAATTCTGCGGTGGTTAGATCAAACATGGCATTCTCCTTGGGCGATAGGTGTAAGAATTGTCGACAGTACACAATGGCGGTACTAATAAAACAGGTAGAACCATCATATTATTACTGATCGATTAATCACTTTTCTGCCAGGGTCCTTTTATGACACCCGGCTGTGTTCAATAACCTGGTGGCTCCTGGTAACCGGCTGTAAACTGTGAAAGCGCCTTGGCAACCGCCAGCAGCCGTTCCTCACTCCAGCGTTCGCCCACAATTTGCACACCGATTGGCAATCCATTCCGATCCCTGGAGAGCGGTATCACAACGGCCGGGTGACCGGTCAGGTTGAAAGGGATTCAGCAGTTGATCATGCTCCGATAGTTTGTCTGCTCTCCATCCACGATAAACTGTGTTCTTTCAGGGCAGTCTTCAAAAGCACTCATCATGGCCGCCGGGCACAGCAGTACAGACCAATCATCAAAGAATTCTTCCCAGACCTGGATCTGGACATCACGTTGATCGAGCGCCTGTAAAAAATCCTCCAGCGAAAACGGTTTTGTGCCTTCCGTTTGCGGTTAAAATACGGAATTTTCTAACAAGGCCGTTTTCTCCCAGGATAAAAGTCGTCCCAAAAAACGAAAACCCACTTGCTGTTTCGCGGTGTGTGTTTTTTCTAAAAAAAACAGAAGGTGAATATTACTTCGCTTGCCAATGATATTCATTTATCCGGCAGATATCCTTAAACCCCAGCCGCTGGTAGACCTTGTAGCCCATTTTCGAGGATTCCAGGACACCCACTTGATAACCAATTGAGCGCGCATCCAGAAGGGGTTGCAGTGTTACCGCCGCTCCCAATCCTTTGCCACGCCATTCTTTCAGTGTGGAAACGTTCATAATACCGGCCACACCCGCATCGTAAAAAACGCTTGAGGCCGCCACAGGCTGGCCGTCTATGGTTGCCAGATAACTCATCCACGGTCCGTGCAGGGTGGCCAGCATCATCTCAATGCAGGATGGTTCCCATTCAAGCGGGAATCCGTAGCCTTCCATAAAAGTTTTCATCCAGATTTTCATGCTCCCGGCATCTTCCACCCGACTGATCTGATACCCGTCCGGGACAGGGACGCTGGCTGGTAGGCTGTCCAATTCCGCGGACATCCCTATTTCTTTTTCGAGCGCAAAACCGTGCGCTTCAAGCTGTCTGCCCCAATCACTGCTTACCAAACCCGGGGCCAGCCACCAGGTAAACTCTTTTTTCCCCTTGGAAAGGAAAAAAGCGATCGTCTCTTGAATCTGGGCGGTTTCATCCCCGGCGGGGGGCTGCGTACTGAGGGTGGCATTAAAAATAAATGGAAGCGGGATCGTCGTAATCCAACGGCGCTGTTTACCGGTATCTTCAAAAAAGGCCTCGGGCCAATGCTCACGGACACCCCAGCAAAGATCGTAGAAATTCTGCTCGAGGGCCTTCACTACTGCGGGCGTGGATAGATCGGTCAGTATCTCGGTCATCATATTCTTCCTGTATTTTTATTTTCAGCTATATATTTAGTCTATGCATTTCCATTTCTAATAGCAATTTTGAGATTTAAATCACAAATAAAGGTTAGCTGATGAGATAGCTGTACTTCGCCTGCCCATTCATTTGGCCGGATATTTCATCCTACGGCAAATACGAGCATCATTTACCGTAACAAAATGCGGGCCGGCTGTGATGTGTAGGTGGCTGTGGCTGCTGACTCGTCTATTGTGACAATGGCGTTCAGCTTCGAATGATGGCTGGCGATCTGCGCAATGTGCGCTTCAAGGACTTCCAGCGCCGAAACCTGTTTTCCACGAATGGCATTGGCGAGTTCTGGGGCCGTTGAAAAGATGATATTTTCCATGCTGCTGGTGACCTTATCCTGCTCAGGCGCTCGCGCCGATTTGCTTCATGAAATAGGCATCGTCAGCGGCTTCCCAATCTTCCACGATCAGGGAATTTTGAATCCTATAAATCATCGTAAAGTAGATGGTCACTGTTTTTGAAGTAGGCGCTTCACCAAAGAAAGAGGCCAGATGGGTGCCGCGTCCGATACAACGGGCGGCTACTTTATCTGTTTCAGAGATCAGATCTTCACTCACGATCTGAAAATCAGGCATTCCTGCTCGAAGCCAGGCTGCGCCGCGCTTAAACTGTGCGAGGGTTAGTTGGCTATCGTTGCTGTGATGAATATAGTCCAGACTGACCAGGCTATCCAATTGACCCCAGGCACCTTGATTGTAAATATCGAAAAATTTCTGCACCAATGCCTTATTCAAATCAGACATAATAAACTCCTACCGATTTTGAAAAATAAACAGCAGCCTATGGTTTGATCTCGTAGATGTTCGCATCCGCATTCTCAAACGCCACGAGCCGGACACTACCAAACCCCGCCCTGGCACAGTATTCGCGCATGCTGGATAAGGATAATCCGGCAGGTCCAACAGCTTCGCTGCTTTCGGACAAAACCTGCGGCACACAAACCAGGACACCGCTCACATACAGCATCGCGCCGCCGGGGCCCATATTCCCTTCCAGCGTGTCAGCGCACATGGCTTCCTGGCAAACATAAATCCCGCCAGGGGTGAGCGAGGCGCGGATCGTGCGTAAAAAGGCAACCACATCGGTGGCATGGTGCAGCACATCAAAACTAAGGATGATGTCGTAAGGCTCGGGCAATCCTTTGGATGCATCCAGGCAAATATAGCGCACACGATCAGACATCCCGGCAGATTCAGCCTTTTTCTGCGCCGTGGCAATGTTTGGCGCATGGGCATCGTAGCCCACAAAGCGCGAATTCGGGAAAGCCTGGGCCAGGATCTGCAGGACGCCGCCCCGCCCGCAGCCCACATCTGCAACCAACGCACCTCGTTCCAGCGCAACCAGCACCTCCGGCATGGCCGGGATGATATATTGAACCAGCGAACGTTTTAGATTGCTGATCGAAAAACGATCCAGCCCCTCCCAATAGTTGTCGTCATATTCAGAATAGGCTACACCCCCTCCTTCGCGGAAGGCGTGCAGCAGTTTGCCAAAAAGACCATTTTCAACAGATTGCAAACTTTGATACATCCCTCCCATGAAACCCGGTCCGCCTTCTTCGGCCAGGATCGGGGCATGTGCGGGCGGTAAACTGAAGCGCTGGTCGGCCGGATCGTACTTCAAGTACTCAGCGCAGGCCATCTGGCTGAGCCACTCGCGCCCCATCCGCTCAACAATCCCTGTCCGCGCGACAAATTCTGCGCTGGTGGCAGGCCCATGCGCGGCAATATCCTTGAAAAACCCCAGACGGTCGCCGAGCACGCACATGGAAACATTGGCAAAGCCGATCAGATCGGCAAAAGATTTCTGCGCGAAGGCCTCGCTTGCTTGTTTATCATCTTCCTGATTGTTGGATTCAATCGTAGTGGTCATGTTTTTTTCCTACTGTACTTCTTGTTGTGTTTTCTTTTGACGAAATTTTTTGTAGCGATGCAGAATGTACATTCCTATTTTTATTGCCAGAATCGCTTTGTGAAGCAAACTTTGTGTTTTATCTTTATTGTTTCAATTGGTTGCAATATTCATCAGATCGCGGAAAACACTTCCTGGTCATTCCAACATTATTCTTCCAAACGCACGATTCATCGGGCCTTATTTCAATGCCGGCTGTATTGCTGCCAGGGCCTGATCAATGGCCTGCTGGAAAGTCAGCGCCATCCCGACGGCGCGAGCCGCGGCGAAGGTTTCTTCTCCAAGTTGAGATTTCAATTGCGCAACAATTGGCTCCACCAGATGCCTTTCGGAGAGCGGAATGGCGAAAGCTTCGTGTTCGCGAATATACTGTGCATGGCCAAGCAGCCTGGCGATCGTTTCGGGGGCAATATCGGGCAGGTTACAAACCGCTTCCAGAAAATAAGCCAAAATATAAGTAGATCCCGGTCTCTTCTTCAGGACATCCAGTCCTTCTGAAAGAAAGCCCCTGGCTTTCGCATAGTTCTTTTGCGCGAGCGCAATCCACCCCAGTCCAAGCGGTATAAATACCGTGCGTGCGCCGGTGTTCTCCTGGCAGATGGCAAGACATGCATCGAAGGTTTCCTGCGCCCTTGGGGTCTCACCCATCAGGAAGGCATTCCAACCGAGGTAAAAGAGAGCCCGAACCGAACAAGATGGGTCGCTCAGGTCGCGAAAAATTTGCAGAGCTTGATCCTCATAATCTTTGCCCGTTTCAAAATCGCCCCGCTGGGTGGCCAACCGCCCGAGCAGCAGCAGGCAGTGCGCGATCTGGTGCCTTTCCTTGAGGAGCTGCGCCAGGCGCAAGGCTTCCTGCAGCAGGGCCGCGGCTGAGGTCTGGTTGTCCCTGGTTGTTTCATTCCAACCATAATCCCTGAGATTATAGATGCGCGCGCGGGTGTTACCCAGTTTTTCGGCGATTTGATGGGCCTCTTCGAGATAGCGGTTGGTCTCATCCGCGTCATTTGAAATTCCGATGGCCCACCAGCCCAAGCCTATCGCCAGGACAAACTGACTGCCCGAGGCGCGGGCCAGATCCAGGCCTTCCTTAAATCGAACAATGTCCTCCAACCCATTCGAAAAAAAACTGGTTAAATTCAGCAGGCAGAGACTGGTCAGGGTTGCATGTTTAAGCTGGCGGGCCAGAACGAGCGCCTCTTCAATGCGGCGGATGGCTTCCGCGCGCTGGCTGATTCGTTCGGCCAGCAGCCCGGCGGCAAACAAGGCCCGGCAGCGCGGCAGACTGCTTATTTCGGGTGCACGCTTGAGAGCCTCTGCGCACCATTGGTAGCCCTCGCGGGTATAACCGCGCACATCCCAGAAGTCTCCCAGGGCGCCGCTGAGCTGCAGCGCCTTTTGTGGGTCAGCCTCTGGTGATTCGAGCGACCAGCCCAGGGCGGCGCGCAGATTATCGTTCTCGGTCTCAAGTTTATCGATCCAGACCAGGTCATGCGGCCCATAAACACCCAGGTAGCCCTGTTCGGCCAGCGTGATGAAGTAATCGAGGTGCCGGTCGCGCAGCCAAACAGCAGACTCGCTCTCAAACAGTTTTTCGCGGGCATACTGGCGGATGGTCTCGAGAAAATGGTAGCGGGCTTCGCCGTTCTGCTCGGTCATGACCACCAGCGATTTGCGCACCAGTTGGGAAAGCAGGTCGAGAACCTGCTCAGCATCCAGACCCTCGCCGCTGCAGACCGACTCGGCGGCTTCGAGCGTCCACCCGCCGCTGAAAACTGCCAGGCGCAGGAAGAGCAGGCGTTCATCGGCGGCAAGCAGGTTGTAGCTCCAATCAATCATGGCGCGCAGGGTCTGCTGGCGCGGCAGGGCGCTGCGGGCGCCGCCGGTCAGCAGGCGGAAGCGGTCGTCCAGGCGTTTGGCGATCTGTTCCACGCTCAAAACGTTGGCGCGGGCGGCCGCCAGTTCGAGCGCCAGGGGGATGCCGTCCAACCGGTAACAGATTTGGGCGATGGCTGGAGCGTTTTCATGCGTCACGTTGAAGCGCGGTTGAACCAATGCAGCCCGTTCAATGAACAGGCGCACGGCTTCATACTGAGACAGGATTTCGGGTGCGGGCAGGTTGCGCAGGTCAGGCAGCGAAAGCGAAGGCACATGCCAGGCCAGTTCGCCCGCCACGCCCAGGGCCTCGCGGCTGGAAGCCAGCACCTTGAGGTATTTGCAGGCGCGCAGAAGCTGGTCCGTGAAGGCGGCGACAGCTTCGATCAGGTGTTCGCAGTTGTCGAAGACCAGCAGGGCCTTGCGCTCGCGCAGGTAGCCGCAAACCAGTTCACTGAGCGAGTGCCTGGTTTCGGACGACTCGCGCAATCCGAGCAGGTTGGCCAGCGTGTTGGGCACCAACCCAGGGTCGCTGACCGGGGCGAGTTCCACAAACCAGACGCCGGCGGGAAAGCCATCCAGCACCTCGGCAACCACTTGCAGGGACAACCGCGTTTTTCCCGTTCCACCTGAACCGGTGAGTGTCACAAGCCGATGATCGTTCAGTGCGCGTTTCAGTTTGGCGATTTCATTTTCACGCCCGATGAAGCTGGTGAGCTGGAGCGGCAGGTTGTTGGGAATATCGTTGAGCGATTGGAGCGCGGGGAAATCCAGCATCAGGCCGGGGGCGTCGAGCTGCCAGAGGCGCTCGGGGTTGAGCAGCCCCTTGAGACGGTGTTCTTGCATGTCACGCAGGCGCGCACCCTCGGGCAGTTCCCCGCGCACCAGCTCGGCGCACGGATTGGATACCAGGGTCTGCCCGCCGTGGGCGACCGACATGACACGTTGAACGCGGCTGAGGGTCAGGTAGCCGTGGTAATCACCGGTCTCCTGAAGCTCCGCCTTGCCAGTATGCAACCCCATGCGTACGCAGATGACAGCCGCCCCCCAGGTTTCACGCTGCAGGTCGCGCTGAGCCTGGAGGGCGGTGCGTAGGGCGTCGCCGGCGGTGTGGAAGGCCACACAGAAGGCGTCACCTATAACCTGGAAGGTGTAACCGGCGTGAGCCTCGACCGCGCTGCGCAGGATGGCATGGTGGCGCTGCCGCAGATCTTCCCAGGTATCCGGATATTCCTGGGCCAGGCGGGTGCTGGCTTCGATGTCGGTAAAGAGGAAGGTGACTGTCCCGGAGGGTAGAGGGGTCATATGAAAAATATGCTATTCATGGAATAAAAGCGAGGTGGACGATTGAAATTTTTGAAGGGCAAAAGCTGGTATGGCAAAGTTATTCGAAACGCTGAATATGATTCTCATTTACACCAAAAAGGTTTTACAAGAACCTGGTTCACTCAGATTAATGCCAGAACGGGCAACCAAATCAGACGGTATCATCTTCCCTATGGTGGTAAACAGGCTACGCAAACTCAACTACGCAACAAACCAAAAATCAAGATCGCTTGCCGTACCTCTATTTCGGTAAAACTAATCTCGCGATGGCCCACACTGGCTACATCATATGTCCTTATTTGATTTTCTACTGAGCCTGTCTATTGCGATTTTATTCCCGAAGGGTAAAGTGCCAATCAAGTTGTGCAACCTTACAGACATATTCTGTATAGTATACGGTTATTTAATCCAACTTTCAATTTTGAGATTTATTTCACAAACCCTTTTTTGGGAATTTGGCAATTGAGTTCGGTGATGGCAAACCGTGAATTTTTTCAATTGAACCGCTGCGAATGGTTTCATAGACTTGGGAACTCCTTTTCGTTTTTTTTCTCCATTTCCACTCCTTTCCCCTAATGATATCGTTCAAGAAATAAAATAAATCCTTACAAAGAAACATTCTGTCATACTTTGATTGGCAACTCATCCAATTTCCCCGTTCTGCTCAAAACGCAAAACAGCCAGAAACCCCTCGATATTCAAGGATTTCTGGCTGTTTTTATAGCTGTGCCCCAGGTGGGAATCGAACCC
>CAIWAX010000354.1 GCA_903910795.1 uncultured Anaerolineae bacterium
GGATGGGAAGCATTCCAGATAAAGGCGGAACAGAATGAATGATACCCGCGATGAGCCCCACAAAATTCATGAACAGGTAAACCCGACGGATGATACCGCCTGGGCTTATCGCGGGTATCACCTGAAAACAAGCGATTTTGTGTCATCGATGGTTCATTTTTTTCGGGCCGAGATCCAGCGCGCTACTGTTTGGCGACAGCGCCTGGATACCACCACCAACTGGGCGGTGATCGCAACAGGCGCGGCTCTTTCGATTGCTTTCAGCCAGCCGAATGTACATCACGGGGTGATCATCCTCAATACGCTCCTGGTGACCTGGTTTCTATTTATTGAAGCGCGGCGCTATCGGTATTACGAGCTGTTCAGTTACCGCATCCGCCTGATGGAAACGGATTATTATGCCGCCATGCTGGTGCCGCCCTTTCATCCCTCACCGGAATGGGCCGAGAGCCTGGCGGAGAGCCTGCTTTCGCCCAGCTTTCCGATCTCGATGTGGGAGGCTTTTGGAAGAAGGCTGCGGCGTAATTATCTGTGGATTTTAATCATTCTGGGAATTTCCTGGATTGGGAAAAGCTCTCTTTTTCCCCAACCTGTTACCGATCTGGCGGAATTTGTAAGCAGATGTGCGATCGGGCCGATCCCCGGCAGTGTTGTGATCGGTATGAGGATTGTATATTATTGTCTTATGGCGATGATTGCAATTGGAACTTTGGGAATGACAGATGCAACCGGTGAAATCCTTTCGCGCTTTGGTGGAGGAAATGAACTTGAAAATCACACGAAACCGTCGTCGATCAAGTCAGCAGTTGCCAACCAGCTGCCTTCGCACCGGCGTAATCAATTTCTGGCTCTGATTATTACGGATAAACCCGAACCAGTTTCGTTACACCTGCTCAGCGAGCTGAAGCGCGGCGTAACATCTATGCAGGGCAAAGGCATGTTCACGGGCAAGGACCGTTCCATCCTGCTTTGTGCCCTGACAGTGACGGAAGTGCATAACTTGAAGGCCATCGTGGCCAAAGAAGATCCGCAGGCTTTTGTGATCGTTTCAGCAACGCAGGAAATACTGGGGCGAGGCTTTAGCCCGCTTGCTGTTGAATAATTCAAGTTTTTTTCCATTTCCTATTTTTAAGTTTTGTCATTCCGCAACCATTTTCTCTGCTACAAAAAACAGGCTGCGGTCAGGAGAAAAAATTATGACTACCCAGACCATGCCCGTTTCAAATAACTTCAAAGGGGTATTCGGCTTTCTGATGATGGTGCGGCAAGATGTCAGATCGGCATTGGAGCGTGACCCGGCCGCCAGTTCATCCCTCGAGATATTCTTGCTCTACCCTGGTTTGCATGCAATCTGGGTTCATCGCGTCACCCATTGGCTCTGGCTGCACGATGTCAGACTTCTCGCGCGTTGGTTCTCGCAATTGGCGCGCGGGTTGACCGGTATTGAAATTCATCCAGGGGCCACAATTGGCACAGGGGTCTTTATCGATCATGGCATGGGGGTAGTGATTGGCGAAACCGCCGAAGTTGGCAACGATGTGACACTTTACCATGGCGTCACCCTGGGTGGAACCAGTCTGGAAAAAGGCAAACGCCATCCAACGATCGGTGACCGGGTAACCATTGGGGCAGGGGCGAAAATATTAGGGAATATCATGATCGGTGCAGACAGTCGCATCGGCGCAAACGCCGTTGTTGTCAAGCCTGTCCCTGGGAATTCTGTTGTGGTGGGTGTTCCGGGCCAGATCATTAAGAGATCCCACCTGCATTCAGCAACCGATGCCCCGGATTTAAATCACACCACACTCCCCGATATTATCGGTGTAACGATTAAAGAGCTCATGCAAAGGGTGGAGGAACTTGAAAACAAAAGCGAAGGAAATAAAATCGTGCAGCACCACTATATTCATACGCCAGCACCAGATGATTCGTGGGAAGGCATCGATTTCGCGATTTGATAAGCGTTTATACAAGGAACCGCCCTGCAATTGTGGCGGGGAAGGGTAAAAAAAGCTGGTCCCCCTGTAATTTTGGGCGAACCAGCTTTTTCTTTACTTCTATTTTCTATTACCGCTTTGTTGATTGGTACTGATACGGTGCAGCGCTGCGACCAGTATGTCTATATCCTCGCAGGTGTTGTAGGGCGCAAAGACCGCGCGCACCGTCGCTTCAACGCCGAAACGGCGCAGGATGGGCTGGGCACAGTGATGCCCGGCGCGCACGGCAATACCCTCTTTGTCGAGTGCGACGCCGACATCGTGCGCGCGCTGGTTGTTGAGCACCAGCGAGATGACCCCAGCCTTTTCCCTGGCTGTGCCGATAATCTTCAGGCCCGGCACCGTGCGCAGGCTGGCAGTGGCGTATTCGAGAAGGTTGTGTTCATACCAACTGATGTTTTCCAGCCCGATGGAAGTGACATAATCCAGGGCGGCGCCCAGACCAACCGCGTCAGCAATGTTTCCGGTGCCAGCTTCAAACTTGGCCGGTGCCGGCTGAAAGACCGTGCGCTCGAAGGTCACATCGGCGATCATGTTGCCGCCACCCTGCCAGGGAGGCATGGTCTCCAGCACTTCCTTGCGGCCGTACACCACCCCTATACCGGTTGGGGCAAAAATCTTGTGTCCCGAAAAGACAAAGAAATCGGGATTGAGTGCCTGCAAATCGACACGCATGTGCGACACGGCCTGAGCGCCATCCACGAGCACGCGCGCGCCGTAGCGATGAGCGGCGGCCACCATTTCGTGGACCGGGGTGATGGTCCCGAGGGCGTTGGAAACCTGGGTGATGGCGACGAATTTGGTGCGCGGCCCGAGCAGTTTCTCGTATTCCGAGAGAATGATCTGCCCATCGTCATCCACGGGCGCAACACGCAGCCTGGCACCTTTTTCGGCTGCCAACTGCTGCCAGGGGACGATGTTAGCGTGATGCTCAAGCCAGGTGATGACGATTTCATCATCCTTGCCGATGTTCTGGCGGCCCCACGACTGCGCCACGAGGTTGATGGCTTCGGTGGTGCCGCGCACAAAGATGATCTCTTCGGTGGAGCCGGCGTTCAGGAAGCGACGCACTTTTTCGCGGGCGGCTTCATAGGCGTCGGTTGCGCGGGCGGCCAGGGTATGCGCTGCGCGGTGGATATTGGAATTTTCGTGTTCGTAGAAGTACTTGAGCCGGTCGATGACGGCCTGCGGCTTTTGAGTGGTGGCCCCATTATCGAGCCAGACCAGCCGTTTGCCGTGGACTTGCTCATTCAAAATGGGAAAGTCGCGTTTAACCGCGTTTGGGTCAAACGGTCGCGGCCCAAACCCGATTTCGGGGATGCGAGATGGGCTGTACTCCCTCGCTTCAGGGCCTAACGTCAGGGATTGGAACGAGAAAGGCAAGGAGCGGGTTCCCGCCGCAGCCAGCGCGTCTTCGATAAAGTAGTGCCCGCCAGCGGGCAAAGCTGCCGCGCCGTCCGAACCCTGGCGCACCAACGAAAGTGAACTGCCAAAGCTGCGCGGCAAAGCCCCCAGGTCCGGTTCTGCCGCCAGGCTGAGCGGGGCAGATGGGGCGATGGACGGAATTGCTGGCACTGAGGCCGGCAGTGAGGTGTGCGGCAGCGAGAGGGCAGACAAATCAGCCTGAGCCGGGGTTTTGCCTGGCAGGGAAAGCTGCGAGACCGCCGGTGCGGGCGCCGGTGAGGACAGCGCCAGCTCAGAGGTGTTCGGCACTTCAGGCGCGACCACCGGTTGCGTATGCGGCGGCAAAGCTGGTACTTCGGGGGGCTGTCCAGGCGGGGCCGCGAAAAACTGGTTGGCAAGCTGCGCGATCAGGTCCGGGGTAGGAACACCCACGGACTGCGCAGCCAGCGACTCCAGGTTCGCGAACAGGCTTGCGCCCGCGCCTGACAGGCGCGGATCAGGCGTAGTCATAATATTTGTCGACCTGGACATCCTGCAAGACGGCAATTGCATCTTCGGTCAGCACTGCTGCGGAGCAGTAGAGCGAGATCAGGTAGGAAGCGACGGCCTTGCGATTGATGCCCATAAATCTTACGGAAAGGCTGGGGGCGACTTCACCCGGCACTCCCGGCTGGAATAACCCAATCACGCCTTGCTTTTTCTCACCTGTGCGCAGCAGCAAAATATCGGTTTTGTTGCCGGTGATGCGCAGCTTGTCGCTTGGAACGAGAGGCAGTCCGCGCCAGGTCAGGAACTGCGTACCAAAGATGGTGGCGGTGGGTGGTGGTACCCCGCGGCGGGTGCATTCTCGCCCGAAGGCGGCAATGGCGCGCGGATGGGCCAGGAAGAAGGCTGGCTCCTTCCAGACTTTTGTGATCAGTTCGTCGAGATCGTCGGGAGTCGGGCGGCCTTCTTTGCGCGTCTTGATCTTTTGAGAAGGAATAATATTATTTAGCAGGCCGTAATCGACATTGTTGAGCAGCTGCGATTCCTGCTGTTCCTTGACTTTTTCGATCAACAGGCGAACCTGCTCCTGAATCTGGTCGATCGGGGAACTGTAGAGATCTGAGACGCGGGTCTGGATATCCAACACAGTGGTGACGGCGTTTAACGAATATTCGCGTGGAGCCGGGTCATAGTCGATATAGGTTTCCGGCAGGTCGGCATCGTTTTTCGGGCTGCATTCGACGCCATCCGAGACATCACTGCTGGTCTCTTTGACGCGGTTCAACCTGAAGATGCCAGCCTCGACGGCAACCCAGGGCAGGAAAGACGGCAGCCAGCGCGGGGTAATCCCCGACCACTGGGCGTGGGTCTTGGTGGCATTGGCCAACTGGCGTGCAGCCTGCTCGCTCAATGTTCTACGGACTTCAGTTGTTTCTGTCATTGACGTACTCCTTTGGGTTTTGTGAATCCATATTCTTTCCCCACCCAGGCGGATTGGGCGGGTTTGACGATCATTTTGGATATGATTTTGAGATTTTATCGTATTATTCCTATCTAGTAAATATGATATATAGTGTTACTTAATAAGCATGGGCAGATGCAGATATTAAGCAAAATATTTCACGATCTTGTTTACGGGGGCTGTCAATTGATCTTGTGGATGTGTTTGGGAGGGGACCTGTTGTAAGCCGCCAACCAAAAAGCTGAACTCCTTGGTGAACTGATTCACAGGCGAACAACTTCCCCGTGAAAAAGCAGACAGCTTTTTGGCGGCTTTGTTCGTGCTTTTGATTCCAACCGGGCGGAAGAGGTTCCCTGCTTCACCTGATCTGAGATCAAAGCTTCCGGGTGTCAGCGATCATGCATCATGGCGTGCAGCTTTGGCATCCTTGCCTTCAAAATCACGCGCCACGCTCTGCATCAGAACTCAACAGGGGCTATTATTGCCATGACTTTCTCCTTCGTTCTCAAGATTTTCGATTTCAATCTGTGTTTTTATCTGGGTCGTCCTACCGATCATGATCACAACGGGGCAATATTTTTCCTCCGAGAGCTGCACTACATGTTCTACGGCTTCTTGCGTCAGCCCGACCCCGCGCAACCTGTTGCAAAATATTGACAGCATCCATTCCATGTCTCTTTCAAGAGACATGCTGCTTTTAAATTATTTTCGTTACTCTTTAGAAAATCTTATAATTCCATTTTCTGGCATTGACATAAAGGTGATTTTGAATATAATTCCCA
>CAIWAX010000355.1 GCA_903910795.1 uncultured Anaerolineae bacterium
CTCTGATTGTTTCAGGGCGCCTTTTTATTTTTGGCAAGGTCTGGGAAATGGCGGAAGGGGAGGGATTCGAACCCCCGGTAGTCTTGCGACTACTTCTGATTTCGAGTCAGATGCGTTAGACCACTCTGCCACCCTTCCAACCGTTTATTTTCAACAACATGCACCAGTCATGCTTATTGATATTTGACAATTTGATACTGCGATTTGATACTGGTTGCGTGAAACAGAGCGAAAGTCAGCAAACGTCAGCTGCCAAGAGTGAAGCCCTGTGGCAGAAAACGAACTACTCGAATCTTGTGCGGTATGTTCCAAGCGGGACATATTTTGCCAGAGTGCGAGTCAAAGGCAAGCTGCACTTCCGCAGTCTCAAAACCAAGACTTTATCCGTTGCCAAGCTCAAGTTGTCGGATTTTGAGAAGGTGGAGCGGGGCGCGGTAGAGAGTCAGACCCGGCTTGAGTCAGGAACCAAACTGACGTTCCAAGATTTGAAAAACGAATACCTGACACATCTTGAGTCGAATCCCGCCATCAAGCCGCGCTCAAAGGATTACCGCCGTGAGTGCCTCAAACGGCTGGTGAAAACATGGCCGGAACTACCCAAGTTGGATGCAGGGCGAATCGGAAAGGACGAATGCGAGGCGTGGGCGCGCCGCTTTGTAAAGCTCGCCAGCGCGTCCAGCTATAACAACACTGTCGGCACCCTCAAACAGGTGCTAGACATCGCGGTGGAACGCGGCATCCGCTACCTGAATCCCGCTGCTGGAATCAAGCGAACAAAGATAAAACTAAAACAGGTGACGCTGCCGTCTCTGGCCCAGTTCCCCGATTTGGTTGAGGAAATCCGCCGTGTTCCATACGGACCGGGGCTGGCATCGGCGAACTTGGTGGAATTTTTGGCATTCGGCGGTTTCAGGAAAGGTGAAGCCAAATATGTGACATGGGCGGACTGCGATTTCGAGGCGGAAACAATCTTGGTTCGTGGGCATCCAGTGACGGGCACCAAAGGCGGTGAGCCTCGCAGAGTGCCAATGATATCGAATATGAAGCAACTCCTCGAACGGCTGGCAATAGAGCGGCCAGATGCGGACGATGCCCGCCCCGTGATGGCCGTCGCCACCTGTGAGGTCGCACTGACGCGGGCGTGCCGTGTTTTAAGCATCCCGCGCATCACGCATCACGATTTGCGGCACTTGTTCGCTACGCGCTGCATTGAATCCGGCGTGGACATTCCAACCGTTAGCCGCTGGCTAGGCCACAAAGATGGCGGAGCTTTGGCGATGAAGGTTTATGGCCATCTGCGTGATCATCATTCCGTGGCCATGGCGCAGAAGGTGAAGTTTTGAATTGGTGAGCCCCATCGCCCACACCGCTTCATCCTCAACTTCCAGTGAGACTTGGCTGGAGGCGGTTTTTCAAAACTCCAGGCAACGTATAAAAACACCACATCACAACTTTTCTGCGTTCTCGCTTTTGACCAGGCCAATCGAATATCTCCGATAACGCTGATAAAAAGGCGAAGATTCCCAATGGAATCAAAACGGTCAATACCACCATCAAAGCCATGTCATGCAAGGTGAAATCAGCCTTCGTCCAGAGATGATGATCCCATAGGTTTTTTATGGCAGAAAATGGATAGAAGAAGAGTGCCAAGGCATCGAAGGAAAAATACGCTCCGGCCAAAAGCACCAGCCATTTTAAAACAGTGACTGGCAGGTTAAATGAACATTTCTCTTTTTCAGTCCTTTCCACGTCCAGGGCATTTACCCTAAACCAGTCCCTAAATATAGCACGGATGCCTGACCAGAATTCCTCGAAATGCCCTACGAAGTAAAAACACGCCAGCGTTAAAATAAGCCTGTAAAAGTTGTCAGGAATTGAAATGCGGCTGGCAGACTCAGCATTGTCGGAAAAACTATCAATCATTGAACGGCTCGAAAATAATGCGAAAAAGTAGAGGACGATAATATTAACCCTGAATGGACGAGCGCTTTCATGTAGTAAAAGTGCCCTCAAATCTTGCTCGTTCAGACTTCGGGCAACGGATTCAACGCTGCCAAAAAGTTCTATGGCTCTTTTCTGGGCTTGGTCTGTGCTTAATCCTTGTCTGTCACCTTCCCTCCACAATTCCTGCAAGTGGGTTTGCAGTTCGTACGCTTTGCGAACTCTGTCCTCGCGATCCACCGTCGCCCGGTCACAAACATCGTTGGCATATTTTTGAAATGCCAAGTCAGTTGCGGGTGGAATTGTCTCCTTCATTTTACGAGGCTGCGCGCGCCAACATCGCGTGAGCCAGTGCAGATTCCTCGCTCGACGACCGCTGCAATTCAGCACGTCCAGAGACGGTTAACTTGTAAATCTTTTTTTGGCGTTCAATACCATCTTTCCATTCGCTTTCAATGGCTTTGGCATTTTCAAGTTGTTGGAGCAGCCCATAGATTTCGCCCTCTCCTGTTGCGTCCTTCAGCTTGACGTTGTTCTTTCGTAGCATGGCGGCAAGGTCTGTGCCATCCATTGGGCGCTCCTTGAACAGTTCGAGACAAAGCCTCCGCATTTGGACTGTTGTCAAAACGCGCAGGAATGGGCAAATAGACTCCAACTTTTGCTTCAGTTTTCCAATACGTTCCGGTGAAACATCAGGTGGATTTTCAATCAGCTTTTTTAGGTCGGGAGCTGACTCGCTTAGAAATTTCTTAAAGTTCTTGGGCGAAAAGTTATCTTGGTTCATGTGGCACCTCCAAGTTGACCATCTTCCAATTGAATCATTTTAAGACAGGCTTTTCTCAGCTTTTCAAGGCAATGATTTAACCGTTCGTAAACCACACTTTTGCTGGAGTTCAACTTCGTCCCGATTGCCACCATGTCTAACCCAGCGAGAAATAGCTTTAAAAGCAAACGACATCGCTCATCCATCCTAGACAGAACTTCGTGAACTATTAACTTTTCCTCATCGTATTGGACTTCCTTTGTTGGATCGGTTTTCAAATCTACTTGTTCTCTCCGCTCAGATTCAATCTCAATCCCCGTATATTGATCTTCAGTGGCCTTGTTCGGTTCAGGAGTGGAGTCAGTCTTCCCCTCGCCCCATTGGACTTCATCCGATTTTTTACCGCGCACCCTCGGTTGGCCAGATTTCTTCGTTATCAAATCAATAGCAAGC
>CAIWAX010000356.1 GCA_903910795.1 uncultured Anaerolineae bacterium
CTGCCACAAATGAACCGATCAAAATGGCCTGGGTGAGATCGAGCGTGATGGTCGCAAACATAGTGATCAGGAATGCGATCATATCTGTTTTGAATTTTTTCCCAAACATGAACTGGATGGAATGCCATTCATTCATCCGGACGGCAGTCACCATCAAAACGCCTGCCAGGGCCGCCATGGGGATGTGCGCCATGACTGGCGCCAGCAGGAACATGGATAGCAGCAAACCCACCGCGTGGATAATACTGACCAGGCGGGTATGTCCGCCAGATTTGATACCGACGCTGGTGCGGGCAATCGCAGCGGTTGCCGGAACACCGCCAAAAAATGGGATCAGCATATTCCCGATCCCTTGCCCAACCAGTTCCTGGTTGGCTTGCAGGCGGATGCCGGTCATATTCGACGCGACCGAGCCGCACAGCAGCGATTCAATGGCGCTCAAAGCGGTGATGGTTAACGCTGGCGCAATAAAATTGGGCAGCGTGCTCCAATCGAATGCCAGCGGATTGAAGCGGTCCGCGAGGATCAGGGTTTGCGGGATCGCGCCAATTTCCGGCACAGACCACTTAATCACCATATTCAAAGCGGTTGCCAGGATAATCCCCAGCAAGGAAGCCGGGAAACGCGCATTCAGCTTTTTGGGCCACAAAAGCATGGCAGCGATCACGATGCCGGCCAGGATAATGGTGTGCCAATCCGGGCTGAACCCCCCGCCGAAGTAACCGAGAAATTTTGCCAGAGCGGCATCTTTGGCCGGGGTTTTCACTCCTAGAAAATTGTCGATCTGGCCGATGAAAATAATCAGGGCAATCCCGGATGTAAAACCGGTAATGACCGGCGCAGGGATAAAGGCGATAAATCGTCCCAACTTGAAAAGCCCGATTAAGAGCAGCAAAAAGCCGGAAATGAAACCTGCCACCCAGATGCCCTGCAGCCCGTAGCGCTGCACGAGCACGATCAAGACAGCACTCATCGCGCCAGTTGGGCCGGAAACCTGATATGGGGCGCCGGAAAGAGCGCCAATCACAAAACCGGCCAAAATAGCCGTGACAAGCCCCGCGGCGGCTGTGGCGCCAGATGCGACACCAAAAGCCAGAGCCAGCGGCAGGGCAACCGCAGCGACCGTCAGACCTGCCATGAGGTCTTGTTGAAACTTTAATAATGTATAACTACCAAACTCATCTCGATAGAGTCTGGCCAAACTTCGCCTGGGCATAGCTTGTTTCTCCTGTTAAACGTAAATAATTGGACTCATGCTCCCCGCGTGTCCGGTCTTACGGGCAATATTTTATCATGAATTGCTTTCGGCTTATTTCTTCTCGCCAGGTTTATATGGACGTAATGAAAATGCTGACCAGGTTTGGTTAACGGATACCAGGTTCAGCCACTTCAAACCCACAACCTGCTCCCAACCTTTATCGCGGGATAAATCAGTTTGAACGCCGGAACCACCCTTTGGAAAAGAGATCCACAACAGGCTGTCCGGCTTGAGCGCAGCTACCAGTGCCGGGAAAAGCGTATCCAGCTCTGCCTTGCCTTTTACAAAAACCTGAATCCAATCATATTTACTGGTGAGGGCGTATTCGATGGTCACGCGCTCAGGCGCCAATTCAATCAAGTAGCCAGCCGGCACATTCAATATCGCTGCAAGTATGCCAGGTTTAAGTTTCAGTTTATGAGCGAGAGAAATATCAGACATCGCAATCACCGAACCTTTCTGATTTTGAACGAAGGTGGGACTTATCTGAAATTTATTGCTTGAATTTATTGTAGCATATTTGAGTTTAGAGCTCGCCCAGCAAAATTGAAATCATTTTTCCACTTTTTCCATACCGAACTTATGGGTACTTTCCA
>CAIWAX010000357.1 GCA_903910795.1 uncultured Anaerolineae bacterium
GGGGTGGGTGTTTTTTGGTGATGAGGACCTAACCCCCCGGCCCTCGCCAAGAACATGCGAGGTGAAAGAACCCTTCCCGAAACGGGAAGGGGGGGAGTTACTTTTCGCGGTGTTTTCGCGCCAAATTGTGGCTGAACACCACTTGCGGGGGTAAACCAGCCATTATTGTTCATTTGTGGTGACTACTGACGGGGTGGGTGTTTTTTGGTGATGAGGACCTAACCCCCCGGCCCTCGCCAAGAACATGCGAGGTGAAAGAACCCTTCCCGCAACGGGAAGGGGGGGAAGGTACTTTTCGCGCCAAATTCTGGGCGCTGCGCGAAACACCACTTGCGAGGGAAAACCAGTGATTATCGTTTCACTTGGGCATTAAAACATGATGGAAAGTACCCACGATTTGCTCCCGCAAGGGCATCGGGACGATGTTAGCAAATCGTTCAGTATGATTATGCCCAAATCAAGACATGGGTGAGCAGTTACAATTCTTTTTCTTAATGTCTATAGCGCGGGCACGGCGGTGCCGTGGCTTTACGGGGGGGTGATGGTTTGCTGGGCGGATTGAAGGATTTCGTGGGCTGAGCGCAGGGTGCCTTCGGTGACTTCGCCTAACATTTGGGCCAGTTCCAGGATGCGTTCCTGGCCTTGCATGCGGGTAACTGTGGATGTGGTGCGGCTCTGGTTGACAACTTTTTGGACGCGGTAATGTTGATCTCCGAAGGCTGCCAGTTGGGGTAGGTGTGTGATGCAAAATACCTGGTGCATGCGCCCAAGTTTCCATAATTTTTGACCGACGACGCCGCCCACGCGGCCGCCAATGCCCTGGTCAATTTCATCAAACACCAGGCTGGGGATCTGATCGGCCCGGGCCAGGGTGTTTTTTAGGGCGAGCATTAGCCGGGAGGTTTCGCCGCCGGAGGCTATTTTGGCGAGTGGTTTCAGGCCTTCGCCGGGGTTGGGGGCGATTAGAAATTCCACCCGGTCATAGCCTGTGCCATCAAATGCCAGGCGGGTATTTTTGGCGGCAGGGCCCCCGCCTAGCGGCAGGCCGGATGGATCGGGCCGGGTCTGGAAGTCAACGCTGAAATGAGCCGAGGCCATTTTCAGGTCGTCCAGTTCGGTTTCAACGCTTTTGGAGAGCAGGGTGGCAGTGGTTTTCCTTTTTTCGGATAAGGCTGCCGCTCGTTCTGAGAGTTCTTTCAAGAGGGCGGTTTCTTTGATTTCCAGTTCGCCGATTTTTTCGGCGGCGCTGCTGATGGTTTCTAATTCGCTGCGGGTTTCGCGGCCAAATTTGATGACAGTTTCCAGCGTGCCGCCGTATTTGCGCATTAAGCGATGCAGCAAATCCAGGCGTTCTTCAACTTCTTCAAGGCGCTTGGGGTTGTATTCGATGATTTCCAGGTAGTCGCGCAGTTCATGGGCGATGTCGGCCAGGTTTTCGAAAAGGTTTTCAGCGAGGTTGGAAAGTTCAGTTTTTTTGGTGTCGGCGTGGGCGATGGCGGCCAGCGCGGTAACCACTCTGCCCATCTGGTCAGTAATGGCGGGGGTTTCAGGCGCGCCATCATCGAGGAGTTGCAGGGCTTCCTGGGCGTTGGATGCGAGGGATTCAGAGTTTGCCAGGCGGTCGCGTTCGAGGCGCAGTTCTTCATCTTCGCCCGGTTTGATGCGGGCTGATTCGATTTCTTCAACTTGAAAAGTGAGCATCTCGATGCGGCGTTTGGAATCAGCCTGGGTGGCGCGCAGTCCGCCAAGTTCCCGCCGAACGGCCTGCAGGGAAGAGTAGGATTTGCGGTAGGTGGTCAGCAGCGGTTCGATATTGGCGAAGCGATCAAGCAGGCCGAGGTGTGTGTGGGGATCGAGAATGGAGAGGTGCTCGGTTTGCCCGTGAATGTCAACGAGGTATTTCCCAATTTCCTTGAGGAGGGTGACATTGACGGTGCGGCCGTTGATGCGGGCGGTGGAACGACCTTCGCGGCGCACATCGCGGGCGAGGGTGACAAAATTCTCGTCGTCCAGCAGGTCTTCGCGTTTGAGGATTTCAAGAACGGGGGCCTGGTTGGCGGGTGAAAGCTTAAAGCCGCCTTCGACGCTGGCGCGTTCGGCGTTGGAGCGCAAGACGGTGGCATCTGCCCGGCCGCCGAGCAGCATTTCGAGCGCATCCATGATGATGGATTTGCCTGCGCCGGTTTCACCTGTAAATATGATGAGACCCGATGAAAATTCGAGTTCAAGTTTGTCGATGATGGCAAAGTTTTCAATGCGAAGTTCGGTGAGCATGGGTTCGTTATTTAAAAATCTGGATACCGGAAAGGCGCGTATAAACGGCGGGGATGGCGAGTGCCAGGTAGATGCCCTGGAAAAGCAGCCCAAATAAACTAAAGTTGAGTAACTGGAAAAGGATGACGGGGATGGCTCCTACGCCGACTGCTACCGCGATTGTGATGAACAATGTGCGGGAGCGGTGGCGCTTGATGACAAAGCGCGCGCCTTCGGCAATTACAATGCCGGCGGTTGGGGCGCCGATAATTACAAGGAACCAGCCGAAGAAGCCGATGGCGCCGACCAGGCTGATCAGGATTGCGGCGATGGCTGATAGGATGAAGGTTGTGCCAGCTCCCAGCAGGTAGTCGCTCCAGGTGGCGGTATCAAAAACTTTCTGCTGGCTTTTTACGCATTCGGGGCAGCGGTAGCCGATGGGTGATTTGATGGCGCATTTGGCGCAAATCGGTTTGTTGCAGCGATTGCAGCGCAGCGTGGTTTCAACATTGGGGTGGTTGGCGCAAAAAGTGGAGGTGGAACCTGTATTCATCGAGGTAATCCTATCGAAAGTACCGACCCACAGGGTTAATGTGAGTTTGGTATGGTTGCGTTCTGGTTCATGTGGGGGGTCAGGTTGCGATAAAAATAACCCGGGTCGCCAAAACGGATAAATTTTGTGGTATCTTCACCGGCATGAACAATGACCTGGTCATCATCTGCCAGGCCGATGGGGATCTGTCCATCCACGCTGAGGACGGCATTTTCGCTCTGGACCGTGATATTGACAGTAGAGCCTTCTGAGAGGATTACGGCGCGATCGACTGAAAGATGCGGAGCGATTGGGATGAGCAGGATGTTGCGCAGTTCAGGGGGCAAAATGGGCCCGCCACAGGCCAGAGCGTAGGCGGTGGAGCCGGTGGCGGTGGAGGCAATCAAGCCATCGGCCACGTAGGTGGTCAGGTATTGCTCATCGATGTCTGTTTTGATGTGAATGGGGCGCAGGAATTGGCCACGGCTGACAACCACATCGTTGAGGGCCTGCCATGATCCGAGCCGTTCACCGGAACGGAGGTGGTCTGCGCGCAGCATCATGCGTTTCTCAATCCAGAAATTGCCCGCCAGTAAATTGTCAATTAGAGGTTCCCAGCCGGTTTCGACTACCTGAAAGAGAAATCCGAGGCGGCCTTTGTTGATTCCGAGGATGGGGATGTCATGGGGGGCGCATAGATGCCCGGCGCGCAGCATGGTGCCATCTCCGCCGACAGCGATGAGTATGTCAAAATCACCGGCGTGTACGCGTTTGCGGATTTTTTCGTCGTAGAGGGAGCCGTGGGAGCTTTTGAGGCCCTTCTGGTTGATGTAGTTTGAGATGTTGCGGGCTTCTTCGAGGGAATCCCGTAATTTGGGGTGGCCGGCGGCGACGATGCGCAGGGGGATGGAGGGGGAGGGCATGGGTAAATTATAAAGGGTTAAAGCTGTTTCGTGGGTATAAAACAAGTGTTCCTAAAATCAGACAAATGTTCGAGTAAGGGCATCAGTCACAAGTTAAGCGTTTTCGATTTATGTCAAGATGTCTTTTTGCCAGGCGCGCCTGGGGCTGAAGCCCCGGCTTAACATTCAGCAACTATACCTGCGTCAAGCAAAATTGGCATGAAAGTAGGTCAAAATACCCTTGACACGCTGTCAAAAATCTTAACTTGTGACTGATGGAGTAAGGAATGACTCTACTGCAAAAAGCCTTAACCGCAGAGCTTTAACCGCTGAGAACGCGGAGCTTAATTATTAACGAAACGGTAAAGAACTGACCGTAATAATGACGATTCGTAACTGCTCATGGGGTGCTTAATTGTGGGCAATGACGACCTAACCCCGCTAAGAACACACGATTTGCGATTTGCTTAGCAAATCGGCAAATCGCACCGGAACGCAAGTGCAGGTGTGCGGGGTGAAACAAGGGCCGCTACGCGAAACACCACTTGCGGGGAACCCACAGGGCGCTTTGCGAACCAGTGATTATCGTTTCACTTGGGCATTAAAACGTGATGGAAAGTACCCACCCATAGGGCAAATGTAAGTTCA
>CAIWAX010000358.1 GCA_903910795.1 uncultured Anaerolineae bacterium
AAAGTACCCATAAGTTCGGTATGGAAAGCACCCATAAGTTCAGTATCACATTTTTAAGAACACTGTGCATCAACCTGAAGAGTTCCCGCTGGATGGCGCGGGCGTGGGCGTTGGTTGAGTATCGGTGGGATCACGGGTAACATCCTGGATATAGCCTGTAGATCCGGGGCAGGAAACATCCAGCGCAGCGGCGACTTTATCCCAACTCAATGGTGTGGCGGCTGTCGGGTCATAAGCCTTGGTAACCGCAGTAGCCAGGCAGCCCGAACCAGCGTTGTAATTTACAAGCGTGAAACGCCACATCGTGGCGTAATCCACAGATTGACCGGGCATATTATTGGTAACATTTTGAACTATTTTTCCGGCTTGTTCGCAATTTGCCAGCAGGGTATGCGCAAAAATATTGACGCTAAAGTCAGCGCGGGAAAGATCAAGACCCAAAGGACAGTTGTCACAACGCGCATCCACACTGCCTACCAGGGCCCCACGTAAAAGTGTTTGTTGGGTTGGCTTCAAATTTGCAAAACCTTTCGCTTTGCAAACATTCTGATCCAGGATCAGGGGGCAAAATTGATCATAAAAAGATGGATTCCACAAAAGGGTTGTATCGGCCCCACCTTCGGTCATCTGACCAAGACCGACATCCTTACTGTTACGAAAAACGCCCGGCCAAAACTGGCTTTCGCGGCTGAATAAATTTTTCAAGAGTTGGGCAGGCACTTCGCTATCTTTGGCAACGCTGAAGATCAACTTGTCAAAGCGATTCTGCCATTCTTCAACCGCCGGTTCGGCCGCTTTAAGTCCACAGGAATTGGCAGATCCATCCGTATTCAAACCGTTATCCGGACAGCTTGAAGCATTAGTGACACCCTGGGTAATTAAATTGGCCGCCAGATAGTTATAGGGAATTTTGGATTTCAAATCCTGGCTGGAAGCAGGGGTGGATAGCCACATGGGCAATCCACCCACCGGGGGAAAAGATTCCCAGGCAGCCGCGCACGATGCAATTGGCGAACCTGTCCATTGGGATGAAATCACATCCACATACCAGCGCGGGGTCAGGCGGTTGCTCGAACTTGTGCTATCACCAGTAACCCGCAAGAGCGCGTCAAAAACCTTGCTGGTGTCGCCGTATGTGGAATTGGCCCAAAAGGTTAACTTGACGCCGGTTGGCTTTGTTTCTGAAAGCTTAAAAATGCAAGTACCCCCTTTGCATGAAAACGAATCCGCACCCACGGTACCGAGAACTGCGGTAATGGATTGGTTGGGCAAAGGTTCTTCTGCTGTAATTACCAAACTTGGCTGCTGCGTACACCAACCGCTTTTATCAGGCTCGCAACCCTCGATCGACACATGCGCATCTGGAGGCGGCAGCTTGACAGTTACCTGGCGCTTGCCTGGCTTGCTGGAAACCTGTATAAAATAATACCCGGTACAATTTTTAGTGTCCTTCTCCATACAGGGCTTGGAGGCAGATTTCCATTCAGAATAGACATTTGTATCGCAGGCTGAAAAAATATCCCCGTCCGTAGGCAGGCCATCGTGATCAACATAAAAAGAGCAATATACATTGTTATCCTGCCAGGCCGTCAACCACCACTCATATTGTGTGAGGTCAACATTCATCGTGGTAAAGCGATTTGGGCCATTGGGAAGGGGGACAGGCGTGGGTGCAGAAGCGTGCACCGGATTGGGGCTTATCAACGAAGCAACAACAACCAATCCGAGCAAGATGGAAATAACTATAACCGACCGAATAACGGGTTGATTTACTCGCAAGGAGTTAGTCCAACAATCCCAATCAAAAACCGGGATTATTCCATACTGAACTTATGGGTACTTTCCATACTGATACTAGGTAACTCAATACCTTCATACCTTCATACCTTCATATCTTCAGTATAGCAAGTTTTCGCAAAAATATCCATGCACAGTACTATGTTATTTTTGTTTTTCAAGATCATCCAACATTTGTTTTTCGCGTTTCAGGTTATTCCAGCGCGAGATCAGACTCGCAATATAGCTACCCATGACAACCGCAAAAACAACGTAACCACTTATCATGTAACCCAATGTATCTGGCGTAGTATCCATGCCCAACTCCTTAATGAGTAGTACCCGTAAATTCGGTAAGACTTGCCTTCATTTTAAGGTATTCAACCTTATTTGAAAATTGCCCCAAACGGATACGATGCCAGAAAAGGGTCACAAAAACCACCGAAAAAGCGGCAATACTAAACAGCATGGTGGCAACCATTGAACCTGTCATCGCCATTGTTTCACTCCCGCCGTTACCGATAATTACGGGGTGGATGGTACGAAACAAGCGAATGGATACAAATGTCAACGGAACGCTTAATCCACCTAACAAAGTGTAAACCGCGCCAAAACGAGCCCGGCGCTCGGGATCGTCAATACCCTGTCGCAATAACAGATAAGCCAGGTAAACCATCTCCAGGATAGCCGCCGTTGTCAGGCGGGGTTCCCACGTCCACCATGTACCCCAGGCCGGACGGGCCCAGATGGAACCAAGCACGATGGTGATCCCGAAGAAAATCAGGCTAATCTCAACAGCCGCCAGCCCGATGATATCCCATTTTAAATCCTGCGTTCTGAGATAAATAATCGAAACCACAGCCGCCGCAATAAAGCCAAGCATACCGACCCAGGCCGTGGCAACATGAAAATAGAATACTCTTTGGACTTCACCCATTACTTTTTCGAGCGGAGCGTAAAACATAGCCATCAAAAAGGCTGCCAGCACCAGAACTGCCGATATAACATTAAGTACCTTTAAAACTCTGGATTGGGGGGACATGCTAACTCCTTTTATTGATTATTGACTCTACTGCAACATCGTCCCGATGACCTTCGAGAAAAGGGGCTTTCACCGCAAAGAACGCAAAGAAAAACCTGATTGTCATTACTCTTCTACAACGTAATCAAAAACCATAAAAGCAACTGCCGTGAAAACAATATCATAAACAATCAAAATGTTCAACCACGGGGTAATTTCACTCATATCAAGCCCAAGCAAAAATCCGCTGCTGGCTTTGACCGCCGCAACCAGCACAGGGATAGCCAGTGGGAACAACAAGATCGGCAGAAGCACATCACGGGTGCGGGTTTGTACAGAGATGGCTGCAAGTAATGTGCCAACCGCAATATAACCCACCGAACCCAGTAATGTCACCATTAACAAGCCGGGATTGAAAAGGTTGATATTATACATCACACTGTAAACCGGCAAAACAATGGCTTCAACAATTAGCATAAAAACCAGGTTGCTGATGGCTTTCCCAAAATAGATGGCGGAACGATCCACCGGCGCAAGCAAAAGTCCATCCAGGCAGCCACGGTCTTTTTCAACTGCCATTGAACGGTTGAGCCCCAAGGTTCCTGCAAAAGCAAAAGTGACCCATAAAGCCCCGGCGGTGATCCCGTTACGAGCTTTCACATCCAATTCCAGGGCAAAGTAAAAGATCATGATCACGAGCAGGGAAAATACAAGCATTGAAGAGAGCAGTTCACGCGAGCGAAGTTCGGCAGCCAGATCCTTCCAGGTGATCGCCATGACAGCACGGGAGTAATTCCGGGCTGGCTTTTTGGTTATTTCAAGGGGTTTCAGCATTTCAACCTGCCAGCGCTTGTTTATAAAATGTCAACAAATTTCCACCGATGAAACTACCGTTTCGCGTTCCCAATTCCGACCGGGTACAGGATGCGCTGATGATCCCACGTGTCAGGATGTCAAAGCGCGTTCCCAATTCCTCCGCGCGAGCCAGATCGTGAGATGACATTAACACCGTTCTGCCTGCCGCCGCCACATTCTTCAATACAACATCCAGCATTTCGGATGCATCCTGATCCAGACCGGTATAAGGCTCATCGAAAAGCATGACATCCGGATCATGCAGAACCGCCCGGCCAATTGCCAGGCGCTGCTGCATGCCTCGCGAAAAAGTACGCACCATATCGCGCCGGCGGGCAGATAAACCGACCAGGTCAAGAACAGTGCTAATCCGTTCTTGAAGGGCATCGATATTATACATACGCCCGTAAAATTGAAGATTCTCCTCAGCGGTCAGGTCATCATATAAAAGCGGCATGTGCGATACCACGCCAAGCCGCTGCCGCACAGCAGCCGATTGATCCGGCAATGAAAAACCAGCTACTTTCACCTGTCCCATAGATGGACGAGAAAGCGAGGCCAGGATTCTAATGAACGTGGTTTTGCCTGCCCCATTCGGCCCCAGCAAAATCACAAATTCACCGGCATCGGCATGAAAATCAACACCGCGCAGCACTGTTTTTAAACCGAAACGCTTTACCAGCTTTTTGACTTCAATCATTTTTTCCAACTACATTCCACTTGAAAAATAAGGAAAGCTTAGCGCCCTACCACCTTCGCGCCCTTGCGTTAAACGCTTGACCTTCTTACCGCAAAGACGCAAAGGCGCAAAGAAATTTCAAATGACTTTCTTAAGCTTTGCTTTCAGCTCAGCCCGGCGTTCCTTATAAGCTTCTTCCTGGATCTTGCCCGCCTTATACTGATCATCGAGCGCGACAATGGCATCCACGACTTCATCAGAAGACGGATTGCCCTCTTCATCAGAAGTGTCCTCAGTCTCTTCGCTGGTTTCCTTGCGGTTGCGCAAGAACATCCAGACACCCACCACGATCAGCACCAGACCTAAAGCGCCAACACCGATGATCGTGGGCGTTGCTGAACTTGAGGTAGTGATAGCTGCAGCACCTGACGGCAACCCTGAAGCAACTATTTGAACAACCTGCCCAGCATCCACAGCGGAACTTACGAACACATTGTACTTGGAACCATTTCCGATATCCTGCTGACCCTGAGCCGTAAAGTTTGAACCGCTCACGGTCACCCCATTCGGCACAAGCACGGAAAGCGAGTTTATCTTTATCGGGAATGGCTGGCTAAATTCAATCTTCGTACCGCCAAACAAACCGGGTTTGGGAAGCGGCAAATCCACAGCAAAAACCAACTGGTATTTTTGCGCGCCTGGAATGATAGGTTGGGTATCCGCAAAACCATCATCCGTTTTGAGATACCGGTCTCCAATCGCGCCTTGATCAAACTGGAGATTGGTATACCCCTTTGGCAGCACAACCTTGAGAACCGGGCCGCCCTTCTGGGTAGCAGTGATCGATTTGGTACCGGGATTGTTAATGATCAGGAATTCCACAACCTGGATGACATCCGCCTTGCTGTAATCGAGCAACACATGCACCTGGTCAGCCACCAATCCAGATGTATCATTGGTCGTATCGTAGACCGAGAGCGGCAGGGTAATATCATTTACGCCCGGTGTTGGAAAGATTGGATCAGATTGATAATCATTATTGGCATAAGTGGACGAAACAAAGAAGGCCCGATTGGCGGCCAGGGGTATCTGGTCAAATTTATACGACCCATCTGTGGCAACCGGTGCTATCTGGGTGGAGATTTCGCTAAATTGCTGCGTTGTGGTATTGTGCTCAAAGACATGCAAAATCGCCTTCAAATCACCGGGCAGGGCTCCACCAGAGCCGTTTACAATTTTTCCGCCAATGCTTCCCACCGCTACAGTCGGAGTACCAGAAACTGAAGGAGTTCCGGAAACATTCGCGGTGGCGGCAGGTGTGCCACCCGGTGTAACACTGGCGCCAGGCGTGGCAGCAGCTTGCGAAGGCTGGGGTGTGGCGTTCGCAGCAGCCATGTCCACAGACGTTTCAGAAAAAGAGCGGACATAGGCAGCCGCTGCATAAATATCAGCATCCGGCATCAACCCACCAAAACCAGTCATTTTACCAACACCCTTGTTGATAAAATTCACAATATCGGTCTGGTTCAACTTAGCCATCATGGTTTGATTTGTGAAATCAGTGCCGGGCACTGCGTTTCCGGTTGGCCCATGACACTTGATACAGTTGGTCTCGTAGATCGTTTTGCCCTTGTCAGTTTCAGCAGGAGTATTGCCTCCCAATGAAATGGCATAAGCAACCACATCCCAACGCTGCTGGTCACTTAACTTATTATTAAAAGGCGGCATGAAAGATTGGATATTGCCCTGAGTAACGGTGGTATACCAATTGGCGGGAGCTGCGGCGCGCCCCAACTCGGGCTTTCCAATCGCACTTGGCTGTTTCTGAAGCTTGGAAGCCATTGGACCATCCCCCAGGCCTTTGTCTCCGTGGCAAGGCGCACAATTTTCGGCGAACAGTGCCGCACCGGAAACCAGGTTGGGCGCAATTGCTGGAAACAGGGGACTCATCGTTGGCCCCGGGGTTGGAGACTGATAATTGGGAGGCGGGGTAATATCAGCTGCTAAAGATAATTGGCAGGCGCTTAATAAGAAAGACAATAATCCTAAAACAATGATGAAACGAGATTTCATTATGAATCCTTTAAAATAAGTTGAGGTTTTTCAGATCGATTTCCCGCACGCTGAACAAAAGCGATCAGAGCGCATAATAGGTTTGCCACAATTTGGGCAGAACCCGCCAGATTTTTCTTTACGAACTGCACGGCGGGCAGCCAAAAGCTCTTCCAAATCGTCGTCCGTAATTTCCCGCTTTTTAGCCGGTTCAACCGCCGCATCAGCGCGACGTTCGGCAATCACGGCTTCCACTCGGCTTTCAGCATCGTCACTTTCTAACGTCTGCGGTTGGAGAAGATCAAGCTGACGTAAGATATCTGCGGCGCGCTTCAGCAGGCTGGCACGCATGCCCGGGTAATCCTCACCGGGTATTTTCCCCAGCGTATGATCAAAATCTAGATCTTGCAGTGCGCCAATCAGGCGATCTCGTTCTGCCAGAAGCGCAGAAAGCTCCTGATTATTGCCCGCATTGCCCAATACCCGGCGGCGTTGCATAAAAGGACGGGCCACAAATAACCCGGTCAAGATACAAACAGAAACCAAAAGAAAAATTGCTCCGATATCCATAGTTTCCCTATTTCTTGATCAGGCCGTCAATGGCCGTGTGAATGTCAGCTTCAGATGCAAATGGGCCAATCTCAGAAAAAGCCAGCTTGCCATTTTGATCGATGATGTATGTTTCAGGTACACCCGTGATACGAAACAACTGTGAAACTTTTGTGCCCAGATCCGGGCCATTCGGATAACTAATATCAAACTTCTTAAGGTAGCCGCGGGCTTCCGGTTCGGTATCGACATAATCAGCACCCACAAAAACCACCTGACCGCCCGGTTTATAGTAACGCCAGGCTGATTCCATAAAAGCAGCTTCCTGCTCGCACGGCTTACACCAGGAAGCCCAGAAGTTCAAAACAACAACTTTACCCTTGAAATCTGAAAGATTGACCTGGCTCTGACCCTGCATCTGATAACCGTCAAAAAACGAAAGACTGAAATTGGGAAGCGTATCGCCAATGACCAGAGAACCCTGCTGGGAGCGGCGTAAACCAAATGCAACCAGAGTCAACAATCCAAGCAGCCCTGCCCAGACAATAATCTGTATCCACAGTGGGACGCTCCGTCTGAGTGCCGGCTGCGGAGAACCCTTTTCCGGGGAAAGGCTCGTACTTTGTTCATTCATCAATATTCTCCTTCATTCCCCAGGATAATTTTATTGGAAAATACCCACGATTTGCTAAGCAAATCGTTCAGTATAAAATTATCAGGGGGAATGTCCATTATTGTCTCTTTTTCAATTCTTCTTCAATCTTGATCAAATATTCGTCTGATACAGGTACATCAGTGCCATTCGGGTCGGTATCATTCATTCCTGATTCACTCGAAACCGGTTTGCGCATGGATTGGATGGCGCGGAACAGGATATACACACCGACCAACATGAGAACGGGAGGAACAATATAAACCAGCCAGTTTAAACCCTGCCGGGGTGGCTCGGATAAGACGCGAGCGCCGTACTGTGTAGCAAAATACTCCTTGATTTGATCCGCGGTCCAACCCTGAGCCAGTTTGGTGCGAATTAATTCGCGCCATTGCGCACAGGCCTGGGTAGCACAAACATCCAGCGGGGTATTCTCGCAGACCGGGCAAAATAACTGCCGGGCAACCGCATTCACAGCATCATCCGAAGGCACCGGGGTTTGTGCATAAGCCTGCCTGGTCCATAGCAACGCCAATAGACCAACGGCCAATACAATCCAAAAATTCCGTTTCATGAATTTCTCCACATCCATAGAGAGCCCGAACCTGGGATTAATCTGCCGCGCCCGGTTGATATACGACCTGTTTTTCACGACGGGTTCGAGCAGGCACGTAATCAATCTCTTTATCCGGCCAGGCAGCCACGAGTGAACCAAAGATCAACAGGAGGGCGCCAGCCCACAACCAGTTTACTAATGGGTTGTGATAAACCTTAAATGTGGCACCGCTAGAAAGAATAGGCTGCCAATCCACCAGGATGACATAGACATCATCCAGCATGGTCGAGCGCACAGCCGGAATGGTCATCGGCTGTTGAGATTCATAAAAATAGTCACGCCGCGGGTAATATTCACCAAGGAATTGGCCATCTTTTTCAATCGTGATCACAGCCCGCGCCACGTTACGATTATCAGCAGTATCAAATATCGCCAGATCTTTATAAGTGATTGAATAACCATCAATTTTGATTGACTGACCCTGGGCAATCGTTCCCTGGGTCTGTGTTTGGAACATTTCAATCCCAATAATCCCAAGCGCCATGAATACTACGGAGAGATGGATGAGATAACCACCATAACGGCGCCGGTTTCTGCCAGCCAATCTCCAAAGCGCAAGCGCATAATTTTCTTTCTGAGCCCGGGAACGTGCCAGCGCGGCGCGCCCAAACTCATAAATGGTTATGCTCGCGCTCGTGAAGATCACAAAGAAACCGATGATGGCATACGGAGCGTAAATACCCGCGATAAAGATCACCGCCAGCAATGCGATGATTGCCACAATCAGGGGTTTCCAGATCGCGTTTCCCAGGGTTTTTATGGTGGAGTGACCCCAGGCTGAAAGCGGCGCAATCCCCATCAAAAGAACCAGGGTCGCAAACAACGGCCCGGTGGCGGCACGATAGAAGGGCGGGCCAACAGTTACTTTTTGACCGGTCACCAGTTCAGAGATCAGTGGGAATATTACTCCCCAGAAGCAAACTACCAGGATGCTGATAAACAGCAGGTTATTTAGCAGAAAAAGCGCCTCGCGCGAGAGCATCGAGGTCATTTGCGCTTCAGATTTCAAATCGGCCCAGCGGTAGATCAACAGAGCCGCAGAAATGATAAAAGTTACACCGATAAAAATGAAGAAAGCCGGGCCAATGGCGCTCTGAGCGAAGGCATGTACAGAAGACAGCACACCTGAGCGTGTCAGGAATGTTCCAAAGATCACCAGCGCATACGTCAGGATGATCAGGATCATGTTCCAGTATTTGAGCATACCGCGTTTTTCCTGGATCATGACCGAATGCAGGAAAGCGGTACCCGTTAGCCAGGGCATAAACGCTGCGATCTCAACCGGATCCCAACCCCAATAGCCGCCCCAACCCAGCACATCATAGGCCCAGCGCCCACCCAACACCAAACCAACGGATAGGAAACACCAGGCCACAATTGTCCAGCGCCGGGTGATGCGAATCCAGCGATCGTCAGTTCGGCCAGTCACCAATGCCGCGATAGCAAAGGCAAACGGGATAACAAAGCTCACAAAACCCAGGTACAACATGGGTGGATGGATCACCATGCCTGGGTGGCGCAACAGAGGATTCAGACCGCGTCCATCTGGAGGTGTAAAAGGAACTGCCGCGGCTGGCGCAAACATGGCGGTAATGACATCGCCACTCATGGTTTGCCAGTACTTCGCGAAAGGATTCTCATAAAAAATCACCAGGCCGATAAAGAAAGCCAGGGTCACACTACAAACTACCACCACCCAGGGCAGAAACTCCCGATCGCGATCCCACTTTCGCAAGGTCACAGCGGTTGCAAAGGCCGACATCAACCAGCCCCAGAAGACCAGCGAACCAGATTGCCCTCCCCATAAGGCTGTGACCTTCAGATAAACAGGCATTGAACGGCTGGTAACTTCATAAACAAAGCCAATATTGTATTGATCTGTCACCAACATGTAAATCAGGGTCAGCGCCGAAAGTGAAATCATCGGGAAAGTGAGCTGCATCGCCAGGCGAGAGCTCTCAACCCATTTGGCGGAACCAGTTCGATAACCATAAACCGCGGAACCAATGGCATAAATTGCCAGTAAAAAAGATACGATTAAAACGCCATAACCAAAATCAGCTAACATCGGGTTTCTCCATTAATAAAATTAGTAACGACCTGGGTCGTTACTAATGGGCTCTTAATTTCCCTTAACTTGACTGGGCACAGCCTCTTCATATTTTGTTGGACATTTCAACAACAATTCATCTGCGCGGAAAACACCATCCGCGCCAAGGTGCCCGGTCATGATGGCCTGAGCTTCATTTCGCATCAAATCTGGTTTGACGCCGACATACACTATTTTTAATTTGGAACGATTGGGGTCAATAACGGCCTGATGCAGCGCGACAGCCAGCCCGCCTTCTTTTTCAATCTCGTTATTATCGCCAGATACATCGGCCACAGTAAAGCTGAGCGATAAAGTCTTGGCATCATAAGTAATCGTATCCCCCATCACAGCCCCGGAAATACGCACGTTTTGATCAACGATGGATGCTTTTTTATTATTTAATTCATCGACAGTCATGAAATATTGAGCACTTGCCTGCGTAGAAGAAACAATAAGATAAACTACAGCAGCCAGGATCAACAGCCCACCAAATAAAAACTTAATACGCGGTGAAGACATTGGTATCCTCCAGATAAAGGGTTTAATCATTACTACATGTGTAATTTTACACATATATATTAAGGAAACCTGAAAATGCCATTTGAATAGGCATGACAAATGTCACATAACTGCATCCTAATTGTCCTAAATTGGCTCAATATAAATCTGAATAAATAATGTTAATAAAAGCGATCCCCAATATTAAGACATTGAGGATCGCTTGACTGAAGAACGACTTGACTTTGACTTAATGTTCCGTATGCTTTTCACCATGAAACGGCAGGAAACGAGTAGCCAGGCTGAACATGATCAGCCAATACGAAATTACCAGCGTTCCAACCGCAAATTCGACCCAGGTGGGCGAATAAGTGTAGAGCTTAACAGTGGGGGTATAAGGATCGTAAGTAGTTGCCGCGATCAAACCAACAAAATTGTAATTCCAACGGGTGATTATTGTTGCAATCGGCGGGATTACAGCTGCAGCAACCAGGTATCGGAAGTTGCGAATCTGTTTGGCATTCAACAAAACTACACCGGCTATGACCGGAAAAAGCGCCTGCCCCAACCAGAAAGTCAGTGAATAAGGCGAAATCGTATCCAGCAGCTTGGTTTGAAGCGAAATTTGCTGGTCAAAACTGTAATAATTGGTTACAGCCCAATCCCAGAAGCGCAAATAGGTCAGGAGCAGCGTGATAGCGCCTGCCAGACGAGCGACATCATAAAACGCATCGTCATCCACCAGGCCGGGACGCATGACCCGAAAAACATAGACACTGGCGATAAACAACAAACAAATACCGCCGCTCATGGCCGAGAAAACAAACTGGGTGGGCGCGCTCTGGTTAAACCACACCCCGCGGCCGTAAAGCACCGCATAAGTTGCACCCAGTGAAGCCTGATGCAATAGGGAAAGTGTCATGCCAATCACGGCCAGCACAGGGCCGGCTTTATGAAGCCAATGGGAGAGTGTTCTGGAGAATTTGGAAATCGTCTGCAGGATAGGAAACTTCAGGAGCCAGGGATGATTTTGAAAATTGGGGTGCTCGGTCACCACTGGCACAAGTTCGGCCAATAAGACTGTTAGATAAAGCACCACGCACATTGTAATTTCCCATAAAAGCGAATGTGGCTGCCAGTAAACAATCGGATGCCAAAAGCGCAGCGGCTGGCCGAGATCCATCATCAACACCATACCGGCCGTGGAATATCCCAGGAAACCAAGTAAAACCGCCAGCTTTCCGATCGATTCAAACCGCTGGATTTTAAGCAGATAAACAATCGCACCGAATACAAAGGCGCTGCCGCCCAGGGCAATCGATGAAAGGTCAATCGAAATCCACAAACCCCAGGGAACTTTGTTCGATAGCCCGGTCACCTGCAAACCGTCACGGAATACAAAAAACGCACCCGACAACCCGAACAAAACTCCCAAAACCAGGAGCCCCATCCAGTATGGGAATAAATCCACTTGCTTCTTGCCAAGACGTACTTTGGGGTATTGAATTGATGTTTGCATGGCCTACCCCTTAATGAACGGGTTATTGGAATGAGAGTCGGGAGGTACATAAAATACGCTTGGGTCTGTACTCAGTTCTTCTTCGCGCAAGCGCATCACGGTTTTTGCATCAGCCAAAACCTTTGAAATTGGGCTTTCCGGATCCCGTAAATTCCCAAATGCGCGCGCACCGGTTGGGCACGCAACCACACAGGCCGGAGTTGCGCGGGCATCTTTTCCAGGAACAAGCCCTTTCGCTACACCCGGATCAATACGATGCACGCAGAAAGTGCATTTCTCAACCACCCCTCTCGGGCGATTGGGGACTTCCGCAAAACCAAAATTCGGAGACTTCGGGCTGACAGCGATGGGCTCTCTCCAGTTGAACACCCGGGCATCGTACGGACAGGCAACCTGGCAGTATCGGCAGCCAATGCAACGGGTATAGTCCATCATAACGATGCCGTCGTCACGTTTATAGGTTGCCTTTACCGGACAGACATGCACACAGGGGGATTCATCGCAATGCATACACGGCCGGGAAAGGAAATATTCCTTGCCATTTTGCATTGATTCAGTGGTGACCACGCAGTAGATCATGTCATCAGCCAGGTTATTCACCGCCTGACAGGCATAGGTGCAATATTTACAGCCTATACATTTATTTATATCAATCGACATGCCCCACTTCGGGCCAGTCGTAGTTTCAGCACTTGAAGAAGGATTCCGGCTGGCGAGGGTTGTTCCACTGATTACCTGGGTTAACGCCGCCGCGCCAACAAGCGCACCGGCAATTTTAATCAGATCGCGCCGCGAAGTAGTCCCATGTTCAGATTCGGTTTGATTTTCATTCGTTTCGGTCATAAAAAAACCTCCAATCCCAATCGATTTGCTAAGCAAATCGAACCGGGATTATTCCATTAGAATCGGCGGGAAAAGCTGGCAAACAACCGCTAAAACTTGGATGAACCACCGGGTTCCCTGCCAAATACGGCCCAGGTGCCAATGCCGCCGACCAGTAAACCGGCCAGCACAAGTGTCCAGGAAGGTAGGTGAACACCCCCGGTATCAACCGCAGCAGGTGTTTCAACAGGTTCCGCAGATTTGGGAACAACATCCATTGGAGTGGCCACAGCCTGAACCACCAAACCGGAACTAACAATGCGGTTGGCCGAATGCAAGTTTTTATGGCAATCGCCGCAGGTTGAACCTGCCACTACCAGTGTATGACTGCCTGTCGGCCCCATGTGACAGTTAATACAATTCACACCAGCAGCGGTATGGGTTGATTTCAGCTCATCCTGAGCCTGGATCTTATGGCAATTCTCACAGACAATGCGGGATCCAGGTGCAAGCACCGGCCCTTGAGAATGCGGCTCGTGGCAGGTTGTGCATTTTAAGCCCACCTTGCCATGTTGGCTCAGCTTGAGCTGCCCAGTCACATTAATGCCTGCCACTTCGGTATGGCAGACCTGACAGGTAGTGTCTTCACTTTCAACAGTAAATTTATTATTGACTGGATCCTTTGTATGATCACCCTGTAATAATTTATGGCAAACCAGACAATTAACATTGCCGGTGGCATGTTTGCTGGTGGACCAGGGTGTTGCTTCCGGCGAATGACACTGTTTACAAGTGTCAACAGGATCCTGTTGATGTGATGCGGCAAAAGCATTTTGAGTGGGGGCCGCCACCAAAACGCTGAAAACAACAGTCACCAACAGAACAAGTATAGATACTGCCACGTACGTCATTGAACTTTTCTTCATTTTCATTCTCCCAAGAGATGGATGGGTTTACAATGTCATATTAGTGAAATTTGTTACATTTCGGTAGTGCAAGCTGTCATTACTAGAACAGAACGAATGTCACAACAAACATTACTTGACCTTATGAATGTCACCTCTCAATAAATTAATTAAGAGTTTAGGTTATACTTAACTCATCCTAATAATCGTGTTACGGAGAAGCAATGCCCACAACGCAAATCGCGAGCAGCACCTTTTTCTTGCCGCGGAGGAATAAAAGATGAATGAAACTGCTAATCCTATTTATATAGCGTTATTATTCATCCTGCGATGTCTGGTTCCACTTCTGGTTCTTTTTGGAATTTCCTTCTTGCTTCGTAGAATGGGGTTGGTGGTGAGCGATTCCCCGGAACCAGAAAATGATAGATCATCGGATGATGATGATGAATTAGAAGAGAGTGAAGATAGCGACGACAGCTCCTCGTCAGACAACAAGGAGTCATAGATCATGAATAACCCCATCCTGCAACGTCAGAAATTTGGCTTGTTTACAGCAGGTGTCATTGCTCTGCTTGTAAGCCTTTTATTTGTAGTATCCCCGGCCAGCGCTGGAAACCCAACGCAGAAAACAGAAAACTATTGTCTCTCCTGTCATGGTGACCCCAAACTGAACATGACATTGCCCAGCGGAGAAGTATTATCCCTGTATGTTTCCCAGGATGTTATCGGGCACTCTGTTCATAGTCCACTCGGGATCGAATGCGAAGCCTGCCATACCGATATTTCCACTTACCCACACCCAGCCCAATCCTTTCAGAACAAGCGTGACCTCTCCAGAACAATTTATCTGGCCTGTCAGAAATGTCATCCGGATAATTTTCAAAAGGCCCAGGACAGTATGCACGCAACAGCCGCGGCCAAAGGCAATATGCAAGCCGCGATTTGTACGGATTGCCACGGCGCCCATGATGTGCAGATCCCTGGCAAACCCCGTTCATCTATTTCTTTGACATGCAGCAAATGCCACGCTGATATTTATGCTCAATATAAACAAAGTGTGCATGGGTCCGCTTTGATCAATGAAAATAACCAGGATGTGCCGGTCTGTACAGATTGCCACGGCGTGCACAATATTCAAGATCCAACAACCGCCGCCTTCAGGGTGCAAAGCCCAGAAATGTGCGCCCGCTGTCACGCCGACCCGCAGTTGATGGGTAAGTACGGCCTACCATCCGATGTCTACAGCATTTACAAGACTTCCTGGCACGGGGTGGATGTGTCGGTGTACAAATCCCGCTGGCCGACAATCTGGCACGACAGCGCTGTCTGCACTGATTGTCACGGCATTCACGACATGCGTAAAACCACCGATCCCGCCTCGCATGTAAACCCCACCAATTTGCTGGCCACCTGCCAGAAATGCCATCCGGGCACCGGGCCTAACTGGACAGATGCATGGACCGGGCATAATAAAATCAGCCTGCAACGCACACCATTCCTATTTTATGTGGATGCTTTTTACTCGTCGTTTACACCCTTCATCCTGTGGATCTGCATCATCTACGTGGTACTTCAAATCATCCGCTCCCTTGTTGACCGCGTGAGGAGGAGCCTGCCATGACGCCTCAACCAAAAACAACCAGCTCGCCAGTGATAGTAGAAAAAATATACCAACGCTTCAATCTGGGACAGCGCTGGGAACATATGTTGCTTTTCCTGAGCGCCACGGTTTTGTTATTAACTGGCCTGCCACAAAAATATCGGGATGCATCTTGGAGTCAGGCGATCTTAACCACCCCTGACCGTGTGTATCTCATCCAGCAAATTCACCATATCGCGGCCATCGTATTGATCCTGGAAGCGGTTTACCATTTGGGTCGCGCCATTTACCAACTTTCCCGCCGCAAGCTTTCAGCCGGTATGTTTCCCACAGTGCAGGATTTGCGCGATGCCGGCCAAATGATCCTTTACTTACTGTTCATCCGGAAAGACAAACCGAAGTTTGGAAAATACAATTTCGAACAGAAGGTAACCTACTGGTTTGTCTTTTTTGGCTTCATCTTGATGATTATCAGCGGTTTGGTTATTTGGTTTCCGCTCTGGTTTACTAATTTTCTACCAGGCGGGATCGTACCCGCGGCCAAATTGATGCACAGCACCGAAGCGATTGCTGCCGCAGTATTCATCCTGATCTGGCACTTTTATCATGTGCATATTGAGAGATTAAATCTTAGCATCTTCACTGGAAAACTAAGCGAAAAAGAGATGCAGGAATTTCACACCAAAGAATTAGAACGGCTGCAACGAAAACCAAAAGATAAAGTAAAACCAGGAGAGCCTAAGTAATGCGCCTTCGCAAAGCCTTTCTAACGATCGGGTTGGCGATACTATTTATCGCCATAGGCTTTTCTTTCTCAGCGGCCAATGCTATTGGCCGCGTGCCTTTGGCTGATATGCCAAATTCTTCACTGCCGGCGGATGTTGATAATGCGGCCTGTTTGAAGTGTCATGCAAATCAAAACTTCAACACAACCATTGGAATTCAAAAGAAAGATCTTTTCGACCTGTCGGTGGACGCCGATGAATACAACCACTCGGTGCACGGACAAATTGGGATCACCTGCGTTGGATGCCATATTGGATTTGAAGCAACCAGCGGCCACGGTCTCGTCTTCAACAGTCGCCGGGAAGTCACGCTAAAGTTAAACGCAGCCTGCGGTGAATGTCACAAACTGCAAGGTCAGCAACAAAAAGACAGCGTACACAGTTCAGCGCTGGCTTCGGGCATGCTGGAAGCTGCCTTATGCACAGACTGCCATTCAGCTCATGCGGTAAAACGTCTCAAAGATCAAAATACCGGACAGCTCCTGCCCGAAACGCGCACCTGGATACCCCTGACATGCGAAAAGTGTCACAGCACGATTTACGAAAAATATCGAAATAGCGTGCATGGGGCCGCACTGACCGATGAAAAAAACCCGGATGTGCCAACCTGTATCGATTGTCACGGCGTTCACAGTATTGAAGATCCCACCACCTCTGCCTTCCGCCTGTCATCACCTCAAATTTGTGCAAAATGCCATACCGATCCAAACCGGATGGACAAGTACGGAATTTCCACCCAGGTTTTGAATACGTATGTATCCGATTTTCACGGCACGACCGTCACCATCTTTTCGAAAACATCCCCGGACGCGGTCACAAATAAACCGGTCTGCTATGACTGCCATGGTGTTCATGATATTGTCAAAGTGGATGACCCGCAAAGGGGTTTGTCAATCAAGACAAATCTGCTAAAAACATGCCAGAAATGCCATCCAAACGCCAACATTAACTTCCCGGATGCCTGGTTGTCACATTACATCCCCAATCCACAAGAATATCCGATCGTTTACTACATCAACCTTTTTTACACATTCTTAATCCCAGGAGTTCTGTTGTCAATGGGAGCACTTGTCGTGATGGATTTCAGCCGCATGATGATCAACCGGTTCAGCCGGCCTCAAGTTTCGAGCGCCGCGAAAAAGCCGACAAAAAGCAGCCCAACCGACGAGGAGGCTCATCATGGCTAAAACCAAAGCTTCCGGAGCCCCCAAGGCTGAGACCTTTAACCGCTTTACATTCCTGCAACGCATTTCACACATCGTTTTTCTGATCACTTTCAGCCTGTTGGGCTTTACTGGCCTACCACAGAAGTTCCCACAATCTCCAATCAGCATCGGCATTTTTGATTTGCTGGGTGGCGTGGAAAATGCGCGTCTGATCCACCACACATCGGCCGTTATCATGCTGATCATCAGCCTGGTACATATACTGGATATCACCTACGGCTTCTTTGTTCTGCGCAAACCGATCAGCATGATCCCTTGGTTCAATGACCTGCAGCACGTCATCAATGATGTTCTCTACTACATCGGCGTACGCAAACACAAAGGATACTATGGGCGATACTCATACGCCGAAAAGATGGAATACCTGGCAGTGATTTGGGGTACGGCAGTGATGGCTCTGACCGGGTTCATGATGTGGAACCCCATCACGACAGTCCGCCTGCTGCCAGGGGAAGCCATTCCAGCGGCCAAGGCTGCCCACGGCGGCGAAGCCGTTCTGGCAGTATTGGCCATCATCATCTGGCATTTTTATAATGTCCATATCAAAACCATCAACAAAAGCATGTTTACGGGCCATCTTGACCGGCATGAAATGGAGCATGAGCATCCAGCGGAACTGGCAGGGATCGATGAGGGGAAAGTGGCAGCGCCTGCCATCCCAGCCAAGACACTGCGCCTGCGCCGGGTGATTTATGCCCCGTTCGCGCTGGTTGTAACAGCCGCCTTTGGTTTGGGCATCTTTTATCTGGTGGGTGTTGAAAATACTGCCATCTCCACCATGCCGATTGGGGAAACTGCTCAAATTTTTTCGCCACTACCATCTGCTACTCCACGCCCAACCCCCACGCCAGCACCCTTTGTGGCGCCAAGCGCAGTTACCTGGAATGCGTTTGCCGGCCCACTATTCGTGGAAAAATGTTCCAACTGCCACGGTATCAACGGCGCTGGCGGATTGAACCTGTCAACATATCAGACGGCGATTAAAGGCGGGTCAAATGGGCCGGATATCGTCAGCAAGGACAGTGCCAACAGCAAGTTGGCGCAGGTACAGTCAGCGGGAGGACACCCCGGACAGCTTTCGGCTGATGAGCTGACATACGTCAAGAAGTGGATAGACGCTGGCGCGCCAGAAAAATAAGATCACAATAGACCTCATGCGAAAGTGCTTATGTCTGGGCGAAAACGTACCGTAGCAGCGACTCACGGGCCCTGCGGGTCAGTCGCTTTTGACCTCTTTTACATCGCACCGAACGGCTAACCCGCAGGGCGCTTCGCGAGCCATTACTACAAGAACGTTTTTTACGTTATGCAAAAGGTCTAATAAAAAAATGGACATCCTGATGGATGTCCATTTTTTGTTCATAAAAGCTTGCTGCCGATCTTGTAGAAATCTTAATCAGTTGAGCGGCGAACTCGCGCGCCGCATACCCGGCAGAAGCGATCCCCTGGTTGCAAACGCTTTCCACACTGTGTGCAATGCGCCTGGTTCTGGTCATCACCTTCTTCTTCAGTTCGTGCGCCGATATGTCGCTTGCGAACTCTGACAGATGTGCGGTTGTTTTTACTTGAACTCCAATAAACCCAGCCTACAATCAACAACAATACCAATCCCAGCCCTCCAAGCCCCCAGGGAAGCCAGGTTGTCCAGTTAAATTGACCTGGCAGGGTCTGGTCGAGCGGCGCAGTTGATTGCACTTTTAGAAAAGATGTGCTGGGCGCATCGGTATCACGTTGATATTTAATATTAAATGTCAATTTTTGACCTGCTTTGACACCTGTTTGGATTAATTCGCTTAATTGGAAACCGTCCGAATCCACGGTAGGGTTTTTCAGAGGCGGATCGATCGATACATTGGATGATTGCAAAGGCTGCCGAAACTCAAAGCGGAAATTGGCAACATTGTTATCACCCAACCAGCTAAAGGTATAGAGACGCTGGTTCCCGGTTTTTGTAAGGGAAGGATCATAATATTCAATTTGCAGGAATCGTCCTGTGGCATTGACTACAACCTGGGAATAATCGCCGCCCGGAGTAAATGTTGACTCCACACCTGAGTCGGAAATCGTATCAGCAGTTTTGCCCACAGCCACGACATGAACCTTGCCAACCTGGGACGGCATTCGGAAAGTCACTTTGGCTGGCAAAGTTGTTTCTGGCGCCAGTGTAATCCGATTGATCACCAAAACGGTAGGGGTATCATATTCAGGCCAGACGCTGATATTGAGCGAATCAAACGGAATTGGGTTTTGAGCTTTTACATTAATAAAAGGAACCAACAGTGCAATGAAAAGCGCCAATAAAGTCAACCATTTACGCATGCGAGCCTCCAATATAAATTTTGCCCTGAGATATTACCATAAAATCCTTAAACCAACTTTCCTGAAAACAGGAAACCATGCCCCTCATAAAAAATAATCCGATCT
>CAIWAX010000359.1 GCA_903910795.1 uncultured Anaerolineae bacterium
ATGCACATGGAGAAGGACGGGACCTACCACGCTTATCTGTTTGATCCGATTTGGGGAAAGCGAGTGGACCTTGGCGTCGTTCAAAGCAACGAATATCATCCGCCACAACTACCATCGCCTCAGGATTGGGTTTTGGTGTTGGAACGCGCCGATGGAGAAAAGCCGGGCATGGGCTCTATTAACAACAAATAATATCAGAAAAATGAACATAAAAAATATCCTGAAAATAGTGGCGATCATCGGGGCCTTGACACAATGCGCATGGGCCGGAACCAGCCCGGCGGGGAAGGTTGAGGCGAACCGCGTGGCGGAGGTGGCCCTGGTTTCCACAAAGAATCACTCGAATCCGTTCATGGAGGTCGAACTCGATGCCGTAGTGACACGCCCGGATGGCACCCAGGTGCGGGTGCCGGGTTTCTGGAATGGCGGCAACGACTGGCGCATCCGCTACTCGTCCGACCAAATCGGGTGGCACACCTGGCGGACAGAGTGCAGTGATGCGGGAGACTCCTGTCTGCATGGTGCTATCGGCTCGATCGAGGTAGTGCCATCGACGAGCGACAATCCGCTTTTCAGGCACGGGCCGCCCCGCGTGGCCGGGGACCAGCGTCACTTCGAACACGCCGACGGCACCCCGTTCTTCTGGCTGGGAGACACCTGGTGGAAATGCCTGTGCAAGCGGATGACCTGGGAAGGTTTCCAGATACTGACCGCTGACCGCAAGGCCAAGGGCTTTTCAGTTGTGCAGATTGTTTGCGGACCGTATCCGGATGAAGGGTTCCTGGAACCAAGTCTTGAGAATGAGGGCGGACTCCCTTACGAATCCGTAAAATTTGATAAGATTAATCCGAAGTATTTTGACTATGCAGATCGTCGTTTGAAGCATCTGGCGGATGCGGGCATTGCACCGGCGATTGTTGGTGCATGGGGTCGTGGAGACTGCAACAGCATGCAAGCGATTGGAGCGGCAGGCCTGAAGCGGCATTGGAGGTATCTCGTGGCACGCTACGGTGCCTATCCGGTGTTCTGGATTCTCGCTGGTGAGATCCCGGAAGAAACCAAATGGGGGCAGGGCCCTTGGTCCGAAGTGGCAAAATATCTTCGTAGCATCGACCCCTATCATCGCTTGTTGACCTGCCATACGGGCAGTGGACGTCGCGGCGCTAAAGGAGATACCAATCTGATTGATTACGACATGGTCGGCGGAAATCACGACCAACAAGTTGCCGTAGCGGATAAAACCCTTGCTATTGTCGCCACAGCATATGCGAAAGACCCGCCCATGCCAGTACTCGTTGGCGAGACTTGCTATGAGGGGCACATGCAGCAAGGGTTCGGGGATGTTCAGCGCCGCATATTCTGGGGGAACATGCTCAGCGGCGCAGCGGGCCACACCTACGGAGCGGCCGGGATTTGGCATGCCAGTGTGGAAGGCAACCCTGGCTGTGCATCCTCAGCGTTTGGAGGCAGCAAGGTGTATGACTGGACAACCTGGAACGAAGGAATGAACTATCCTGGTTCAACCCAGCTGGGGATTGGGAAGAAACTGCTGGAGAAATATCCTTGGTCACGCTTCGAACCTCATCCTGAATGGGCTCCAGGTTGTATAGCAGCTGGCATTCCCGGTGAAGTCCGTTTCATTTACCTGCCGCGACGAAATATCTATAACTGGGCCGGCCCCGAGATAAAGAACCTCGAGCCGAATGTGAACTGGCATGTGTACTATTTTGATCCTGCGACGGGTAGGAAATTTGATCAGGGCATTCTAAAGGCCCAGGTAAAATCCGGGGACAATTTGGCAAAATCGGTTGATTTCAAAAAGGATGTCCCTTCTCCTCAGGATTGGGTTATGATATTTGAACGGATGAAATAACCGATAATATTTGTAAAGATATTCAAGAGAATAGTTATGGTTATAATATTAAATAACAAAGTCTTAGACTTATAATTCGCCGAAAATGATTAAACAATTAATCCTTATTTTTCTCCTTACAGTTTGTTTTGCTAATACTAACCTTGCGCAAAACGCAGAAAAGCAGGTTAACGTCTGTGATTTTGGAGCGTTGCCCAACGATACGTTAAACGATCGTGAAGCAATTCAGAAAGCGCTGGATTTTTGTCGTACCCAAAAGATACACAAACTGCTGATTCCGGCTGGAACCTACCTAATCAGGGAGGGAAAAGCGGTGCAGCTGATGAAGGATATCATGGATGGTAAAATGGGTAAAAATCCTCAGGATGTTGTTTATACCCCCTATTATCCATATTCCAGGGGATTACATTTTTATGGCATCAGCGATCTGGAGGTTGAAGCATCAGGAGCTTTTTTGTCCGTTCAGGGTTGGATGGAACCAG
>CAIWAX010000360.1 GCA_903910795.1 uncultured Anaerolineae bacterium
CTCCGTTTTGGAGGGCGCTCTTTTGATTCGCGCCAGGCCAAATTATCAATCCAACCAACTGCGCACTTCCTTTGGCCCGCGATTGAGCACATGGATATAGATCATCGTGGTATTGACATCTTTATGTCCAAGTAGTGCCGGAAAGTGTGCGAACTTACAGGTTTGTCTATTTTCGCCAGCTACCTGCTTTGACCGCCGTCCAAGTTCGCATTCTGGAACTGCTCAGCTTGTCCACAGTTGTTTACACTCGTTTGGCTGACCATTGACAATAATCAGCTTTTTTTCAGTGAATGGACAATTTTTACTGCCTGAAAGCCTGTTATCCGGCTTCCAGGCGAGTTTTGATATTGATCAGGATTAAATTTAATTCTTGCTCGTTGAGCTTTACGATCACCGCTTCGGCCAGCCTGCCAATCGCCGGCAGTGGGATGGTGTATTCGAACATCCATTCCACCCGTGTTCCGCTGTCGGCCGGCTCGAGGGTTATAGTAATCAAGCTGTCGATTCCGCCAGTGCCTTTGCTGACCACTTTTTGCCTGGGAATATATTCAATGTCTTCGCTGGTGCCTTCCATGTGCATCCCAGCCATTTTGTAGGTCCAATGAAATTTATGACCACCGTTTGGCAGAGGTTGTATGTCGCGGATATCAATCATGCTCGGCCAGTATTCCAGGATCGTTGCCGGATTGTCGATGTATTGATAAACCTGCTCAAGAGGAACTTTCACAATAATGGATTTTTTCAAGGTATTCATTGGCTTCTCCTATTTGGTGATCTTGCCAGTGATTTGAGGCGCTATCGGCGCCTCAAATCACTGAAAAAGGCTGCTACTGCCCGGCGGGGCGGTAAGTGGGGCTCTTGGTGATCGCCTGATCAACTTCGTCGGCAGTGGTGAGCGTCACGTAAGTTGTGGTGACGGTGCCAGAGGCGGCAACCACCAGGGCGGCGGTCGTCAGGCTGACATTATCCGGAAGATGCATGGTGATGTAGCTGTTGCAGTTGCCCAGGTCGAAATAGAACGATTCAAGTTTGCCGCCCAGCGAAGCAAACAGGCGCTCAACTGCCGCGGCTCGCGCTGTGCCGCCTTCTTTCAGGATGCCTTTCATGCCTTCGGCCGTGTAATGTGCGATTACCAGGTATTTACTCATTTTTTTATCTCCTTTGAACAAAAGTGATGTTGGATGAAAATGGGCCTATGGCTGTTATCAACGGCAAAAGCCCCAAGAAAATTATGTGATCCTCCTTTAATTGGAGGAATAACCAACCCCGGAGTAGTTCCTGCAATTTGTACTACAAACTGCCCATCACGCGCTGGGCGTAATCTTCCATCGAAACGAATGGAGTGCGGAAAACCTGCCTGACGGCGGAGCTGTCGAGCCTGGTGCCCAGCGCCAGCTGGTGGATGAGCGCGGCAAAAGACTCCTGAAACGGATCGGTGGCGGCGGCACGCTGGGCTGCCAGAACGGCAGCCGGCACAAACTGCAGTTCGAAGCAACTTCCACTGACTTTCTCAAACACACGCACTACTTCCAACTGGCTGTAAAGGGTTGGCAGGCCGATTTCGAAGATGGCATTGCAGGCCGCCGGGTTGGACAGACTCTCCACGGCGATCTTTGCCACATCCTCCAAGGAAATATAACTGTTGGCAGCTTGACCTTCTCCATAGATCGTGGCGCGGGTGTTGGCGCAGTCAAAACCAAGGGCCGCGCTGAGCCAGGATTCCATGAACAGGCCTGGGTTCAGGATGGTGTATGCCATGCCGCTGTTCTGGACGGCCTGGGCAACAACCTGTTTGGCAGTAGCCAGCGGGCAGGCTGCCATGTCCGGCAAAATACCGATCAACACAAACCGGCCAACCCCGGCTGCCCTGGCCGCCTGAACCAGATTGAGCTGGCCCTGCTGGTCGGTGATCGGGATTGAATCGCCTGGCTGCCGCGAAAGCAAACTTGAGGCGGTGCTGATCACTGCCTGAACCCCGCGGCAGGCTGCCCGTAGGGTGGCAGGCTGGCGTAAGTCGCCCAGGACAATCTGCACCCCCATGGCTTTCAGCTGCGCCACCCTGTCCGGGGCCGAGGTTGGCCGGGCCAGCCCGCGCACGAGCAGGCCGGCTGCCGCCAATTGGCGGCAAATTTCACTGCCCAAAATCCCGGTTGCGCCGACTACCAGATTCATAACCGCGTGCCGAGAATAATCTTGGTATAAATATAACGATACCAGCCGATATTGGCCAGCTCCTTGCTGTGAGCCTGCTGAGCTTCCAGGCTGGGCCAGGCCAGCACCCCAAAAGCGCTGTATTCTTCATTGGACCAGGTTGACTCACAGGTAAGCACTTCCACACCGCCATTTTTATCGATCGAAGCGCCCATCTGTTCCCAGATGCGATCACGTTCTGCTTTCGATAGGCTTTCCCAGGGGTCATTGTTGATATTTTTAACCAGCCACAACTGGTAGAGCGGGTTGGGAAAACCCACGGCCTCAATTCCCTTGCCGCTGATTTTCGTCCCCAGGCAGGTCTCCGCTTCCAAATACCGGTAGTGCTCGTTATCCTCATGGGTTTGCACCGATAACTGGATGGAAGCCATATCTGGAAATTCTTCCAACCCCCACGCTATATTGTGTTCATTGGCCCACTGCGACCTGCATACCAGGTGGTTGGTGGATCCGGCGGTCTTGCCGGTTTCCTCGACCTTCGCCCAAAACTGGCCTTTGCCCTCTCCTGAGAGTTGGTAATAGGCTTCTCGAAAGCTGTGCACGATATAAACGGAATAAATTGGTTCGCTCATTTTTCCTCCAGAATGGGTGATTTTGATGGGTGAGATTGGCGTTCTCATCTGTCAATGGATATCTACTTTCCAATATATCCATTCATCGTTTTTAAATCGTTTCGTTGGATTAAAAAATCAGGATATTGGGCAGTGATCACTGCCAATATCCTGATTTTGCGCGCTGGCTAACCGTTATTACAGCTCGCCGGCGGAATGTGCTTTTTCGAGGGCCTGTTGAGCGAGGCTGAAAGAGACGCTGGCATCCCGATAGCGGCAGGCGTTTAATGCTTGCCGCAGCAGCGCGGCGATGGGTTCCTCTTGCGGCTGGTACTTGGGATCTGGGTCCAGCAAGGCCGTGATGGTCAGCTCCACCTGGCTCAAATTGCGGCGTTTGCAGGCGATCGCCAGCAAGACCCAATATCCCAGCCCCTGAAAAGCGTGCCCGCCGCAGGTCTCCCAGACGGCGACAGCCTGCCGGCACAGTTGCTCAGCCTGGGTGACATCCCCTTCCTGCCAGGCCAGCCAGCCCAGGTTGGAGAGACCAATCCCATAATAGGTGTTTTCGCGGAAATCGGTGGTTAAATCCAACAGCTCGCGGGTTTGCTGGCGCAGGGCAGGCAGGTCGTTCAACTTACGGCTGGCAACACCCAGGAAGGCCAGGCTGCGCAGCTGCCAGATCCGGGCGCCAACCCGGGTATTGGCTTCAACCCCGGCCGATAACCACTCCCGGGATGCATCAAGATCGCCGTGGAGAAGCAGGACCAATCCAAACTGCATTTGCGCGATGGCCAGGTCCGCGGGATCGGCCAGTTTTGCGGCAAGTTCGGCCCTGCGCCGGGCCAGCTCCACCGCTTCCTGGGTGGGGCGATACAATTGGCGGCGCATCATGGCCATCGACTGGAGCCTTAACAGATCAACCTGCTGATCAATGGTTCCGTCTGCCTCGATGGTGGGCGCGAGGCGCTGCATGATGGCTTCCATCTGGTCGGGATGATTATCCCAATAATACTGCTCAACCCGGTCCAGTTGGATTTGAAGAAGCTCGTGATTTTCAGCCACACTTCTGCCGCTTGTGGTTGATTCGATAGCCTGTTCGGCCTGGTCAAGCGCTTCATGGGCCTCTTCATGCAGGTAACGGGCGGCCAGGGCAGCACTGATCTTGCGATATACCTGCGAGCGCCAGACCTCGGGCCGGGTTTCTGCCCGGGCAAGAGCCTGCTCAAAGCTGGATTGAGCCTGAGGAAACTTTCCGGCCAGGGCCAGGAGTTCGCCCAGTTTTTCAAGCAGCTCGGCCAATTCGTCAGTGGAAATCCTATCCGCTGGTCCTTCCTCGGAAGTTTCGGCCAGGGCGATAGCCCGCTGCAAGCTGTGGATGGCATCTGCGGTGGAGAAAATCCGGGCTGCGGAGAGGGCTGCCAGGCGATAATGATGGATGGCCGGCTGAGCCATGCCAGCTAATTCATAATGGCTGGCGATTTCGGCATTCCAGGCCTGGGAATCTTCGCCGGCCAGCTTCAGGTAAGCCTCGGCGGCCTGCCGGTGCAGCAGGCGGCGGTGGGCGCTGCTCAGCCCGCTGAATACGGCCTGGCGCAGCTTATCGTGGCTGAAATCAAAGCGGTCGTGGGCCAGTTCGCGCACAACCTGGCGTGCCAGCAGCTCATCCAGAGCTTGCACAAGGGCCATCTCTTCCAGTCCGCTGGCCTTACGCAGCACCTCCAGCCGAAACTCGCGCCCCAGGGTAGCAGCCAGGCTGGCCAGCTCACGCGTTGGCGGGCTGAGCTGGCCAATCCGCCTCCTCATTACCGCCAGAACTTTCTCTGGAACAGGTTTCGCCGCGCCGGGTAGCTGCGCCGAACTTGATTGCAGGTGCCCGAGACGGACCATCTCAACTATAAACAGCGGGTTACCTTCTGATTCCCGAAAAATGTGGGCAGCCACATCCTGGCGCAGCCCGCCTGGCGCAGTTTGGGCTGCCAGCTGCAGGCATTCGTTTTCATTCAACGGGTGTAAATGTATCTGGCTCAATTTTTGGGCAGCCGCCAGACCACCCTGTAGTTTTTTTAGGGGGTGATCATCCGCGGTGCTTTCCTCGCTGCGTTCAGTCGCAACAATCAAAATGGGCGCATGGGTGGTATAGCGCAACAGGTAATGCAGCCATTCCAGGGTATCCTGGTCGCACCAATGGATATCCTCAATCACCAGCAGGAGCGGTTTTTTCTCCTCCAGTACCGCCCGGGCCAAGGCTTCAAACATGCGCTGGCGCTGCCAGGATTCGGTAATCGGGCCGGGCGCTTGCAGGTTCGGATGAGATTGCAGCAGTTCCGGCAGCAGGCGCGAAAGCTCGCTCAACCAGACCGTTTCCAGGCGTGCTAATGGCCGCGCCCGCAGCCAGGTCACCACTGGCGCATACGGCAGGCTGCCTTCAGCCGGGTAGCAACTGGCCAGCGCTGAGCGCAGCCCCTGGCGGGTGGCCCACCCGATTAATTCTTCCACCAGGCGGGTTTTGCCAATCCCGGCTTCGCCGCTGATCCATACTGCCTGGGGATTGCCCGCGGCAGCATGTCGCCAGGCGTCCTTGAGTGTGTTCCACTCGGTATGCCGGCCCACCAGAGGAGCTGGCACAGGCCCACCGGGTTCGGCTTGTTCGGCAGGCCGCTTAAGCTGTTCATACAAGGCCTGAGTCTCGGGTTCCGGATTAATTCCAAGCTCGGCCTTTATCAGTGCGGCATAAACCAGATAGGCTTTCAGGCCAGCGGGCTGGTTGCCTGTCAGGGCGTACAGCCGGATCAACTGGCGGTTGGCAACGGCATGCAGCGGATCTTCCTGCAGCAGGCGGCGGGTATGGTTCAGCGCGGCCTGGTAATCGCGCCCATTTTCAGCCATTTCTGCCACTGCTTCCAGGGCAGCCAGGTAAGCCTGGCGCAGGCGCTCCCGTTC
>CAIWAX010000361.1 GCA_903910795.1 uncultured Anaerolineae bacterium
AAAACGATAAAAATCACCGGAAGAAATCCCCCGGTGTTTACATGGGCAAGATATCAACTGTAGGAGGTAACTATGGCATTCTTAAGCGAAATCCTGGGCCGCACGATCACTGATCTTGACGGTAATTATGTTGGAAAACTTGATGATTTAATCGCACGTGAACGTGCAGAATTTCCGCATCCGGTCGTGGATGCATTGGTGATCGATCATGGCGGTAAAAAGCACCTTGTGCCTGTCACAACAGTCATGTCATTGTTTGCGCCAGCCATCCCATTGAAATGCCATGTGGAAGATGTACCGTCTTATGAAATGAACGAAGATGATGTCTATCTTGCCCGGGATGTTCTCGATAAGCAAATCATCGATACAGATGGCGCGCGGGTTGTCAGGGTAAACGACCTCGAACTTGTGCGTGTAAATGAAACTTTATTTATAAGCAATGTGGATGTGGGTGTGATGGGGATTTTACGCCGGGTTGGGTTGGAGCATGCCACGCATGCCCTGGCCTCAGGGTTACATCTTCATCTTCCAGAAAATTTCATATCATGGGATAACGTAGAATTGATCCATCACGATCAGTTTATGCGTTTACGGGTTCCGGCTGAAAGCCTGGCTGATTTGCACCCAGCGGATCTGGCGGAAATTTTAAGTGATTTGAATAAATTGGAAACCGGTCAATTCCTGGAATCCATGAATGTCGAACAGGTGGCTGATGCCCTGGAACAGGTTGAGACCGAATTTCAGGCCAGTTTGATCGAAGATATCGATGATGAGCGTGCGGCGGATATTTTGGAAGAAATGGAACCGGATGAAGCTGCCGATCTTCTGGCTGAAATACCGGCCGAGCGCAGCCAACGACTCGTTTCGATGATGGAAAAAGAGGAAGCAGATGAAGTTCGCCACTTGCTGACCTTCCCGGAGGATTCGGCCGGCGGCATCATGACAACCGATTATGCTGTGGTTCCGCCCGATGTGACTGCGGAGCAGGCCATTAAATTATTGCGCGAAACGGCCGCCGGGATTGAAACCGTTCTGTATGTTTATGTCACAGACACGGAATTGCATTTGATCGGTGTTTGCTCACTTACAAATCTGGTTTTTGCTGAACCTGGCATGCTGGTTAGAGATTTTATGGATGATCGCGTCAAAAAGGTCAACGCCCTTGATGACCAGGAAGATGTTGCCCAGATCATTACAAAATATGATTTGCTTGCAGTTCCTGTGGTGGATGATCAGAATATTATTCAGGGGATCGTCACGGCTGATGATGCGCTCGATAAAATCATTCCGACTGCCTGGAAGAAGCGCCTTCCACGTTTTTATCGCTAATTTTCGGGGAGACACTTGATGAATCCTGACTTGATCATTAAGAATCAACGTCCTTTCTTTTCCAGTTTCTGGAGAAAGGTCCTGTTATTTTTATCTGTGTTTGGCCCGGCAACGATTACAGCTATGGCTGATAATGACGCGGGCGGTGTGGCGACTTATTCGATTGCCGGGGCGAAACTTGGTTATCCAATTCTCTTCCTGTTGCCAGTGATCACTCTCCTGCTCGCGGTTACCCAGGAAATGGGGATGCGGCTGACGATTATTACCCGCAGAGGTCTGGCGGATTTGATCCGTGAAAAGTTCGGCGTCAAATCGGCCTTATTCATGTTCGGCGCTCTACTGGTTGCAAATATTGGCACCCTGGTGACCGAGTTGTCGGCTGTGAAAACCACCAGCGCCATGTTCAATATTTCACCTATTCCGGCTGTTATAGCGATCGTTTTGGTATCTTTCGTGGTAATCACACGCGGAAACTACAAATTTACTCAAAATATCATGCTGGTGGCCTGCCTGTTTTTCCTGGCATATATTTTCTCGGCCTTTATGGCCAAACCTGATTGGAGCATGGCAACCACCAACCTGATCTGGCCGCATGGGGTTGATTTTACGCAAAGTTATCTGCGTGATTTTTTAATTATCGGGATGGGCGTGCTTGGTACAACCATCACCCCCTGGGGCCAATTTTTTATCAGCAGTTTTGCCTCAGATAAAAAAATTGAAAAAGGAAAGGTTGGCCTTTCCCAGCTTGAAACTTACTGGGGTGCCTTCCTAACCGATTTTTTCTCCTTCTTTATGATTGTTGCGACTGCCGCCACTTTGTATGTAAATAGGATCACGCTGGTATCGGGGGAGCAGGCCGCCCTGGCTATTCAACCTTTTGCCGGGAAAATGGCTGGAATGTTGTTCGCATTCGGGATCCTGAATGCGGGTTTCATGGGGCTGGTGGTTGTCTCGCTTTCTACAGCCTATGCTTTTGCCGAATTTTTTGGTGTATCTGGCAGTTTGGATGATACATTCAAAAAAAGCAAGACTTTTTATATCCTGTATGGGATTCAACTTCTGGTTGCCATGTTCATCGCTGTGTTTTCCAACGTGTCGCTTTTCCAGATAGCCGTTGTGACGCAAATTATCAATGCCATCGCTTTGCCACTCGTTTTCTATTATTTGATCAAATTGACAAGTGATCGTAACTTGATGGGGAGCTATGTGAATAATGGATTCCAAAAATGGTTTTCGATTATCTGTTCAGTTTTTATTGTGATCGCTTCCATATTCACTGTCGCATCGATCTTTTTCTAAAGATTTTACATAGCTACCTATTTTCCGCCCCCTATTTTTTGGTTTAAACTGACGATTTTTGAGCCATTTTTTCGCTTGTGTAGGAATTTTGCTGGTTCTGATTTATTTTGTGGTTTGGGAAAAATGGCAACACCACAAACTCCATTAAAACCAGGGATTTTTAGCGTGTATATTCTGCAGATTTATTGTTCAGTTGAATAACAATTTTTTGCGCGTTCAAGACCCCATCCACCAGGCTGCCAGTGATAGTTACGTCAGCGGCATTGGGGAAATATTTGGGCGCCGGGCTGATGGGCAGGATCACAAGCGCATTCCTCTGGCCCGTGAGAAAAAATACCAGGTGGTCTTGATCTGATTTTCCATAACCGAGCTTGGCAGAACCGGGTTCGCCGTCTCCCGCAGCATACCAGCGAGGATAGAGAGCCCGGCCACTGACTGTAATCAACTGGGGTTGCGTCGTATCTGCGGGCATGCGCCCTGCGGGTATGCGCCCTGTGGGCATGCGCCCTGTGGGTTGGATATATTTTTGTGGGAATACCAATTCCGTGATCGGAAGGCTGGCGCCGCATAACACAATAAACAAGGCGGTCAATCCGATGTTCTTCCAGGAAACCGGGAAGGCTATTCCGCAGGAAACAGAAGCTCCGGCTGGTTTTTGGAAAAGCGTTTCCACTGAAATGTTGAATATCAGACTGATGAGGCTCAATAACCCCAGAAAAAGATAGAGGTAAATTGCCCAATCTACTGGAACTAGAAAGCGGTCGCCGGAGCTGAGGAAAAGGGCTGTCCAGGCGTTATAAACGAGATTGAGCGCCAAAGGCAGCAGGCCGATTACCCCGTTCCTCTGGAAGGCGAAGGCCAAACCGGCGCTAAGTAGAATAAGGCACAGCCCAATCAGAGGGATTTGTCCGGCGGCCGGCTGTCCGGCCCAGCTTTGCCAGAAGGCGCGCGTAGGCCAGATCAGATCGCCGGGGCTGTCAAGCTGGTCGCGCAGCGGAAAGACGAATAAGGTTGAAATTACATTGTTAAAAAAGTGGTTTACAGCCGAGCCAAGTATTCGCCCGGGGTCTGTGCGCAGGCTGGTAATTGCCAGTCCGGCCATCCGGCTGGAATACTGCGATTCGCTCTCACCGGGTAAATGCGGGAAAAGTGTGTTGCCATTATCTCCGCTCCAACGCCTGGCAAGCACCATGGTTTGTGAAATTGGGTTATCCAAAACCAGGCCGCCTGTGGCTTTATAATTTCGCACCAACCAGGGTGCGAGCGCCAGGATCAACCCGGTAACGATGAGAAAAGTCCCCGAAAAGAACTTTTTTTTATTTTTGATGGCAAAAAAGGCAATTGGGATCGCCGCCAGAAGTAAAATTGCGCTTTGCAAGCGGATCAGGGAGCATAACCCCAGGATTCCGCCCGCCAGCAAGGGGAACCAGGCTGGTTTGGGCTGCTTCACCCAGCGTATGATCAGCAAGGTGAAAAGACTTATCAGTAAAGCGGCTGGGATTTCAGAGAAGAATAACTTCGTATAGGTGTAGTTATTTGCAAATGGGGCCGCGATATTGGCTGTCAAATCACGTAAAATTGCCAGAAGAGCAATTCCATAGCCAACTTCCTGCCCGGCAATTTCTTTCCCTAATAAATACAGGATGGCTGGGAAAACTGCCAGCACAATGGTTTGCAAGGCAATCACATGGTTATAATCCTGCCCGGCGATGGCATGCAGCCAGGTTAGAAAGGTAATGTAAAGTGGACGGGTGGGCACATCCGGCCACATAAAGCCATTCCCAACCAGTGCCGATTGCGCATATTGTGCATAGATAAGACCATCAGAAAATGGATAGATTTCAAAATTGGGTGCGCGCGGCGGCGTGGCAAAATAACCGGGATTGACGGGTTGAGACAGCCAGATTAGACAGGTAATTATGTATATTAGAAGAAAATTGTAACGGTCTTTTTGCAGCCAGTGCCATTGTTTTCTGAGAGCCATGACTGCCACGCTCAGGCAAAGTGCCAGCAGGATTTGCCATTCCAGCAGGGGAGTGGTTGGAACACCCCACGAACCATCGTTGTAAGGTGTGATTCCGATTTTTGTGATCGCAACAAAAACAACAATCACAACCAGAATGGCCAGAATCCAGAGTGCATAAATCAAGATGGTTTTGGCCTGTTGATTTTTCCAGGAACTATCGGGAAAGTCATAGGCCAGCATGATTGCCAGTTCAAGCGCTGAAACCCCGAACCAAAATGCCAGAGGAGCCAGGCGGCCGGCGTAAGCGGTATAAATATAGCCTGTGGTCATTCCGAGCGCCCGCAGGATGATCATGGACAGCAAGCTAATAGCACATATCAAAATGGAAAGTCTGTAGACTGACTTAGTCAGGCTATCTTTGATGAATTTTCCCGTTAATTTCCGCTGATACCAGAAAAAGAAGATCGAAATCCCGGTCAGACTTGCCGAAATCCCCAATAAAGCCAGGCGTGAAAGCGAAAAACCAAAAAGCATCCCTTTTTCAGCGGTGGTTGGCAGGATGGCCAGCCAGATAAATGCAGCCAACCCTTGTACAATCCGTAGGATTAACACAATTGAACGTCGAGTCATCGTATATTATTTGAGAAGGGTGAAATTTCTGCGCGGCTTTTTGATCTATACTGAACTTACATTTGCCCTGTGGGTGGGTACTTTCCAAGAGGTATTTTTCACTACTTTTGCATATAATCATATCATACCGCCTGTTAGACCAAAAATTCATTGTGGTAATTTTTCGACGCTGTAATCCATTGACCCTGAAAGCCAAACACGCTACAATCTTCTCGCCATGTTTGAAAACCTGACTAATCGACTTAACCAAGTATTTGATAACCTTCGCCGGCGCGGAAAATTATCCGAAGCAGATGTTGATGCTGCCATGCGCGAAGTCCGCCTGGCCTTGCTCGAAGCTGATGTTCATTACAGCGTGGTCAAGAGCTTTATTGCTCGTATCCGCGAACGAGCCGTTGGGGCAGAAGTGTCCCGGGCTTTGAACCCAGGCCAGCAAGTGATCAAGATCGTTCACGAAGAACTTATTGCCACGCTCGGTGAAGCTGCCCCGCTCAATCTAACCGGCCCAAAACCGCGTGTAATTTTGATGGTTGGCTTGCAGGGTTCCGGGAAAACCACTCAGACTGGCAAACTGGCCAGGCTTCTGCGTGCCAAAGGTGAGCGCGTCATGCTTGTGGCTGGCGATCCGTACCGCCCGGCAGCCATTCAGCAGCTTCAGCAGTTGGGCGAGCGTGTAAGTGTTCCTGTGATCGTGGATACCAGCAAGAAACCGCCGGAACTGGCAGCCTATGCGCTTGACCAGGCCCAAAAAGGCGGTTACTCCGTTATGATCGTAGACACGGCTGGCCGTTCCCAGCTTGACGAAGCCCTGATGACAGAATTGAGGGCGATCGAGAAAAAAATCCAACCGGTTGAGGTTCTGCTGGTTGTGGATGCCATGATCGGGCAGGAAGCCCTGCATGTTGCCGAGGGTTTTCGGGATACAGTCGCCATCACCGGGTTGGTGCTGACCAAAATGGATGGCGATGCGCGCGGCGGTGCCGCCATTTCTGTCCGTTCTGTCACAGGTGTGCCCATTAAATACCTGGGTACGGGTGAAAAACTCGATGCGCTTGAAGCCTATGACCCCGGCCGGATGGCATCGCGCATCCTGGGTATGGGAGATATGATCGGCCTGATTGAGAAGGCCGAGGCTGCTTTTGATTCCCAGACGGCGCAAAAGCAGGCCGAGAAAATGATGAAAGGCCAGATGGATCTGGAAGACTGGCTGGATCAGATGCGGCAGATGCGCAAAATGGGTCCCCTCAGCCAGATCATGGAAATGTTACCCGGTCAACTCGGGCAGGCTGCCAAATCCGTTGATCCTCGTGATATTGAAAATAACTTCAAGCTAATGGAATCGATTATTAACTCCATGACTCGTAAGGAGAGGCGCGATCCTGAAATTCTGAATGCATCCCGCCGCCGGCGCATCGCCAGTGGGTCGGGGCATGAAGTCCAGGATGTTAATCGTTTGATTAAGCAGTTCCGGGAAACTCAAAAATTGATGAAGACCCTGCAAAAAACAGGCATGAAGGGTCTCCCAAAACTCTTCGGTTAATTCCCTTCATATAATGTGATTTTTCAGGTAAAATAACTGTTCGGGCATATCAGCCTTGTGGGAGGCACTCCTTTCGTGCTCACCTTGCTCACAGTGGTTGTCGCCAACCAATGGAGGGTATGTACCTCGGCCACAAAATGGGGCCTCAGTCATACTCATCAAATTAATCTAAGTTAAGGAGTAAGTAAATTCCATGGTTCGCATTCGTTTACGCCGTGTCGGTCTCAAGAACCAACCTGCCTACCGTATTGTTGTTCAAGACTCAGAAAAACCCCGTGATGGGCGTTTCCTTGAGATCGTCGGTTTCTACAACCCCCGCACTGAACCCGGCACCCTGACCATTGACGAAGCTCGTGTCTTTGAATGGATGCACAAAGGTGCGAAGCCTACTGAATCGGTTGCCCAGCTTTTCAGGACAACCGGTACTTCTGATCGTTTTGCCCGTCTTCGCAAGGGCGAGGCATTGGAAGCTCTGTTGGAAGAAGGTAAAGCCGCAGAAGTTAAGCGCGCTGCACCGCTCACAACCAATAGATAATTATTTTGTAACTACTCAGCCATGTCATTGCGAGTGAGCGCTCTCCAGCGAGCGTGGCAATCTCCTCACCGGGAGCAGGGATTGCCACGCCGCCACACCTGTCCCGGTGTCCTTCGGGAAAGAACAAAAGCGGCGGCTCGCAATGACAATTTCGGAATATGGCTGAATAGTAACATTATTTTTTTTCCATATAATCCGGTTTCCAGCGTGGAATGAGGTGGTGAGGAAAAAGGCGATTTTTTTCGCTCTTTCCTGAGTACCCATAAAACCTGGTTACCGGTATATTTTTGGATTTGGGCGAGGTACAGGCCCAGAGGAGCAAATGAAAGTCCTCACTGAATACATTGCCAAAGCACTTGTTGAAAACACTGAACAGGTGGAAGTTATGGAATCCCGCCAGGGAAATCGCGTTCGATTAGAACTTAAGGTGTCAAGAGATGACATGGGACGCGTAATCGGGAAGAGTGGTCGTGTGGCGAATGCAATCCGTGTGTTGTTGCGGGTTGCCGCAGAACGCGAAGGACAACAGGTAACGCTTGATGTGTTGGAGCCTTAATGTCGGCCTCCAATGTGACCGAGTTTACTGATCTTCCAGGCTCGCCAGCAGTCGGCGAGCCTGTTGTCTATTTGGCAGTCGGCACTCTGCGACGATCTCATGGGATTCACGGAGATTTACTGGTTGATGTGATAACGGATTTTCCAGAGCGTTTGAAACCGGGAACTTTTGTTTTTCTTGGTGAGAAAAAACAACCTTTAAAAATTACCCGTCGAAGATTTCATAACGATGGGTTGATTCTTGGGTTTGAGGGCATTAATAATGCCGAGCAAACCGCGAAATATCGCACCCAGATGATTTATGTTAAAGCTGTGGATCGACCGGCCTTACCCGCTGGCGAGTATTATCATCACCAGGTTCTGGGATTGAGCGTGGTTGATGAAAATAATGTGGCGCTCGGAACCATCAGCGAGATTATTATCACTGGCGCGAATGATGTTTATGTTGTTACTCCCGCCGGGGAAACTCCAGCGCGTGAAATTCTAATTCCGGCAATTCAACAAGTTATTCTGGATGTAAACCTGGAGGCCAGGACGATGCGGGTTCACCTGTTGCCCGGGCTGATTGCCAATAACGAGAACACTGAAGAAACAACAGAAGATTGATTGTCGATCCGCATTGGAAAAAATGGACGATAAACGTTATTGGGTTGGTTTCTCATTGGTCAAAGGAATCGGGGCAGTCCGTTTGCAGACTTTGCTCGATTACTTTGGCGATACAAAAACCGCCTGGAGCGCTTCTGGTATTGACCTTGTTAGAGCGGGTCTGAGTGCCAGACTGGCAGAGCGGGTCCTTCTGGCCAGGTCGAGTGTGAATCTCGATGAATACATGATCCAGATGGGGAAAAACAACATCCAGGTACTTACCTGGGAAGATGTTGATTATCCTGCCCACCTGAAAGAGATTGATCAACCGCCACCAGTGCTTTATACGCGGGGCGAATTAACCGCCGAAGATGCCTGGGCGGTTGCAATTGTGGGCACGCGTTCGGTCAGCCCATACGGCCGCCAGGTAACTGAAGAACTCGCAACGGTGCTTGCCCAAAACGGCGTGACTGTTGTGAGTGGTTTGGCGCGCGGCGTGGATGCGGTTGCACATCAGGCGGCCCTGAAGGCTGGCGGCAGAACGCTGGCCGTGCTGGGTTCTGGTGTGGACAAAATATATCCTCCTGAACATCGCCAATTGGCAGAAAAACTTGCGCTGCATGGCGCCATTCTCAGCGATTATGCCCCTGGAACACCACCGGACAGCGCAAATTTCCCGCCACGCAACCGCATCATCAGCGGATTGTCGATGGCTGTGGTAGTTGTAGAGGCCGGGGATGTCAGCGGTGCGCTGATTACTGCAGGGTTTGCCGCAGATCAGGGGCGTGAAGTATTTGCAGTACCGGGTTCTGTGTATGCACCTCAATCCAGGGGCACCAATCGTTTAATTTCCAATGGCGCCAGAATATTACTGCAGCCCACTGACGTGCTCACGGCGCTGGACCTAACCCGTAATGTTGAACGCCGTGAAATCAGGCGAGCCTTGCCTGCCAATGACACCGAGGCAGCCGTTCTGAATTCCCTTGGCGCGGAACCAATCCATGTTGATGAAATCCGCGCCCGCCTGGGTTTGCCGATTGAAAAAATATCTGCAGCGCTTACGATGATGGAGTTGAAGGGAATGGTAAGGCAAATGGGCGGCATGAATTATGTAGCCATCCGGGAAGAGCAGGCAGAGTATAAACTTTCTGGAGGAGAGTAGGTTATCTTTCCAAAATGAATAGGCAGTTTGGAATTTCATGGTCAGGGGACGGTTCATCCTTTCATACGCCTGAGGAAACATCACCTCAAAGTACCAAATTCCCCACGTTGATGATGTGGTTGTGTTATCCTGTGTTTTACTTATATTTTGATTGTTTTTGGAAGTTGAAGAACTTTACGGAGCAACTGGTAATGTATTCCAGTGTTCGCTAATTTAAACAATTTTGTTAAGCAATCTGCTGCAGGCAAGCTTTGCCCTGGAGGCGGGCTTAACAAGATGGAGGTTAGATGGAAGCTTATTGCATGAAATGTAAATCCAAACGGGAAATTACGAGTCCTGAGGCTATGTTTAATAAATTAGGCGCACCTGTGACGCGCGGGATTTGCCCGATTTGTGGTACATCCTTATATCGGACAGGAAGAACTGAAGCACATACTGGGATGACCGCTCCTGTTATCGAAAAACCCGAACCGAAACGCACAGGTAAACTTGTTATTGTCGAATCGCCAGCCAAAGCCAAAACTGTCGGACGCTTTTTGGGAAAAGGATATACCGTAAAAGCTTCGATTGGTCATGTGCGCGACCTTCTGCGCTCCCAGCTATCTGTGGATGTAGATCATGAATTCTTGCCCAAGTATCGGGTACCCAACGAAAAAAAACCGGTTGTTAAAGAGCTTAAGCAACTGGCAAAATCTCATGCGGAAATTTTTCTCGCAACCGACCCTGACCGCGAAGGTGAAGCGATCTCCTGGCACTTATTCGAAGCACTTGAAATCGATCCTGCTCGAACGCATCGCGTCACTTTCCATGAAATTACTGCGCCCGCGATCAAGGAAGCCTTCAGCCATTCCCGCGCCATCGATATGGATCTGGTTAATGCGCAGCAAGCCAGGCGCGTTTTAGACCGCCTGGTGGGTTATTCGATTAGCCCAATTCTCTGGGAAAAGGTACGCGGGCGGCTTTCCGCAGGCCGCGTACAATCCGTGGCCTTGCGTATAATTGTGGAACGTGAAGCGGAAATAAATGATTTTACCGCTCAGGAATACTGGACAATTTCAGCAGAGTTTAAGCCAGTTGGCGCCAGGGCTAAATCTGCATTTGTTGCCAGGCTTTCCCGGATTGACGATAAAGAATTTGAACTGAGCGCCGAAACGGATGTCAAGCCAATTCTTTTGGATATCGAAAAAATTGATTACAGTGTTTCAAAGGTAAAACGGGGCGAACGCCGGCGTAAACCTGCTGCCCCTTTTATCACATCCACCTTGCAGCAAGAGGCTTCCCGCCGATTGAGTTTCACCGCCAAGCGTACCATGGGATTGGCGCAGGGATTGTATGAAGGGATCGATGTTGGTGATGGCGGGACAACCGGTCTGATCACTTACATGCGTACAGATTCTACCAATGTTTCAGATACCGCCAGGGATGAAGCGCGCAAGTATATAGCCGGGCGTTACGGAAATGACTTTTTGCCTGCCCAGGCGCCAGAATATAAAACCCGTGCTGTTGCAGCTCAGGAAGCTCATGAAGCCATCCGGCCAACCTCTGTATTGCGTGACCCAGAGTCTGTGAAGACCTATCTGGAACCGGCTATGTTTAAACTTTATCAGCTTATCTGGCAAAGGTTTGTTGCTTCACAAATGGAATCGGCGGTCTACGACACTCTTTCGGTGGAAGTGACTGGAAAATCACAGCACGAGTATGTTTTCCGTGCGGCCGGATCGGCTGTCAAATTTCCTGGATTCCTGGTTGTTTATGAAGAAAGCCGTGATGAAGATGCCAAACCCGTGGAAGGCGAGGGCGACGACAATGTCCGGATACCAGTGGATATTGCTGAAGGGCAAAAACAAACCCTTATTCGCCTGATCCCTGAACAGCATTTTACCCAGCCGCCGCCGCGTTATTCCGAAGCCTCGTTGGTTCAGTCCCTCGAAGCTTTTGGGATTGGCCGTCCTTCCACCTATGCGCCGATCATGTCTACAATCCAGGAACGTGGCTATGTCGTTCGTGTGGACAAGCGTCTGGAGCCAACAGAAACGGGTGTTCTTGTTAATGAAATGATGGTTCAATATTTCCCCGAAATTGTGGATATGAATTTCACAGCTTCCATGGAAGACAATCTTGATAAAATTGCAGGCGGCCAGGCCGATTGGGTACAGGTGATGGATAGCTTTTACCGGCCATTTGCCGAAAAAGTTTTGACTGCCCAGGCAGAAATGCCCGTGGCGAAATCTGGCCCGGAGCCGATTGGGAGGGCCTGCCCGGAGTGTGGTAAGAACCTGGTGATACGATTTGGCAGATTTGGTAAATTCATCTCTTGCGCTGGTTTTCCTGAATGCCGGCATACTGAGCCCTGGTTGGAGAAGATTGGCGTGGGCTGTCCCCGGGATCAAGGTGAACTTGTCGAACGCAAAACTCGCAAAGGACGCGTATTTTACGGTTGTGCCAACTATCCGAATTGCGAATTTACCTCCTGGAAGCGGCCAATTTCAAGCCCATGCCCAAATTGTCAGGGCATGCTGATGATTTCTAATAAACGTGAAGTAACCTGCCTTAATTGTTCGGAAACCTTCTTACTGGAAAAAATCCTTCCTGATTCCTGACGGATCAGAATGATCTATTGATCGTGTATACATGTTCGCGAGCTGTAAATTTCTTGTATAATAGGTAAAACGTACGTTCTGGGATAGGAGCGCAACATGAATTTTTCAAACATATTGAAGCGGCCTGTTGTAATCGGAATTCTGGCTCTTGTGGTAGGCCTGATTCTGGGTTTGTTTGTTGGTTGGCAAGTGATGCCAGTGGAGTGGTACGATGCTCCAGTGAACCTGCTGCGACAGGATTTGCAGGATCAATACCTGCGAATGTCGATTGATTCGTACCGCGTAAATGCAGACGAGGATCTTGCCATCCAGCGGTTCAAAGATCTGGGGACTAACGGGCCGGTACTGTTGGATTCCGTCAAGTCCAGCCCCGGCAAGATCGATCCCAATTTCCTGGTCCAATATACCCAAATGCTAACCCGCAAAAAGGTTCTGAATACGGCAGGAGGAAAGGCTGCGACACCTACGCCAACATCCTCGGGTTCCTCGAGTATGGTTGTCAGTGTGGCAATCATTGTGGGCGCATTATTAGCCATTAGCGGTGTTTTGGCGGCTGCTTTTTGGCTGTTGCGGGGGGGAGGGCGGCGCACAACGCAAGGTACTCCTGCCCAGCAAGCCGCGGATATCGTACGTTCAACAGAAAAGACCAATTATGAGGCTCAGGGTGGGCCCCCACCCGTTGCCCAGTATGTGACCACCTATGTCATTGGTGATGATTTGTATGATGACTCATTCAGCATCGACTCGCCAACCAGCGAATTCCTGGGTGAGTGTGGTGTTGGCATATCTGAAACCATTGGTGTGGGCGATCCCAAGAAAGTGACAGCCTTTGAGGTCTGGATGTTTGATAAGAATGACATTCAGACAGTCACAAAGGTTTTGATGAGCCCCCATGCTTTTAGTGATGCTGGTTTCAGGGCAAAGCTGGAAGCCAAGGGAGAGCTTGTGGCAATCGCGCCCCTGAAGAAGGTTGTTCTGGAAACCCAGACTTTGCAAATGATCGCTACTGTTTCAGATTTGCAATATGGCGCTGGCAGCCTGCCGAATGAAAGTTATTTTGACAGGGTTGTGATCGAATTGGCGATCTGGGCTAAAAAATAAAGATTACAAAAACAGCAGAGAGTGGATAACCATCCTCTGCTGTTTTTCTATATTTTAAAAAGCCCCGCAGGAAAAATATCAGCATGTTTTCCCTGGCCTACAGGGTATTATATAATCAATCCCATGACTTTGGTGAATAATGTAACCCGTTTCCTGGATGCCAGGAAGATCAGGTACACCGCTTTTGAAACAGTGGCTGAAAAACTTGGCGCTCTGGAAACAGCCCGGATTTTAAATATTGATCCTGCCATCGTTTACAAGACAATTGTGATTACCCGTCAAAAACCGGGGAAACCGATTTTGGCGGTGATCCCCGGTACTGGTCAGGCAGATTTGAAATTGATCGCGGCCGCGGTTGGGGAGAAAAAAGTAAATTTACCCACAGAGAAAGAAGCCGAAACATTGACAGGTCTGCAAGCGGGAGGTATTTCTCCTCTGGCCTTGATTAATAAGGGTTTTCAGGTTGTGATCGATGGCTCTGCAAAAAATCTTCCGGAACTGCACGTTTCTGGCGGTCAGCGCGGTTTGAATCTGGCGCTGTCTCCTGATGACCTGGCAGCGCTTACAAATGCGCGTTTCGCACTTATTTCCACGCCGCTGGATGCGGCTGGCGAAAAATAATTGAAATGGGCTTAGAACGCTTGAAAATATATGCGTCTCTCGTTTTTTGAGGAAAAGTCCCTAAACACAATGGACACAGGGGGCTCAAAGGAAAAAAAGGCCAAAATGAAAGGCTGATCTCCATTGTGTACCTGGTGTACGTCATGTTTTGATTTTTTCCTTTTACGGGAAAACCAAATACATCCATGTGGGGATGGAAACGAAGTTTGACTCCTTATCCAAAACTTGAGTCTTTGAATAAATGCGGGGCATGTACGTAAATGCCTTTTCCGGTGACAGCGATGCTGCCATCTGGAAGCCGCATCTCACTTGTGGCGTAAATCTTGCGGGGATGTACTTCAGTGACCCGGGCTTCAATGATGATGTTTTGCCCAAGCGGTACAGGTTTTTTGTAATTGATCTCAAGATTAACTGCTGCCACGCTGTGACCGGCTCGCCAGACCGCTGCCCCCATGGCTTCATCCAGCACCGCGGCGGAGGCCCCGCCATGCACGTGGCCGGGCGGGCCCTGGTGCGATAATGTGAAAACCATATCGGTGTGGATGGTATTATTTTCAGCAAGATACCAGGTGAGTCCCATGCTTTGTAGGTTTTGGGTGCCGCATACGAAGCAGGCGCCATGTTCAGGTAGTTTTTCCATGTTTTTTTCGCTTTCTCTTTATATTATTTTTTCCAGAGCTTTTGGTGAGATGTTTTATGTCAGGTTGATTTCGGTTTGTTCTCGAAAGTGTTTCCGATAGGATCGACCCTCATTCAGACAATTTTTGAGCTCAGTAGAAATTGATTCAGTGTGAATCAAGCTCGATTTTCCGTCATCAGTCAGAAGTACATCCCCATTCGCCTTTATATCCAGTGTCAGACTGCCATTTTGGGATAAACACTCGAGACCCAGGCGTACTGCTATCTCTCTCTGCGCCAGGGCCGCGGCCAATTGCGAAAGGCTGGTTTTTCCAGATTTTTTATTCAGTACAAACTTGACCAATCCAGCCAGACGATCGAGCATGGCTTGAGGTTCATCGAAACCGGGATCAATTGCAAACACGATCACTTTTTCTGGATTTACCTTTGCCATCGCGGATAGAAGTTCCTGGCGGGAGGGGGGTGTTGTCCAAATAATCAGCGTTTGCGCGGGGATCAGTTCACTGCGATCCTGCCCACCAACCCGTTTTTTCTCTTCGGCTTCAGCCCAGCAAACAAGATTGCCTGCGTTTTTCTCAATAGTATGGAAAGTACCCATAAGTTCGGTATGGAAAGTACCCATAAGTTCGGTATGGAAAGTACCCATAAGTTCGGTATGGAAAGTACCCATAAGTTCAATAAGGGTACCTTGCGGGTTTGGTCTTGTCCGGTAATCGATGATCTCTAGTTTTTTCCTGGCAAGGGCAACTTCTTTCACTTCCAGCGCGCGGAAATCGACAAACTCCAGTTGCGCCTGCCTGGAACCGTGCCAATCGCTGGCGCGTAAAGAATAGGCCAGATCGAAGCGGGAGGGCAGGTTTTCTTCACTTCCGCCATCCCACCATAGCACCTGGCCGGTGCTGCCGTTTTCATCGACAACAGTCACTTTTAGATGCTCTTTTGTCTTGCCCAGTTTTGTGCTTGATTTCAAGCCCAGGTTGTGGCTTGCCAGGATTAATTTGGCATTCCCGGGGCCAAAAGGCGCGAGGCTTTCCAGTTGTTCTGCCAGCTCAAGGTTGGCATCTTCCAGACCGATCCAGCTATTTATTTGCAACGAGCCTTCCTGTTGTAATTTGCCGCCGAGCATCCTTTCCACAGTCTGCGCTATTTTTCTGCGAAATTCTGGCAGTTTCTCGGCTTCAAGAGATAATCCAGCCGCCATGGGGTGCCCACCAAAACCAATCAATAGTTCTTTTTGGGCCGCGATTGCTGCGGTGATGTTGACACCTTCAATTGAGCGGGCCGAACCGCGCACAGGCTGTCCGGGCGGGGCAGTTAATAAGATGGCGGGTTTGTGATACCGCTCAACAATGTTGCTGGCCACAATTCCAACAATTCCACCCGGCCAGAGTGGATGGGCCAGGATAATCACCGGCTGCGCAAGCAGCTCGGGATTGGCGCGCAACTGTGCTTCCGCGGCCTGAAGCACCTGGTCGCATTCCAATTTGCGCTGCGCATTCAGGCTCTCAAGTTGGACTGCCAGCACACGCGCCCGGCTGGCATCGTTTGTGGTTAAAAGTTCCACCATGGAGTTGGCATCACCCAGCCGTCCGATGGCATTTAATCTGGGCCCAAGCGCAAAACCGATATGTTCTTCGGTCAGGTTGGCGGCTGAGACTTCGGCCAGCTCCATGATTATTTTTAAACCGAGCCTTTTTGTTTGACGGAGTTCAGCCAGCCCTTTTTGTACCAGGTAACGGGCATCGCCACGCAGGATAGCCAGATCGGCGACCAGGCCCAGCGCCACCAGATCAAGCAAATGGAAAGTACCTATAAGTTCAGTATTGTCTGGAAGGAAATTCTTGGGCTGGAGTCGGGCGATTAATTCTTCGGCTAATTTATAGGCCACTCCCACCCCTGCCAGGGTTGCCAGGGGATGATCTTCTGGCAGCATTTTGGGATTTACCACCGCGCAGGCATCCGGCAGTTTATCCGGCAAATCATGGTGATCTGTGATGATCATATCCACGCCGCGGGAACGGGCATAACTGACTTCGGCATGGGAACTGATGCCGGTATCACAGGTAACGACCAGTTTTGCGCCTTGATCTATTACTTTTTCCAGATTTTCGAGGTTCACGCCGTGCGATTCGGTTTGCCGTATGGGGATATGGTAATTGACAAGCGCGCCCAACTCTCGAAAACTTTGCACAAGCACGGTTGTGGAAGTTTGCCCATCTACGTCAAAATCACCCCAAACGCAGATGGGTTCTCCGGTTTGTATGGCGCGGATGATTCTCTCTACCGCGGCAGAAAGGCCGGGTAAATCGGATGCGGGCGCGGGAATGTATATTTCTGGATTTAGGAAGGCCAGGGCGGCGGCTTCATCCGTAATACCCCGGGCGATGAGCGTCTGCCCAATCAAAGGATGAAAATTGGGAAGGAAGGGTTGTCCTTCATGAATGACAGGTTCAAGCCAGCGTGTCATGGATGCCTGTTATCCGTCTCTAAAACTCAATTTCCTGGATCTGTTCCAGGTTTAGTTCCCAATCAGAATCGGCACCGGTTTCGCTTTCTTCGCCAGCTTCTGCGCGGATGCCGCGTTCACAATAGGAGCGAAATGGGCAGAAACCGCATTTCTTTTCATCCTCTGTCAGCGGAAAACTTTGTTTGGCAGATATCTCGCGTAAAAGGTTGGATAATCCAGCCCAGTCTTGGTCATGATGTTGTTTATCGTAGGGAAAACGGGATGGCTCGGAGGGAAATTCAGCATACCAGTAGACCATCTCAACATTTTCAGGCGCGAAGGGCTGGCCCCCGTTTAAGTGTGCGCCTGCCGCGATCAAGAGGCTTAGATAAACGCGGGTTTGTAACCGGATTGCCATCCATTCATCCCTGGGGCGTTTGTGGTAAGTTTTCCAGTCATATATGGTGGCCCGCCCATCCTTTATAGCGATCAAGTCGTACTTGGCGGTAATGCGCTGGCCGCCAAGCGGCGCTGAAAGTGTTTGCTCTGGGAAGGTTGTCCGTTCGTCATGGAAAGTACCCACGATTTGATTAGCAAATCGTTCGGTTTGGAAATGATCCCACCAACGTGCCAGGTTTTGGCTGTTTGAATTTTTTGCCATGGCATTGATTTTATCAATTGGCAATCCAAGAAAATATTGGTGCAGCATGCGGTGAAATTGCTGGCCTTCGATTTGGCGGCGTTCATTTTCCAATACCGGAGCGGTTTCCACCGCTGGCCACTGCAAATGTTCAATATACCTTAATTGGAATCGCCGGTTGCAATCGACATAGTCTTGCAAGGATGATTGTGAAAAGATAAAAGGCGCGGGGAGCTGGGAGTGCAGGATTTTTTCTGGCATTGGATGGGTAAAGGTTTGGTCAAATTTTCGTGGGGTTGGATGCCGAAATGGAAAGTACCCATAAGTTCAGTATTGTAACACCTGCCGGGAGGGGATGATTGGAGGCCGGGGGGTGATCAAAAATATGTTTTTGGGCAGTTAATTTTGCCCAGTTTGTTCCAGAAGCAGTATTTTGGGCTTTGTGAAGGCAATACAGGGCTCTGGCAGCCTCTCAGGTAGATTTCTCTAGCAGATAATATATTTGAGCGTGTAGAGCGTTCAGAAGTCGATTCTGGCAATCTGAAAGCGTAAATTTCGATGCAGAAAGAATTGCCTTCCAAAAACATGACCTCCATCACTACCGCAAGAGCGACAAAAGACCTACACTATCGGCATGGAAATTTCCACGAAAGGCTTGCCTAAAGAATCTCGGGTGCGGGTTGGCTGCCCGGCCCATAATTGCGGCGGTCGCTGCCTGCTGATTGCCCACATTCGGGATGGCCGGATTGTGCGCCTGGAGACGGACGACCGCCCGGATACGTTGCCGGCTCCGCAGCTGCGAGCCTGTGTGCGCGGACGTTCCTATTTACGCCGCCAATATCACCCTGACCGTCTCCTCAAACCATTAAAGCGGGTCGGGCAGCGCGGCGAAGGTCAATTTGTACCCATTTCCTGGGATGAAGCCCTGGATACCGTCGCGTTCAATTTTCAGAATATCAAACAACGTTATGGCTCGTCGGCTATGTTTGTGCCTTACGGTACTGGCAGCTATAACCAGCTTAATGGCTCGGATGTGGCACGGCGCCTGATGAACCTGTGGGGCGGCTGTCTGGGAACCTATAATTCTTATTCGTGGGGAGCGACAAACCTGGCAACACCCACTGTTTATGGCACGCTGATCACAGGCAACCAGCGTCAGGATTGGCTGAATGCAAAATTAATCATTATGTGGGGCTGGAATCCGGCTGAGATGCGCGATGGCACAAACAGCGATTATTTTATCAAGCTGGCTCGCCAGGCCGGAGCCCGGGTGGTGTGTATCGATCCGCGTCACACATTAAGCGCGGCAGGTCTGGCGGATGAGTGGATACCCATCCGGCCGGGTACGGATGCCGCTATGATGAGCGCTATGGCGTATGTGATACTGACCGAAGATCTTCATGATGCTGAATTCGTGAACGCGCATTGTGTCGGATTTGACGCTGGTCAAATGCCCATTGAAGGCGCCGAGAGTTACAGTGATTACATTCTGGGCAGGCGGGACGGCCAGCCAAAGACAGCTGCATGGGCCGAGGCGATCACGGCTGTGCCTGCCGCAACCATCACGCGGTTGGCGCGTGAATATGCCACCCGTAAACCCGCTGTGCTTTATCAGGGCTATGGCATGCAGCGCCGCGCTTATGGGGAACAGGTGGTGCGGGCTGGTTGCACGCTGGCAGCCATGACTGGTAATCTTGGTATTCCTGGTGGATGGGCCAGCGGCCTGGGGCTGCAGGCAGAGGATGGCGGCGGGTTATGGTCGGTTTTCCCGACCGGTGAAAACCCGGTTACAGCCCGCATACCGGTTTTCCTGTGGACTGAAGCCTGCCTGCGCGGCAGAAGCATGACTGCCGCAGCAGATGGTGTGCTTGGCGTGGAACGGCTGGATAACGACATCAAGTTGATCTATGCTGTGGCAACCAACTGTCTGATTAATCAACACGCGGATGTGAACCGTACAACCCAAATTCTGCGCGAACCTTCAAAGGTGAAATTCCTCGTTGTTCAGGATAATTTCCTGACACCCACTGCCCGGTTCGCGGATATTATCCTGCCGGCCTGTACTCAGTTTGAAACCTGGGGGGTGGAAGACGGCTGGAAATATGGTGATGAAGTTATTCTGCAGCCAAAATTGGTTGAACCGCCCGGGGAATGTAAATCCGATTTCCGTATTTGCGCCGAATTGGCGGAACGTCTGGGAATCGGCGAGATTTACACCGAAGGACGTGACGAACGCGGCTGGACAGATTTCTGTCTTGGCGAATTCCGGCGTTTGCGCTTTCCCGAACTGCCTACGCTGGAAGAGTTCGTCGAGCAAAACCTGGGCGCCTGGACGCGCCCGGTCAGCAAGCCCGCGATTGCCTTTGAAGATTTTCGCCGTGACCCTGAAAACTTCCCGCTCAATACGCCGAGTGGCAAAATTGAGATTTTTTCAACCCAACTATTTGAGCTTGGCCGCCCTGATGAAATTCCTGCGGTTCCGAAATATATTCAGGAGTGGGAAAGTCCGGGCAGGGGTGAAGATGCCGGGCAGCCATACCCGCTGCAATTGATTGGTCACCATACCCTGCATCGGGTTCACTCCACGCATGACAATAATGATTGGTTGGAAGAAGCCTTTCCGCAACGGGTTTTCATGAACCCTGTGGATGCTGCCGAACGCAGCATAAAAGATGGTGACATGGTGCGGGTATATAACCAGCGCGGCGAGCTGGTGCTGCCGTGCCGCGTTACGCCCCGGATCATTCCGGGACTTGTCGATATTCCCCAGGGGGCCTGGTACGAACCGGACGAAACCGGCCTTGATCACGGAGGCTGTGTGAATGTGCTGACTTCAGCGCGCTGGACGCCCTTTGCCTTTGGATCGGCGCAGCACACCAGCATGGTCAATGCGGTCAAGCATACCGGCTCATCACCGCATCCAAAAAAAGGTGCGGCAGCATGAGCTACGCCTTTACTTTTGATGCCAGCGCCTGCACAGGTTGCAAAGCCTGCCAGGCCGCTTGCAAGGATAAGAATGATCTACCCGTGGGGGTTTTATGGCGGCGTGTGATCGAGGTTTCCGGGGGGGCATGGCAACAAATTGGTGCAGCCTGGTGTCATGATGTCTTTTCGTATAACCTATCTATGGCTTGTAATCATTGTGTGCATCCCAAGTGCGCGGGTGTTTGCCCTGTCAATGCTTACAATGTGCGGGAGGATGGCATTGTCATTCTTGATTCTTCCCGGTGCATTGGTTGTGGATATTGCAACTGGGCCTGTCCTTACGCTGTACCTCAATTCAACTCTTCAGACGGTGTCATGAGCAAATGCAACTTCTGTTTTGATGCGCTGGAGGCTGGCGGGGAACCGGCCTGCGTTTCTGCCTGTCCGATGCGGGTATTGAATTTTGAAAAAATCGGATCATCGGAAAATGACAGTCAGGGCCGGGCTTTATGGGAGATACCAAGCACACAACATCCTTTCCCATTGCCTCCATATTCCCGCACTCAGCCGCATATCAGGATTAATTCCCATCCCGCCATGTCGAATAGTTTGCAGAAAAATGTGGCGAACCGGGAGGAAATCAAACCCAAACATGCAAAAAGTGAACTGCCGCTGGTCGCTTTTACGCTTTTGGCCCAGATGGCGGTTGGCATGTTCTGGGCCAGCCAGTTGATATTTTCCTTTGTCCAGCCGGGCTCGCCTATGGTGCGCCTGGTTTCTGCCCTACTGGTGGGTGTTATGCTTGCAATTGGCATGTTCATCTCCTTCGCTCATCTCGGCAGAAAACGAAATGCCTGGCGGGTCTTGGGCAATCTTGGAAAATCATCCTTGAGCCGGGAAATTCTTTATTTGGGTTTATTCGGAACCGGCTGGCTGTTCTCGGTTTTATTTCCTCTCCCGCCTCTACAGTTTCTAACCTCTTGCCTGGGCCTGATATTGATTTACACGATGGCGAATGTCTACGGACTGCGCAGCATGGCGGTCTGGAACACCTGGCGCACATTGGCCGGGTTTTTATCATCCGCCATGCTCCTGGGATTTTATTTATCGCTGATTGTGATACAGGTTGCAGCCGGTTCGATGGGGTTTGCTTATTCATACTCAACGATAGGTTGGGTAAATCCTGCAGCTTTCCTGTTCTTGTTGGCTGAGTACTTTATTTCCACCTGGGGAAAGTCCTGCCTGCCGGTCATGCGGCTGCGGAATGGGATGATTTTGGCTGCCTTAATAGCTTTGTTGTGTTCCTTTGCTTTTCCATTTCTGGCTGGTTTGAATTTTCGAATCTGCTTATTTATCTGGATTCTGGTTGAGGAAATTCTGGGACGCTGGTTGTTTTACGGTGAATTGGAACAGCGCGTTTTGTGACAGGTAAACAAAAAAGCGCGGGGTGTGTTACCCCGCGCTTTTTGGAAGAATATTCGTAACTGCTCACGGGGTAGGTGCTTTTTGGCAGGAACCCATCCTCGCGAAGAACGCGCGAGGTGAAAGAACCCCCGGCCCCCGCCAAGAACACACGATTTGCGATTTGCTTAGCAAATCGGCAAATCGCACCAGAACGCAAGTGCAGATGTGCGGGGTGAAAGAACCCTTCCCAAAATCGGGAATGGGGAGACGGTACTTTTCGGGGTGTTTTCGCGCAGCGGCCAAATTCAGGCCGCGTCACGAAAACACCACTTGCTGAGAACCCACAGGGCGCTTTGCGAACCAGTGATTTTCGTTTCACTTGGGCATTAAAATTTGCTGATTATGCCTAAACCAAGACATGGGTGAGCAGTTACGAATATTCTTCGCTAACCTTTTTGTGGAGCGGCATCCGAATTTGCACCGGCCAGGCGCACATTTACCACGTTTTTCAGGATGTCGAACCAGAACGGTGCGCCCTGCGCCGCAGCAATCCCTGAGATGAGCAAACCGAATAATTTCATCAGCCAGCCGGTCAGATCGTTGAACCCGGGGGTATTGATCATCGGATAACATTCACTTCCCAAATAAAGACCAAAAAGATCCGTAGCAGATTGGGCCAGTGGTGTGCAAAGCTTTTCCACGCCATCCCCTGTTACTACTGTACCGTTGGGCGAGGCCGGAAGGGCCGTGCCGATCCATCCTACCGGCACGTTTAATTGGGTAATCTGTGTATTTAGCGCTAAGAGCTGACTGGGGGTCGGAGTACCAACACCGTTAGGGTTCTGGCTTACGAGCGCATCTGCCTGAGCCGCCAGGGCCTGTCGCATGATTGGATCACGCCATAATTGTGTTGCGAGCTGTAGAGAGTCCACATTCAGAATAAGCGCAAGCGAAAGCCCGATGAAAAAAGCCAGTGTCTGGGCCCGGCGCTTATACCATCCGCTTAAACGATCCATGCTGTTGTTAAACCAGTCTTCAATATTGGCGCCTACTGTCTCGAGCGTATTGATCGTCTTGTCGCTGAAATCTTTTATATCAATAGTCAGGGCTTCAAGTGCCTGTTTCAGATCAGGGTGGGTAATTCCCATCACCGCCAACCCGGCTTTGAACTGGTAGATGGGGGAATCCTGCGGTGTGCCACTATTTGCTGTCTGGAATTCCGATAAAATATTGTCGATTTGTTTTTTCTGTACGGCGAAGGCCGTGAATTTCGCCTCAATCACCGGCTGCAGTTCGGGGTAATCTGTACTTAATTTACGGATGATCTTTTTGACGTCATCCAATATTCCATTTGCGACGTCCGGGCTTGAGTCGTTCGTAATGGCTTTGCGAGTCAAATCAATTGCCTGGTCAAGCTGTTGCTGCGCCTGCTTTCGTTTGGTGTTATTTAGTTTTCCCAGATCGTTTTCCAGTTCGTAGAGGGTTTGCTGGATGAAAGCGGCTTCTTTTGGCGAGTTCCGAATGATATCAATCAACGCCAGCGAAAATTGTCCTGATGGTATATAGGAAGGTTTGGTCTGTCCATCAAAACCGTTGTAAAGGCTTTTGACTAACTGGTGGTCATAAACTTGCCTGGCTAATGTCCGGTTTGCCAGCAGGTTCCCAATTGAATTTTCCAGCATGTGCGAACGCCAGTTAAGTTTGCTGACGATCAATTCTTGAATGTACATGCCTGCCAGGCTAATTACAAGCCAGGCAAAAATCATGCCGGTTGCAACTTCCAGAATTCCTACAATGGACATTTTTTTCTCCTTTTTGTAATTATACTGCGTATAGCTCATGTAAAAAGTATGGCAGGATCAGAGCCTGGCTGATTCTCAGCATGGAAAATACCCATAAGTTCAGTATTGTCAGGCTGTTTTAGTCAATGAAAGGCAGATTAATGATCAAAGAGGGGATATCTCCCAGGTTTTCCACGACCGCATCGGGTATCACCGAAATAGGAGATAATTTTTTTGCGCGGCGCTTTATCCAGATCGTGTAAATTCCCAATGGCCGGGCTCCTCTTATATCCGCATCCAGACGATCGCCAACCATGGCAACTTCATCGGGCAAGTATCCCCATTGTTCCAGTGCCAATCCGAAAATATAAGGGTGCGGTTTTCGGTAGCCGCAAGCTGCGGAGGTTAAAATGAAATCGAAATAGGGTTCAATTCCGAAATTTTTAACCTGTTGGCGCACATCCCGGTCATCACCGGCGTTTGAGATTATTCCCAGGTGAAAACCTGAATGATGCAGTCTTTCAAGGGCCGGGATGGCATCCAGTTCAAGATGCCAATTTTGCTGGGTAACTGCATAGAACTCATCCAGGGCTTCGCGCAGCACGCCGGTGGGGATATTATGCTGACCTTTTTCCAACAAAAGATTCCGCAGAATTGTCAGCGTATTGGTTTCCCGCAAGTTGCGATCCCGTTCAGTGTAATATTCATCCAGTGCTTTGAGAAATGTCTTGTAAAAATCATCCTGATTCAACCTGGCGCCATGGGAGACCAGCACATTGGCAAGCGTTTGACCGGCGCGCTCAAAAACAGGCGGCCAGGGGTCAGGCGAATACATCAATGTATCGCCCAGGTCAAATAAAACGGCTTGAATGACTCGATTCATGGAAAGTACCCACCCGCAGGGCAAGCGTAAGTTCAGTATGGAAAGTACCCACCCACAAGGGTAAGTGTAAGTTCAGTATCAGTAACCGCGATTTGGATCGAAAAGGTTGTAAAGCGGTAAATCTGCCAGGTAACGGTTGAGATTTTCGCTGAATAATTGTGCAGCCCGCTCGTTATACAATGCACTTCCACCCGAGATGTGGGGACTGATGATCAGACCGGGTGTTTGCCAGAGCGGGCTGCTTTGCGGCAAGGGTTCTTCGGGAAAAACATCCAGGGCTGCTCCGGCCAGTTGGCCGCTTTTGAGCGCATCGATCACATCGTTAATTTTTACAATACTACCGCGCGATACATCCACCAGATATGCGCCTGGTATGAGGGCTGCCAGCGCGCTGGCATTGATCAGGCCGACAGTTTCTTTCGTGAGCGGTGCCGTCACAATCACAAAATTACATTCCTTGAGCATTGTTTTTAATGCCTGAGGCGGATACAGGCGCAGGATAAGATCGCCCTGCGGGTCGCCCTGGCCTTCAGGGATAAAGCCCTCATCCAGGGGATTCATGGCATTGTGTTTGATTGCCAGCACTTTCATGCCGAACGGTTGCAGCAGCCTGGCAACCTGCCTCCCCACGCTTCCATAGCCAACGATCCCACAAGTTTTCCCGTTCAGTTCAAACGGAACATAACGATCAAAACGATCTTTGGGCCATTCTGATTTTTTCTGATGAGTGATGATCGCGGGCAGTTTGCGGGTTAGCGCCAGCAGCATGCCCAGTACATGCTCAGCCATTTGCGGCGCGGCGGCGCCGCTTAGTGTTGTCACTTGCAGGTCTGGTTTTTTTATAATCGGTTCTTCCAGATACCGGTCAATTCCCGCGAAGTGAAACTGGATCCAACGCAGGGCTGGCACTTGTTCAGGAACGGGAAGGATGTTACCGGTATAAAGGATTTCCGTGCGCGCCCATAGCTCTGCCGGAATTTCGCTCGCTTTTTGAACTGAAACCGCTGTGACATTGATTTTCGGCGAAACGTTGGAGAGCCGGGTGATCAAAGGCTCAGGGAATGGGATGGTAATAAGAACTTCAACTGACATGAGATGTATTTATCCAGAATGATTATTTCGGAAATCAGACCCGCGGGGCACATGACGTGCGTAAGCAAAAATCAACGCGGAACCTAATAATAAGGCCGGTATTACCAATAACCCGGCTTCGGGGCCAAAGATACCCCCAGTCCACAATTCGGGCCCACTGACAGTGTGGCGCAGCAGGTGGAATGTATCCGATCCGCTTACTGGGAATCCAAACACCACACCTTCAAAGAAGTTCCAACCAATATGTATACCGATGGAAAGCCACAGTTGGCGGGTCAGAATAAACGGCAGGGCCAGGAATAGCCCGGCCAGAAATATACCCAGGGTTGAAATCCAGGTTGCTCCGTTATTGAAGATGTGCAGGAAACCGAATATGCTGGAAGAGATCAAAACTGCCCAGAATAAATTAAGGCCACTTTCGAGATTCTGCAACTGGTAACCGCGCGAAAGCAGTTCTTCCTGCCATCCGACAATCAGGAATATCACCAGCCACAGGCCAAGTCTCGCCAGGATGGTTGGCGCAGGCTCTGTTTGCCAGGCGAACCCATCAAATTTTGTCCATCCCAATCCAATCTCGATGCCAAAGATCAATCCAATCTGAAAAAGAGGGATCAGCATCCCAACGAAAACATCTTTTGCCGCCAGAAAATCTGGTTTTAGCCCCAGGCTGATCACGGATCGTTTGTCCAGGAAACGTCTTGCGATGAAGGTTGAGGCTGTGATCCCAACCAGCATGCTTAATTCATTGGCGGCCAGGGCCAGCGGCGAATCGAAACCGATTTTAAATAGCCCGATTGGGATGAAAAAAACAATTCCCGCCAATGGGGTGATGACGATCAACAGGATTGTGTGTAACGCCAAGCGCCATCCAGCTCGCAGACGGGGTTCGTTGGTTGACAGAAAAATTTTCTGGAGCCAGTTATGTTTTTGCGGTTCTGTGTTATTCATGCTGGAAAGTACCCACGATTTGCTTAGCAAATCGTTCAGTATTACCTGTTGAGGGGATGTCAAATTGTCCGATCTTGACCTGGACTAGCCACCTTTGAGATAAATGCCGGTCGGATCGAGTTCTTCTCTTAAGATACGAATTTCCTGGGCAGAAAGTGGCAAGGTTGTTTGCAAAGTTGGCGCGACTTTCAAATCCCAGCCGGTGTTTTCTCTGGCCTGTTCGGCGGTTTTACCGGGGTGCAGGGCAGTCAGAATCAGTTCACCGTTTTCGTCCGGCTCCAAAAAACCAAGATCGGTGACCACACAGATTGGGCCTTTTCCACGCAAACCGGCTTTTTCGCGGCCGCCTTTCCCATCCAGGTAACCCGCGGAGGTTAAGAAATCGACCCGGGCTGGAAAGCGTCTTTTTTGGTGTGGCGTCATGACATAACAGCGATTGGCCCAGGCGGCGATTTCCTGGGCTCCGCCTGAACCTGGCAGGCGTACCTTGGGATGTTCATAATCCTGGCCGACAATGGTGGCATTAATATTGCCAAAGCGGTCGATCTGTGCCCCACCCAGGAAACCGACATCCACATTGCCGCGCTGCAGGTAAAGTGTAAAAATATCATACATGCTGACGACCGACAGCGCTCCACTTACCAGGGTTGGGTCCCCGATTGAAAGTGGCAGGCGCGCGGGTTCTGCGCCGATCACGCCGGCTTCGTAGATCATAGTGAGGTTGGGGGCATGCGTGCGTTTTGCCAAATTGCAAGCCAGGTTGGGCTGTCCGACCCCCACAAACACAACATCCCCGTCCTTGAGCAGTCGCGCGGCGTTTACGATCATCAGTTCAGCCGAAGAATAGGATTGTTCGGTCATAGGTTCTCCTTCAAAAAATCGTGAATTGTCTCAAAGGTTTCTACTGGCTTTTCCAATGGTACCAGGTGGGTGGACTTTTCGATGGTCATAATGGTTGTGGAAGGACGGGTGCGTTTTACGCGATGCACGATCTGCGGCAGGAAAGTGTCGGTTTCTGCTCCGCGTATGATCAGGGTTGGAATTTTCAGCGAAGGCAGACCCCACCATAGATCCATATCCCGCCACACGCCGGTGTAATAAATACGCGCTTCCCATTCGGGGGAATACGCCAGTTCATAACCGCCGCCTGGGGCAGGGCGCGTAATTCCAGCTACGTACGCTCGCAGTGCGCTGTCACTAAAATAGCGAAAAACCCCTTTTTTTCTGTAGCTGCGGAACAATTTTTCCAGATCATCAAACTGGCGCCGGCGTTTAAGCGCGCCGTTAATCAAAGGGGATAGCTTGTAAGCCAACCCCAGGGTTTTCAAAAGCCGGTATGTGGCGATGAAGCGCGGCGGAAATAGAACCGGATCAATTAACACCAGCGCCCGAAAGAGGTTGGGCTGTCGCAAGGCCGTTCTCAGTGTGATGATCCCGCCCATGGAATGACCGACCCCGATGACGGGGCTGATCTGCTGTTCATCCAGGAATAGTTGAAAATCTTCAGTGAGCGGATGCCAGTCGCCAATTCCCCGGGGTTGAGAGCGCGGCCAGAGCGGCCGCAAATCCATGGCGCTGATATGATACTGGTTTTTTAGAAGGTCAATCAGCGGCAGGTAACAAGCCGGTGGATAGCCATTGGCATGCATGAAGTGCAGGTTCAAACCCTGGCCGCCAAAATCAGTGAAGGGAATCATGCCGGGTACTGGCCTGAACCTGGTTGAATTTGAAACATAGCAGCCTGATAAGAGGTGCAACGCACTTTCCAATTGCGCCAGCGCCACGCCAGGTCAGGCGCCTTGAAGAGGAGCAGCCTTTGCCCGCGTGAAAGTGCGTTGCGCCCAATTCTGGGTTCTGTTTGTACTGCTGTCTCAAAAATCGGCAAATTAATACTTTCCATAATCAACAGTGGCGCTTTGCCTTGATTCAATGCGTAGTTGGGCGTGCTTCTCCGGCCCCAGTTTTTGCCAGTAGGCCTCACGATCTTCCACGCCATAGACCCATTCATCCAGATATTGCCGGACAAGTTCAGGTTTCTCACTGATCTTATCCCATCCCAGGTAAAACTCGTTATCGCGGTCGTAGTATCCCTGGGCATAGCTGGGGTGTGCCGCGTGTGGTACATGGCAGACTGCGCTGACAATGAAACCAGGGATCAGGGTGCGGTTTGGGTCGGAGCGGATCACGGCTTCATCCACGATCTCTTCAGCGGTCAAAATCACCTTTTTTGCAGCAAACGCAACTTCCTTTTGTTCACCAACGATGCCCCATAAATGGGCGTTTCCGTTTTTGTCACAGCGTTGAACATGCACAATCGCCACATCCGGGTTGAGCGCCGGGACGGTGATCACTTCCCGGCCGGAATAAGGATCGACCACCCGTTTGATAAGCGGGTTGACCCGTTCAAGATCAGTCGCCGCGGTCTGGTTCATCGGTAGAAATGGCAGGCCGGAGGCCCCGGCTTGCAGGCGTGTGATCATCCCAAAATGGGAATATTCCTCCCATTCCAATTCGCCCTTTTCAATCGCCGCCCGCACGATTCTTAATGAGCCTACGCCAGGATTGCCCATATATGAAAAAATCACTTTTTTGGCGCATCCCGCCGCGACCATCTGGTCATAAATCAAATCGGGCGTGGCGCGGGCCAGGGTCAGGTTTTTCTTTCCTTGCCGGATGATTTCGTGACCAGCCGCGAACGGGATCAGATGGGTAAATCCGGCTGCATAAATTACATCGCCGTCATTGACGTATTCTGAAATTGCATCGTGGAGTGAAAGAAGATTGGACATTTATTTTCCTTTATGGGAAAGGCATAAAATTCAGGTGCCATCCCACATTCATTTTTTCTTTTTTTCAGCCTGCTTCTTTGATTTGGCTTCAATGCGTTGTTTTTGTATTTTTCGAATTCCTTCGAAGCGTTTCGAGGATGGCGGTGGCTCGGCGCTCATGCGCTTGAAGATAATCCCAATGACAAGCAGGATCGCAGCGATGAAGAAAAAACCAAAATAGGTTTCCTGTCCAACATCCGAAGCGATGAAGATCACCAGTGCCAGTACGCCCAGCAGGATGAAGAAAGTTCCAATCCGGGAAATAAAACTGTTCCGCTCACTGCCATTCTCAGCCATAATTCTCAGTCTGGTTTTTGCGCAGAGAAGAATGTTCTTTTAAAGGGGTAAAGAACGGGCTGATTTGGCATGACACTTTGAAGTTTTTTGCGCAGGATTGCCAGAAAATGCTCTTTTTCCCCGCCTAACCGTTCAAAATAGGGCACAAGCGCAGTGCCGGAAACCCATTCCAGCACTGCGTCTGAATTTTCCAGAATGTGGACAAATACCTTTTCAAATACAACGATCTTTTCGGCGCCCAGGTCGAAGAGCAGTTGGGCGTAATCTTCAATTGCCAGCACCGGGCTGACCCGTACAAACCCTTGCAGTACGGAGTGGAAAGGTTCTTCCCGGGCAGTTTCCTGGATCAAGAGATGGGAAATGTGAGTGTGATTGGACGGGACCTGCACTGTGATTTGCCCGCCCGGAGCAAGCTGGGAATATAACCTGCCAACCAACTTCGGATGATCTTCGCTCCACTGCAAGGCGGCATTACTGAAGATCAAATCCCAAGTGCCCTGTAAATGGGCCTGATCCCCCATTTCAAAGCTCAACCCTGGCCGCTGGTAGAGTTTGGCCTTCTCCAGCATTTGCGGCGAATTGTCCAGCCCAACCACTGTGCTGCCCGGCAGCGCATCCGCCAGACGGCTGGTTAATTCACCTGTTCCACAGCCCAGATCGACAACTTTTAAGCCCTGCCTGAGCATGACCATTTTTAGAAGATCATCAAAGGGGGCAGATCGTTCGGATTGAAATTTATGGTATTGTTCGGGATTCCAGGGCATGGTTTATTTTTACGGCCTCCTTCCCGGTTTTGATTGGGAAGGAGGCCGAGGTTTGAATTTATTTATTTTTTATTGCGGATCAGAGTGCGAATCTGTTCGTGCATGTACAGTTGAACGTAGTGGTAACCACCGGCATTCTTGCCGCTGGAGCCTGAGCCTTTCCATCCGCCAAACGGTTGGAAACCCGGCCAGGCGCCGGTGGTGGCGCCTTGCGGGCGGTTGGCGTAGGTAACACCGGCTTCAATCTTGTCGAAGAAATATTCAGCTTCTTCCTCCGAGCCGTACATGCCGGCGGTCAGACCGTAATCGACGTCATTGGCCATCGGCATGGCTTCTTCCAGTGTATTGAACTTGCCAATCGTGGTAATCGGCAGGAACATTTCATGCTTCCACAGGCGGTGGCTGTAAGGCAGGTCAATTGCCAGGGTGGGGGCGCAGTAGTAACCGTTGCCCAGCGCGCCTTCGGTCAGGATGTTGCCGCCGGTCAGGAATTTACCGGCCTTGCTCAACTCGCCGCAGAAATCCTGAAAATCCTGATAGGCTGATTTGTTGATGACTGGGCCGAGGAAAACCTTCTTGTCGGTCGGGTCGCCGATGCTCAGTTTTTCGGTCAATTCCTTCAACCGGGCAAGCATATCATCGTAGACTTCATTCTGAATGTAGACACGGCTGGCCGCGGAACATTTTTGACCCTGCAAGCCAAAGGCTGAGCGCACGATGCCCTGCGCCGCATCTTCCAAATTCGCGTTTTTGGTGACAATGGCCGGATTTTTGCCGCCCAACTCCAGGACCATCGGGCGCACAAATCTGCCATTGGCATAATCGCGGAACATTTTCATGCCGACATCATAGGAGCCGGTAAAGGTCACGCCGTCGACTTCCGGGCTGTTGACCAGCGCGGCGCCAATTGTGCGGCCAGGGCCGGTCACAAAGTTCACCACGCCGTCCGGTAAACCGGCATCACGGAAGCAGTCAGCCAGCAGGCGCACGATAAAGGGCGTGTCTGTGGCGGGTTTCATGACAATGGTGTTGCCCGCGGCCAGGGCGGCGCCGGCCGGCCCGCCGGTCAGCGCAAACGGGAAGTTGAACGGGCTGACGACCAGCCAGACGCCGTAAGGCCGCAGCACCGAGGTATTGGTGGCATCATGGTAGGGCAGCGGATCCTTTCCCATGGGTTTGACGAAGCCGTCATTTTGCTCGATCATGTCGCACGAGTAGCGGATCAGGTCAGCGGTTTCAGCCACATCGCCCATCGATTCCATGCGGTTTTTGCCAACTTCCATCGACATGACCGCACCCAGATCGGTCAGACGCTCATCGATCAAATCCGCGGCTTTGCGCAGCAGTTTGATGCGTTCCTGCCAGGGTGTGTGACTCCAACCGGGGAAGGCTTTGCGCGCGGCCGCCATGGCCTGTTCGGCATGTTTTTCACTGCCTTTTTGCATCACAGCCAGCACCACGCCCGCATCGATTGGCGTGCGATCTTCGAATTTCTCATCGGCAAAAACATCTTTGCCATTGATGAGCATGGCTTGTTCTTTTCCCAGGCTGGACTTTAATTTCGCCAGAGAAGCATCAAAGTTGGCATGTAATTCGTCTGGTGGGTTATACATGGTTGCGTAGGTGAGTTTAAAACCGGCCATTCTAGCGCCTCCTGAAAACAGATGGGTTGAAAATAATTTTGGTCTGCATGGGGAATATATTTGTCCAACTGGACCAAGTGACATATTGAACAAATATAGTATAGCGTAGGAAGGGTAAGCAGTCAAAGCAGTTGGGCCGCTCTAGGCGGCGGTATTGGAAAGAGGGGATGAAAATCAGTACTTTCACCTTATATTCATCATAAAAAATTTGCTGGAATTCAGTGAAATCCCGCCTGGCGTTCAGGAATTTTTTGGCGATTAAACAAATACACCGCCCGGATAATTTTATCGGGCGGCGTATTTGTTTTTGCTGCGTTATAAACTATTTTTCTGGTCAGGAATATTCAGAATCTTTTGAGTTCTCTTATTCCGCCAGATCATTTTTGACTTTCCAGTCGGGCTGAACCGGGGGGTAAGCCTGCATATACTCTTCATGTTCACCAAAAAGCCTGATGAACAGGCCCATGACCCCGGTGCGCATCCCAACTCCACCCTGGGAGGCGTGGCAGGCGCTGGCGGCGGCCTTGAGTCCCTGCGCCGGGCTGATGTCAATTTTGGCATGGGTCGGGAAATTTACTTCGGCGATGGACTGCATATCAATATCACCGTTGCGCCCAAACTTGCGCGGGTTTTTGCCGACCAATGGCATTAACCTGACGACCAGTTTCAGGAATCCGCGCGGGAAGGTGTGAAAATAGAGCTTGCCGGGTTGGAACGGCGACCCGGCTTCCGGGTGGAAGGTTGGGTCGGCCGCTTTTTCGAAGGCCAGCACGGTGGCGTTATGGATCTGGATATGATCCGGATGGCGGTAGCCACCGATCGGATCAAAGGTCAGGACAATATCCGGTTTGAGTTCGCGGATGTATTTGACCACTTTCCCGGCGACTTCATCCACGGGATGAGCCACCTGGGCATTTGGATGCTTGTTGTCTGGCGAGCCGGGCATACCCGAATCGCGGTAATCCAGGAAGAAGACATCTTTTAATCCAAGATGCCCGGCGGCGCAGCGCAGTTCGCCTTCGCGCAGTTCGGCGATCGAGGAGAAGCCTTCCAGCAGTTTTGGATCCACATCGCCGACTTCGCCGCGCGTGGCGCATATTAAGTAAACATTGCTCCCTTTTTGCGCGTAGAGCGCCAGGGTGCCGCCCATGCCAAATGACTCGTCATCGGGGTGGGCCAGTACAGAAAGAATAACAGGACGGTTCACACGAGCTCCTAATTCAGATGAATATTATCGGGAAATTGTAACACAGACATAAATTTCAAAACCACCCCGGCTTGCTGGATAAAAGATTTCGGCCTATAAAAGTGGGCACAAAATCAAGGTAAGCCCAGTATTGCTGTTTTGTAAAACACTTTAGTTCAAGAGTTCTCATCTTCAACCAGAGTATCTAAAATAGATTAGCCAATCCATGAATATATGTCAAGGGTGTAGATTTATTATGATAAATTATCCTAATTTGAGCCAAAAAAGTAGTAAACTTTTAGTTATGAACATAAAATATTTTTCTTATTTGATCCGATTTTTTCTAGTAATGTCATTATTTGGTTGTTCAAACCAGCTACCACAAAGTCCTTCAGGGATAGTTCCTGATGCAACATCATCTGTAAATGAGTCACCAACCGTTAGACCTTCGGAGACACCAAAGCCAACTTTAGAGGCGGTTTTAGCCACTCCAACAATAACTGCATCACCAACGGCGGAAATAAAAGCATCACCAACCTTAGCTGCTACCAAAACTCCCGAGGTGACGCCAACTCAAGATATTTCTAAATTACCGGCCGACATTCAAAGCATTGGCCCGGATGCGAAGTATTTTCAAATTCAACCTGATAAAAGCGTTATCGACACCCGCGACGGGTCGACAGCGTATGATAAGGATGGAAAATTGGTCGGATTCAAGTATGGAAATTGGGATAACGTAGCTAACCCAGAAAAAGTGTCGATGGCGGCGACGAGATGCGAAACCACTAAAACACCTTGCATCGCACCAGCTGTCTCAAGTTTTTTTAAAGGGAAGCAAGTTTCTAGAGTGGATGCTGTATCTACTGGAGCAATGGAAAGGAGACCCTTTGTTGATCCATTAACAGGGTTGGTTTTTGGATCAGAGGATGTTGTTGTAATGAAAACTAAATCAAAAAGTGGTGAAATACTTCTTTTTGACTTAGTGATGCAATTATTGGAGCGTCAACATGGTACTTCGAATTTTGCTCCGACGGGATATTTAATTGACTACTTAACAAACGGAAAGGCTGACACTGACATCTCCTATGAAATATCAACTGGTGGGTTACTGAAGATTCTTAGGCAAGGTGTTGAAATTGACTTGAGTGTAATGCCAACTTTTCCTGAGGAAAAATACTTGAAATATCTTCCAACGAATCCACCTCCATTGTTTGTTATTGAGGAAACTGAATTCTATAAGGATCCTAATTATCTTAGAAGCATTTCAACATTTTTAGATGGAAAAAACCAAAATGTTAGACCAAAGCTTTTCTTTTGGTCATCGTGGGATAAAACCGGACCGGGATAATGCCTTGACCTGTAGAAAAAAAATGTGTAGACTGATTTAATGAATTGGCAGAAGTATCTGAAGATTAGTTTGCTGGTGATAATACTAATCTTGATTGGCGGCTTTATACCATTTAACCTTATTTTGTTAAGGGGTCAATTCTTTTTGCAGTAATCTTATTCTGGGTAAACAGACCTTGTCAAAGTGACAGGGTTTATATTCAGTCAGTTCATCAAACTCCTGTAAAGAAGTTCCATTTGATCCTCTGGCAAACATTCCCTGATTATCTTTCACGATTAATCCAAGGATGGCTTCACAGTCATTACAGGCAACGTTATCAGGTTTTTCTTCCATAATTAACTTACTTTACTGTAGTGGGCATATAAAGGTTGGAAAATTTATTTCTGTGCATGTTCCTTTGCCTGACCCCCTCCTTAATAATTCTCGATCGCATAGGCACCGCACACCTCCCCCAAATCATTATGTTTCTCATTAAGTCAGGCCTTTTTGATTTGGGGGAGGCCGGGGAGGGGGTCAGATAACACACTGCGCAAGCAGCTCACACCTGACTTCGGGGATCGTCAAAATTTGATCGTTCATCGTCCCTCCTGGAGGACACGGACAATCGAGTCCATATAAATCCCAATGACAACACATGGGGGGGGCCCGGCGGCGCGGTAACACCTTACCCACTTTTGGGTATCTCCAAACAGCGCGGGAGATCGCTGCGTCGGGCTTATTCGCCCCGCATGTTCTGGCGGGGAAAGCACCCTCCTCACGATGACAATGGTTTGGATTTTGAGAAACTCCGGCAGGTATTGACAAATCAAGTGCCTGTGTATAAACTTGCGACCAATGTCCACCCTTGAAGTTGTCTAGTCTATTTCCCTTTGGCAAGAAACCTGCTGAAGGGTTTTTTTATAAGTTAGGAGCAAGACTTTGCCGGAAACGATGAACGCTACCCTGGTTCTTGAAAATGGTCAGGTTTACACTGGCCAGGCTTTTGGCGCGCAGACCGATGTGGTTTTTGAGCTGGTTTTTAACACCAGCATGACGGGCTACCAGGAAATTATTTCCGACCCTTCCTATCGCGGACAGGGCGTGCTGCTCACGGTTCCGCAGGTCGGCAATGTCGGCATCAATGACGATGATAACGAAGCGGATGTGCCGCAGGTCAGCGCACTGGTCATCCGCGCGCTGAGCCCGAATGTCTCGAACTGGCGTTCAAGCACGGATTTGTCCGGCTGGTTGAAAATGCACGGTGTGCCCGGAATTTCAGGGGTGGATACGCGCGCCATCACGCGCAGCTTGCGCGATATTGGCACGCTCAAGGCAGCCCTCTCCACCACGGGCACTTCCGCCGAGGTCTTGTTACAGATGGCGCGCGAATGGCCGGGATTGGATGGGCGCGATATGGTCAAGGAAGTCAGCTCCACCAAAGCCTATCACTGGAGCGGCGACGGCGGCGACAAGTGGGTACAGAAGGCGGCTGACATTCCGGCGGGTGAGCGGAAGAGCGTGGTGCTGATCGATTACGGCGCCAAGCGCA
>CAIWAX010000362.1 GCA_903910795.1 uncultured Anaerolineae bacterium
CCAAATTATCGCCCAAGGGCCGCTGGATCAAATCCCTCCACAAGCAGAACTCGTCCCTCCTCGGTCAATTCGTTAATGCGGAGGTCCCGCAGTGGTTGATATTCTGCGGAGTTGTACCAGGCTTGGGCCCGTTCCATGTTTGGAAAGCGTAGGACGGCTGCCCAGTTTCCGTCCCAGTTTCCTTCCAGGACTTGTGGCGTCGCTGAGCCCGCGATCATTTGTCCTTCAAACTTCTCCAGGACTGGGAAGACGAAATTGCCATAGCGTTGCATCAGTTCGTCAAAGCTTTTGGCCTTGATTTGAACCATGAAGTAAGCGGGCGTGGTGTTATTGTTCATTGCGATATCTCCTTATATAAACCTACAGGTATGTATTCATTTCTTAATTAGTATACCTACAGGTCTGTATCCTACCGAGAGGGGAAATTAAATAATAGTCATTTATTATGAATAAGATGGGAAGGAACTTGCAACCGACTTGGGCGAGGAAAATACCTAAATTTCCCAAAAAACTGTGCCTATTCAATCTGCACGACGAAAAACGCCAGACCTTGCGGGATAAGATCCTCCCATAACTCACACACCTTGTAGAAAAAAATTTCCCCACAACATTGTTGGCACATGGTTTATCGCGCACAACTAAAATTGTTATATACTCTAATAAATCGTATTTTCTGGAGACCTTATGCTCACGATAGAGAAAATTGAAACCGCAAACAAATCCCAGGTGAAACGTTTTGTCCAGCTTCCACATCGGTTATACCGGAACTGTCCGCAGTGGGTACCACCGCTGGATATTGATGCGTATGCTCAGCTTGATCCAAAGAAACATCCCTTTTATGAGCATTCGGATGTCGAGTTTTTCCTGGCTGTGAGAGAAGGCCGTGACGTTGGGCGTATCGCCGCAATTGAGAACAAACCTTTCAATAATTATCATGGCACCCGTGAAGCCGACTTTTACTTCTTTGAATGTGAAAATGATCCAGAGGCTTCATCTGCTTTATTCAAGACAGTATTTGATTGGGCCAAAAGCCGAGGTTTGAACCGCGTAATTGGGCCAAAAGGCATGGGGCCATTGGATGGATATGGCACATTAGTGTTTGGTTATGAACATCGTCAGACGATGAGCATGCTTAACTATAATTTCCCGTATTATGTGCAATTGATTGAAGCACAAGGATTCGAAAAAGAGGTTGATTTTGTTTCCTGTTATTTGCCAGCAGATCAATTTCAAATCCCCGAACGGGTTGAGCGTATCGCCAGGCGCGCGTTGGAACGCGGTGGGTTACAGGTTAAGAAATTCAAGGACAAGAAGGAATTGGTAGCCTGGTCGCCGCGCATCGGTGAAGCTTATAACAAGGCTTTTGTTCGTAATTGGGAGTATTATCCGTTTACTCCGCGGGAAATTAAATTTGTGGTTGATAACATCATGACCATCGCCGATCACCGTCTCATTAAAATCATCTTGCATGGCGAGGAAGTCGTGGGCTTTTTATTCGCATTCCACGATGTATCGGCAGCGCTTCAGCGCGCGAAAGGAAAATTACTGCCTTTTGGTTTGCCGGATTTGCTTTTGGATCTGCGCCGTACCCATACTGTTTCAGTCAATGGCATGGGTATTCTGCCTGAGTTCCAGGGACACGGCGGCAATGCCATTCTGTATGCTGAGATGGGCGAAACGCTGCTCAATTTCAAACAATTTACCCATATCGAGATGACACAGGTGGCCGAGACGACTGAGCAAATGCGCGCCGACTTGAAGAATTTAAACGGTATTGAATATAAAAATAATCGCGTTTATCATAAGAACCTGTAAATATTCTTGTTCTAAGAAAATCCTATTTTAGACTCCCGAATTCCTATAAAACAACGAAATTCGGGAGTCTTTTTTTGTTACAATCAGTATATGCGCAAGATGATATTTTCCCTCCCTCTGATATTTTTGACAGCCTGCGCCATGCAGGCCACTTCTGTACCCGCGGCAACCCCTACGGAAACTTCGCTTGTCTTCGCGACTGCCACCCTGCCACCCACGAATACGCCGCGGCCGACAAAGATACTTGCGCCCGCTACCAGAGCGCCAACCGTTGCCCCGCTATTCGCGGACCTGACTAATCAGGTTAATGTCCGCACTGTGACCGATGTTAAGTCCAAATCGCTGGGTGTGCTGCCTTACGGTACAAAGGTTCAGATTATCGGCAAAGATGCTGGTCTGCAATGGTGGCAGATCGTCTACCCGCTAAATTCGGGTTCGACAGGTTGGATTTCGTCTGCTTATGTGCAAGTAGCGGATGCAGACGCGGCGGCCATTCCAGTCATTGAACCGGGGGCTGTCACCCCAACAGCTCCAGTTGGCGCTTCCATCCAGACAGAACCGCCGCCAACTCCAGAAATGTCTGCCACTCCACCCGCGCATACCGCCTCAGTTGCGAAGTCGATGTTTGTCCGTTCCGGCCCTTCCTCGACTTACTCCACGTTGGGGACTATTTCTGCAGGCACTTTGGTGACACTGTTAGGCCGCACACAGAATAGTGTCTGGATTTTGATCAATTACAATGGCAGCGCGAATGGCAGCGGTTGGGTGGCGACCGCTTTTCTAACGGGCGCAGATTTGAGCAGCCTGCCATATTATGACAGCGTTGGCAACCCGGTCATACTTCCCGGCACGCCACTGCCAACTATCGACCCGAGCCAGCCGACAGTGACGGCGACTGGCTTCGCGGCCGCTGCTCCAGATGGCGATTCCCTAAAAAATCCAGGCGTTAATTTGGAATTTGCTCCAAATGGGGACAAAGCGTTTTCCTATTCGAGTGACCTTTCTTTCCCAAGCGGCGATATCAGTGATTGGGTGGCATTTACACCCTATGAACCAACCAATCAGGCAACGTATGTATATTTTAAATTATTGTGCACTGGCAATGGTGGCATCACCGCCACACTTCTGAAAGACGGGTTGCCCGTTCCAGGGGTCAACGCGCTGCATTGTGGCAATTACGCATTTGCTGTTCATGTGCTTGGTGGGCAGGTGTATGTTTTGCAGCTCAGTGAAGATGGTTCTGGTGGCCCGCTGCGTTACAATAGTTATACTTTAACCGTCAGCACGACCCCATAAATTGAGATGCTCAGGAGCTGAACTTTGAAAATTTATTGGAAAATTACGACTCTTTGTTTGATGGGATGTATTCTGGCTGGCTGCAGCCTTCCCGGGGCATCATCCCCAACCCCCCAAAGTGATGTCAATAGCGTTATGACAGCCGCGGCTGCCACCGCTTATTTTCGCTTGACAAGCGCGGCGACACAAGCCACCTCCACACCTACGCTTGTACCAACAGACACTCCCCAGCCTTCACCAACTCGGGTGGTTTTACCGACAAGCATACCCACAATCGTGCCGATTCCCGGACAGGTGAATTCAAACGCCAATGTACGCGGCATTCCCCAAAAAAGCAAGACACATAATCTTGGGAATGTATTGCAAGGACAGAATGTCAAAGTGATTGCGCGGAATGATGCGGCTGATTGGTTGAACATTTTGTACGCAGATTCGCCCACTGGAACCGGCTGGGTGCTGGCCCGGGCTGTCACTTTGAGCACTGACCTGAGTACCCTGCCGATTGTGATATACCCAAACGGCCTGGAGGCCGCATCCATTATGCTGCCGCCGTTTGTCTTTGCCATCACAGGTACACCGCAGCCGCCGTCCGCGCCGCCGGCTGGTTGGTCGAAATATGGGACCCTGACTCAGCCAGCCAATGTACGCGCTGGGCCAAGTGTGGGTTTTGTTACCATTGGGTTGTTAAGCCCCGGTCAAAAAGTAACTTTCTCTGGCCATCTGGAAGGGAATGCCTGGGTGCAAATCAATTATCCTTCTGGTCCTGATGGACACGGTTGGATTTTGTCTCAACTTGTACAGGACAACGATGGCTATGGCAATCTGCCGATCTATAATTTGCTAGGCACCCCAGTCACTCCTACTCCTCAAGGCGGGGCTCCAACCCTTGCTTCAAGTGACGCGGGTGCAGCCACTGCTCAGGAAACACAGTCCACCGTTAATGATACCCCCACGCCAAACTCCTCGCCTCTGACCGCACAGGGTACAGTTACCAACCAGATCAATGTGCGTTCCGGGCCAGCTTCCAGTTTCCAGTCAGTTGGCATGCTTGCCCCCAAGCAAACTGTCACCATTACTGGCCTGACCCTTAGCCATCTCTGGTACCAGATTCAATATTCCAGCAGCCCAAGTGGGACGGGTTGGGTGTCTTCACAATACGTTAAAGTGCAAGGCGATATGAGCAAGGTACCATATTATACAAATGAGGCTGTAAAAATTCCTTGAGTTTTCTTGTTTCCGATTTGCGCCCCTGCAGAAACCTTGTCGGTTTTTGCTAGGGCGCGTACTGTATTCGAAGGCATATTTTGGGCATTATTTAATTCAGCAAGTAATTCCGTGCATATTTATCATAATGAAAAATTGTAACCTACTGTTGCTAATGCACATAGGTCGCGGTTAAAACGCTAAAATAGCTGGTTTTGTCATATTGGGCGTCCAAAATATAGGCAATTATGCTATTTTTGAAGAAAAACTCATAGTATGAGTTTGCCGTCTCAATTTCAGCGAATAAACTGTGTAAGTGTTGAATTGCACAAATTGAAGATTTATGATAGATTTATAGCAGTCCAACCATGGAGGTCTTGATGAATAGTGTCAATGTTCCAGATATTATCGTAAGCCGTCTGCCTGTTTACCTTAGGGCGCTGCAATACATGGCGGCAAATGGAAGTACAACGACATCTTCGCAAGAATTGGGGGAGAAAGTTGGCATTTCGGCGGCGCAGATACGGAAAGATCTCTCCCAGTTTGGGGAGTTTGGAAAACAGGGTACTGGTTACCACATTCCGTTTTTGATTGATCGACTGTGTCAGATATTGAAAGTTGAGCGGGTTTGGGATGTTGTTCTGGTGGGTATGGGCGAACTCGGTCATGCCATTCTACGTTACCAGGGCTTTTTAAACCGAGGCTTCCGTATCGTAGCATGCTATGACTCCGATCCGGCCAAAATTGGAACGCTGGTTTCTCAATTCAAGATCGAAGATGTAAATAACCTTGTAACAAATATAAAGGGGACAAATGTCAAGATGGCGATGTTGACAGTCCCGGCCTCAGTAGCTCAGCAGGTCACAGATAAATTGGTTGAATCGGGTGTAAGAGGTATTCTTAATTACGCTCCGCTCAGTCTGACGGTGCCGCCTGGTGTGCGTGTGCAGTACATCGATCCAGTGATTGGTTTACAACGCATGGCATATTACCTGTCTGAAAAATAGGTGTTTCCTATGTACAAAAAGCGGCCTCTCTATTGAGAGGCCGCTTTTTGTACATAGATTTGGGAGCGATGATTTATACCTGCGGCAGGTTTCGTCGCAGCACAAAATACATACCCAGCCCACGCGCGGTGCCTTCAGCAACACAGGTCAGAGGGTTATCGACGAGATAAGCCGGAATACCAAGCGATTTGGTTAACAACTTGTCGATGCCTCGTAGTAAGGCACCACCGCCGGTTAAGGCCATCCCACGGTCAATAATATCAGAAACTAGTTCGGGGGGAGTTTTTTCAAGGACTCGCCGGCAGGTCTCGGTGATCTGGCGCAGCGGTTCTTGCAAAGCCTCTACAATTTCGCCGGTTGTGAGGGTTACAGGGCGCGGTAAACCGCTAACCTGGTCTTGACCCTGGACTTCCATGCTTTGCTCGGTATCTTGCGGCACCGCAGCGCCTATCTTGATTTTAAGTTGTTCGGCTGTAATGGGAGATATGATGACACCATATTTGCGGCGCACAAAGGTTACAATGGCTTCATCCATCGCCTGACCACCCGAACGCATTGTTTCCGCTGAAACAATGCCGTACATGGCCAGTACTGCGCTTTGGGTGGCGCCACCGCCCAGGCAGATAACCATATTTCCAGAAGGTGAGTTGATCGGTAAATCCACCCCAAGCGCAGCCGCCAGGGGCTGTTGGATAAGGTAAGCATCACGCGCGCCGGCTTGCAAAACAGCTTCATGCACTGCCCGGCTCTCCACGCTTGTAACCCCATACGGTACAGAAATCATAACGTTTGGTTTGAAAATACGAATTGGCCCGCTGACACGCTGAAGCAGCACACGCAGCAGGCTTTCGGTTATTTCATAATCAGCAATGACACCGTTTTGAAGTGGTCTCGCCACCTCGATCGTATCGGGGACGCGGCCTTCCATATCGCGGGCTTGCCGTCCAACTTCTACTATTTTTTGATCAGCAACGTCAATAGCCACCACGGTGGGTTCTTCCACCAAGATGCGGTTACCTTCTGCGATTCGCGTATAAATCGAACCGAGGTCAATACCCAGGTCCTTTGAAAATCCTGCCATTGGCTCGGTTTACTCTTCCTTGTACAATAAGCGGCTACCAGTGCGGTAACGCTTTGCAGCTTCGAGACGCAAATTGGAGCGACGAAGAGCGGCCTCTAGTGCCAGATAAGCATCAACATCTTCAACTTTTACAGCCGCGAGTTCTTCGGCTGCACGTTGTTTGGCAGCTTCAGCACGGGCTACGTCAATTTCTTGAACGTTTTCAGCGGCATCTGCCAGAATGGTGACGATAGTGGGTTGAATCTCAGCCACACCGCCCGCCACAGTGAAAACATGTTCTTCATTATGCGAGCGAACTTTGATCAGGCCAAAGCGCAGCGTGGTCAGCAGAGGCGAATGATGAGGCAAGATACCCATTTCACCTTCCGTGCCAGGAAGGACAACGATATCTACATCATCTTGATAGACCATTCGGTCTTGGGAAACAATTTCACATCGGATGGGCATGGGTCCCGTATCCTTTCGCGCTCCGCACAACCTGCATCGCGGCAGGCATGCGGAGTGCGAAATCAGGTAAATCAGGCAGCCTGGGCCAGTTTCGCGGCTTTTGCCCGTACATCGTCGATTGTGCCAACCATCATGAAAGCTTGTTCGGGCACATCATCACACTTGCCATCCAGAATTTCGCGGAAAGAGCGGATGGTTTCCTTGAGCGGGACATATTCGCCCTTAATGCCGGTGAATTGTTCGGCTGTGACGAAGGGCTGGCTGAAGAAGCGTTCGATCTTGCGGGCGCGGGAAACCAGAAGTTTATCGTCTTCCGAGAGCTCGTCCACGCCCAGAATGGCGATGATATCTTGCAGATCTTTATAACGCTGGAGAACTTGCTGGACTTCACGGGCGGTTTTGTAGTGTTCCAGACCCACAATATTGGGGTCCAGAATACGGCTGGTGGATGTGAGCGGATCAACGGCCGGGTAAATACCTTTTTCAGAGATGGCGCGTTCCAGAGCAATGGTCGCATCCAGGTGGGTGAATGTCGCGACAGGCGCTGGGTCGGAATAGTCATCTGCCGGAACATATACGGCCTGCATGGATGTGATCGAACCGGTACGGGTAGAGGTGATGCGTTCCTGCAACTCACCCATTTCAGTGGCAAGGGTTGGCTGGTAGCCGACGGCGGAAGGCATACGGCCGAGGAGTGCCGATACTTCGGAACCGGACATCGTAAAGCGGAAAATATTGTCAATGAACAGCAACACATCCCTGCCCTGATCCCGGAAATATTCTGCCATCGCCAGCGCCGAAAGTGCAACACGCAAACGCACACCGGCGGGCTCGTTCATTTGGCCGAAGACCATGACTGTATCTTTCATAACACCAGATTCAATCATTTCGCGGAAAAGGGAGGTTCCCTCACGGGTGCGTTCGCCCACGCCGGCAAATACGGAATTCCCTTTGTGGACGCGCGCGATGGATGAAATCAGTTCAGTGATAACCACGGTCTTGCCGACGCCTGCGCCGCCGAAAATGCCCGTCTTGCCGCCTTTGGTGAATGGTGCGATCAAGTCGATAACTTTGATGCCGGTTTCAAAAATTTGGACGCCGGTCGATTGTTCCGCAAAGGTAGGTGCAAGACGGTGGATGGGGTAGTAAGCATCAGCCTGTACATCACCTTTTTCATCGACGGGTTTGCCGAGTACGTTGAAGATGCGTCCCAACGTGGAAAGCCCTACTGGCACCAGAATGGGGTTACCGGTAGCGATGACTTCAACGCCGCGCTGCAAACCGTCTGTGGTATCCATCGCGACGGTACGTACCCAGTTCTTCCCCAGGTGTTTCTGAACTTCGAGCACAAGAGGTTCTTTATTCTCGCGCTTTATTTCTATGGCTTCGTAAACTTTGGGGAGTTCACCTTCGGGGAAGGCCACATCCACCACACCACCTAAAATTTGAACCACACGGCCAGTTGCATTCGCCATTTTCGCCTCCAGATTAAGAAGATGCCTGGGCTAACGCTTCTGCGCCGCCCGCGATATCGAGCATATCGCTCGTGATGGTTTGCTGACGTACTTTGTTGTACTGCAGCGACAGTGCGGATACCAGTTCGATGGCGTTGTCGGTAGCGTTGCGCATGGCGACCATACGCGCGGCGTGCTCAGATGCCTGTGATTCGAGAATGGCCTGGTATACCTGTAATGCTGTAAATCGAGGAACGATTTCGTCAAGGATTTCGCGCTCGGCAGGTTCATATTGGTAAGCTGCTGGAACACGCCGGGTGCTTTCAAAATTCTCCACGCGATCCTGATCGGTGTCCACTTCCAGCGGCAGCAGCTTTTTGGAAGTTGCATCCTGCCGTACCATGTTGATAAAGTCCGTATAAACCAGATAAACCTCATCAGCGTTGCCACTCAGAAATTCATCCACCGCCAAACGCCCGATTGCGGAGACATCCGCGAAGGTAGGGGCGGCCGGAAGATTACTGAAATCTGCGATTACATTCAAGTGACGGCGCAGCAACAAGTCTCTGCCTTTGCGTCCAACTGCCACGTAGCTGACAGGTGTTGGGTAATTGCTGAATTTCCTCAACACGAAGCGGATCAGGTTGGTGTTGTAGGCACCAGCCAAACCTCGATCGCCGCTGACTACCACTACAAGGGTTTTTTTAACATCAGGGCGGGCGGTCAGTAATGGGTGCAGTGTTTCGCGCCCTGGTTGTCCGGCCACATGTGTGAGCACTTGCCAGGCTTTGGTGGCATAAGGCCGCGTGCCCATCAGGGCTGCGATAGCCTTGCGAACCTTGCTGGCACTGACAGCCTGCAAGGCGCGAGTCACTTGCGAGATATTTTTTACGCTCCGGATCCGGAGCCGCATTTCACGAGCAGAGGCCATAATTGTCTCCGTTTACGCAACAAATCCTAAAAATATCAGGGTTGCGTATTCCGTTTTTTATGCCTGCCACGTGGCCTTGAAAGTACCAAGGGCTTCACGCAGGTTCTTTTCGGTATCAGGCGCGATCTGCTTCTTCTCTACGATATCCTTGGCAATTTCGGGATGCGATTGGTCAATATATTTGACAACATCGATTTCCCATTGCCGCATCTTATCGAGCGATACTTCATCAGCAAAACCATTCGTCCCGGCGAAAATGGTAATCACCTGGTGGGCCAGCGAAACTGGCTCGTACTGTGGTTGCTTCAGGATTTCCTGCATGCGGCGGCCGCGGTTTAGCTGGTTCAGGGTGGCCTTGTCAAGATCAGATCCAAACTGGGCAAATGCGGCCAGTTCACGATAGGAGGCCATATCCAATTTTAAACGGCCAGCTACCTGACGCATGGCTTTGGTCTGGGCCGCGCCGCCTACGCGAGAAACCGAAATACCTACGTTTACGGCTGGGCGGATGCCTGCGTTGAAAAGGTTTGATTCTAGATAAATCTGTCCATCTGTGATGGAGATAACATTGGTCGGAACGTAGGCGGACACATCGCCGAGTAAGGTTTCGATGATCGGAAGAGCGGTCAGTGAGCCGCCGCTTCCAGCGACCTTCACAATCTTGAGGCCTTCACCCCTGGCTTTGACAACTTCCCCGGCATCATGTTTGGCCATCGGGCCGGTGAAGATTTTGCCATCCAGTGCATCTTGCGGTGCAGCGCTGTCAGCTTCAAAACTGCTTTTGACGATTGCATAGTTTACTGACATGCGCGAAGCGCGTTCCAGCAAACGGGAGTGCAGGTAGAACAGATCACCAGGGTAGGCTTCGCGTCCGGGTGGGCGTCGGAGTAATAGGGAAACCTGGCGGTATGCCCATGCGTGTTTGGAGAGGTCGTCATACACTACCAGAGCATCACGACCAGTTTCCATAAACTCTTCACCGATGGCACAGCCGGTGTAGGGCACGATGTATTGCAGTGCGGCAGATTCGTCAGCCGAAGCCATGACCACAATGGTGTGTTCCATGGCGCCGTGACGTTCGAGCAGAGCAACTGTGCGTGCAACGGCTGCTTTCTTTTGCCCGATCGCAACATAAATACAGACCAGGTCCTTGCCTTTTTGATTAATGATCGTGTCAATCGCAATGGCTGTCTTGCCTGTCTGGCGATCGCCAATGATCAGCTCGCGCTGACCGCGGCCAATCGGGATCATTGCATCAATAGCTTTGATACCAGTTTGAACCGGGGTATCCACATCCTGACGGCCCACCACACCTGGCGCGATGCGCTCGATGGGGCGATAACCGCTGAACTGGACTGGTCCTTTGCCGTCGATTGGTTCGCCAAGCGCGTTTACAACTCGGCCAATCAGGCCATCGCCAACCGGCACAGATGCGATACGTCCGGTGCCGCGCACGGTCATGCCTTCGGCAATTTCGGAGTATTCACCCATGATAATGACGCCAACGCTGGATTGTTCCAGGTTGAAAGCAATGCCAATCACGCCGTTCGCGAACTGTACCAGTTCTTGCGATTTGATGTTGGCTAATCCTTGCACCCGGGCAATACCGTCGCCAGCTTCAGTGACTGTACCGATGTCGCTGACACTAACCTCGGGCTTGAATGCGTTGATCTGTTCTTGTAGATCCCTGGTGATTTGATTGATCAGGTCTGTCATTTCGCCTCCACGCCAGTATTTTTCTTACCTTTGTTGTTGGATAATCCCGATAATCTCACGGGATTGATCAGATTTAATCCAGCCAAGTTGGCCGAGTTTCAACGATTTTATGGACCAATTCTTATTGGTACACTTGCCTTGGAAGCACTAAAACATATTGGAATAATCCAGGTACGATTTGCTAAACAAATCGGTTAGGTTAGTCTTAAATTAAAAGAAGACTTCTGACCGTGCCCAGAGCGGTCTTATAATACCTGAAACAGATTCAAATGTCTAGCGTAATTTTGTACAATCGCCGGGAACTTTTATAATCAATGCTTTAAGTCATTGGATGTATATGACATAGATGGGATAATCCCGGTACTTGCTTGGGATTGAGCGGGATTAATCTCATAGATTCTGCTGTCAGATTAAACAGAAAAAAAGAACGATATTTTGAAATTTAGCATGAACGGCTTTTTATACGATACCCTTTTATTGTACAAATGCAGGATTTCTACTCCCGCTATTCGACCTGCTTTTTCTATTGCCGCATCTCATAGATTTTTAAGATGGTGAAGCCGCTGTTCTGGTAGATGGCTGTAACCCGGAGGCTTTTTTGCACATCTGGAGGAAACGGGAAGTCTGTCAATAAGAAATTAGCCTCAGCATCTTTTGCAAAATCTATCATGCGTGTGCGCTGAGAATCAATTGTTGGGGATACGTTGCGGCTAAAGATGGCGCTTTCCCTTTTTTCATAGTAGTACCACGTTTGAAGTGCTTCCAGGTTGGTGAAGGCCAGTTGTCCGCGATCTTTGAAAGCATAGGCCATCGGACGGAGACCCAAATAACGCACTTCGATGCCGCTCCAACGGTTGGTCAGAAACACAACAAACTTGGCGTTTTCAGGAGTTTGGTCGTGAATAAAAGTCAGCGCATCAGCATAATCGCTGTCTGTTGGGCAGATGATATGTCCCTGGGTCCAACAAGTCACAACATCTGGCACAGAAGTAAATGGCAGTGGGGTATCGAAAAACAAGAAAACAAGCGTTAGCGCAGTTCCAACTGCAAACACAGTGCGGGTTATGTTGCTTTTCAATCCCCGGTTGGTTAGTTCGGCCAGGGGGTAAAACCAGAAAATGAACAAAAATGGCACCAGATAACGCATGCCCCGCATCAACTCTGTTTCAATTGGAATGATGCGCAAGGCCCTCTCCAGGCTGTGTTCCACCCACGGCACAAGAACGGTGACGAAGGAAATCCCAATGATCCAGAACAGCATTTGTTTCAGGCGCCCACGTTCCGAGCGGAAGAGCAAGAAAGTCAGGATCAGGCCAAACAAACCGTACCAGAATAAACCATACTGACTTGTAACTTTAAACAGAGTATTAAGAGCGGCCGGGATGCTCAGTAGATCATAAGGGAAGAAATTGGTCAGGATGTAATACACCAGTTCATAGTCGCTGGCTGAGCTACTGCTTTTGTGAAAATAAAGATAGATGCTGACATACGGCAGCAGTGCCAGCACCAGAACCACACCCATTTTGAACATCTGAAGCAGTTTATCCTTCAGCGCAAAATAAGATGGCATATTGGGCCACATCCCGAGCCATAGCGCAAAAGCCCAGGCTGGTGTGCTGACTGGGTGGATGAAAGCCATCAGACCGGCAATCACCATTACCCAGAGCCAGCGCCGCGGGCGGTCGCGCCAGGTAGTCAATAGCAATATCAGTAGAAAAGGTATCAGAACCTGAAAGGTGATGCGCGGCATGCCATCGCCAACCACGCCCCATACTTCACCACCGGCCAGGTACATGGGAGCTGAGACTGCCAGTGTGAAAAGGAAAGCCCAATAGCGGTTCTTGAAAATTACGCGGCCAAGCAGATAGTATGAGAAGTACTGTAAAAAAACGTGGGGGAAAACCAGAAGACTGTAAGCCAGGCCGAAATTGCCAACCAACTTTTCCAGGAAAATGGTGATCGGCAGGTGGATGGTAGTGTACAGGCCGATGTTGTTCAGGTCGCCCAGGATGGCATCGCCAGAAAATAACTGTGGGTAGGCTCGCCCGGCGGCGAAGCTGGCGATGTTGGCTGCGTCACCGCCCAGGATCACGTTTGGAAACCCGGCACTGGATGAAGATACCTGGGAAATGAGCGCCAGCAGGGTAAAAACCGACACAGCTACCCAATCACTACGTTGAAGGACAATCGGCCATTGCAAAGTAGTCCCGGTTCCAGCATGGGGCGGGTTGCGTGGGGTCGCCAGATTCAACGTTCCAGACAGTTTTGTTTCCAACCAGGCATCGCTGGTCTTTAGGGCAGCTTTCAAGGCCATTAGCCCGACGGCCACTTTATCTTGAGCAATGGGCGCGACAGCCAGTAATGCTCCCGCCAAAAAAATAATCCATCCACCAAATTGCAGCGTCGATGGCCAGTTTAGATTTAATTGTTTTTTGATCGCGATTTCGATAAGACGGGTGATGGATGGGGCAAACCAGCCAGAAATCAGTATCAGTCCGGTGAGTGCGAGCAAGCTGGCGGTTATTAATAAAATGGTTCGTTGGATTTTATTCAATTAGATGGCTCGTGGGGTAAAATAGGTTTATCGGATAATCCAAGTTTAAGAACGGGATGAAAGGGTTTTGATGATTTTAGCATGAACAGGGGAAGCGTCAAGCAAGGATCGACCTCACTGAGCATGAGGGTTTCTTTGCGGGAAGGTCCGGGCCTGGGGACAACGGAGCTTATATACCTTCTTTATTCTTGAACCTTTGCGCTCACCCATTTGGTGTTCTGGAATATCAAAATACTTCGCAAATTTGTTCAATATTATGATATAATCTCGCTTCGCGTCTATCCGTCTGCTGTGAAGCAGTATATCATTCTGGTAAGGAAACATAAGAAATGACCGACTTATTGAAATCTGTTGAGGCTGCCGCCAACCCCAATATCCCTGAATTGCATTCCGGCGATCAAGTTTCCGTTCATGTCCGTATCAAAGAAGGTGAACGCGAACGTATTCAGGAATTCAAGGGTACCATCATTCGCATCCGCCACGGCGGAGTGGCTGAAACCTTCACCGTCCGCCGTATTGCCTCCAATCAAATCGGTGTTGAACGGACTTTCCTGATGCGTTCCCCACGTATCGACAAGGTTGTGGTTGAGCGCCATGCTGAAACCCGCCGTGCCCAGTTGTATTTCCTGCGTGGTCGCACCGGTAAAGCCACTCGTTTGAAGCAGAAGTTCCAGTAATCACTTTCTAAACAAAACAACGAGCGCAGAAATGCGCTCTATTGTTTTAAGCTGCCCTCGAATTCCCTAATCCGCTGAAATCAGGTAATCGCATGACTAACCCACTCATTGGAATTACCAGTAATTATTCCACCATGCCGCTCTCGTTGCTCACTTCTTCCACGCTGCAGCGCTCATATATCACCGCTGTGATCAAAGCCGGGGGGATACCGCTTATTATCCCATCGGATATTGATGAAATTGGTTGGAAAGAATTGACCACCCGCCTGGATGGCATTCTTTTTTCGGGCGGCGGTGATATCGCCACCGATTATTTCAATGGTGAGGATCACCCTGCCATCAGCGGGATTGAACCTGCCCGGGATGCCCTTGAATTGGGCATGGTGCGCGAGGTGGTTGCCGCTGGGAAACCCTTCCTGGGTATTTGCCGAGGGCTGCAATCTGTCAATGTAGCTCTCGGCGGCACACTTTATACTCACATACCTGACCAGGTTCCAAATTCTCTGGTTCATGAGCAGGAACGGGGTGAGGATGCCAGTTCGCGGACTGAACTGGGGCACGCCGTCAGCATTCAACCTGGTACTTACCTCGCCAGAGTGACCGGACAGACCAGGTTGAATGTCAATAGCTTCCACCATCAGGGCATTAAAGATCTGGCGCCCGGACTGCTCGTTTCTGCCCAGTCGCCGGATGGCGTGATCGAGGCAGTTGAGCTGCCCAATCATCCCTTTGGACTGGCGGTGCAATGGCACCCGGAATGGCTGGTGGATATTGAGTCTGAACTTGCTATTTTTAAAGCTTTTGTGGATGCGGCTGCCGGGCGTTTGAATTTTAAGAATGGAATAATCTCGGGGCGATTTGCGCAGCAAATCGATTGAGATGGAACCCGACCCGGTATCTCCTTTGGATAATTCCGGTGTGATTAGTCAAGCTAATCGCACCGGAATTGGCGTTTTTGACTCGGGCGTGGGTGGTCTTTCGGTACTGCGGGCCATCCGGGTCAGGTTGCCGGGAGAGAAACTCATATATTTGGGTGACCAGGGGCATGTGCCTTATGGGCCGCGTCCGCTTGAACAGGTGCGTTCATTTTCAGAAGGGATCACCCGTTTTTTGATTTCCAAAGGTGCCAGTCTGATCGTGGTAGCATGTAACACGGCTTCAGCCGCTGCATTACAGTATCTGCGCGGTGCCTTTCCTGAGATTTCCTTTGTGGGGATGGAGCCAGCCGTAAAACCGGCTGCTGAGCAGACCCACAGCGGCGTAGTAGGCGTGCTAGCCACTCCAGCTACGTTCCAGGGTGCGCTGTATGCCTCGGTAGTTGAGCGTTTTGCCAGGGGCGTCAGAGTTTTGCAGGATACCTGTCCAGGCTTGGTGGCGCAAATTGAAAAAGGTGATCTCGAGGGGCCTCAAACCGAAACCATCCTGCGCCTGGCCCTGACGCCCATGCTGGAGCAAGGCATTGATACGATTGTCTTAGGCTGTACGCATTACCCTTTTGTCATTCCCCTTATTCATCGTATCGTTGGGTCTAATGTGCGGGTCATTGATCCTGCCCCGGCTGTGGCGCGCCAGGTGGAACGGTTGAGAGGCCAACGGAATAACCCCGGCACTGGCTTGGGATGGAATAATCCCGGTACTGGTTTGGGATGGGCTGAAGGTAATTCTAATGGTGATATTACATATTACACAACTGCCCGGGCGTTAACATTGGAAGAAGTTTTACCCCGGTTGCTGGGCGAGCATACCCAGGCCTGCGAACTAAAGTGGGAAAATGACAAATTATTGGCCAATCCCGGTTCCAGAACGGGATTGGAATAAAAATACTCCCGCCAGCGCGGGAGTATTTTTATTCCAGGCTTATTCTGTCCAATTATCCTCTTGCAAAAATATTGATTTATTCATATAATTTCTAATACTAATAATTAGAAAGGCTAAGCAATATGCCAGATATTCTGCAAACCTGTGCCCGTGATTTGATGGAAATTGCCCCTCAAATAGTTCAGTCTATTCGCGTAGAAATGCGCCGTGGCCGAGGCAGCGAACTCACCATCCCGCAATTCCGAGCCTTGCGCTTTGTCCAGCGCAATCCGGACATCTCTTTATCCGATTTGGCCGAGTATCTTGGTCTGACCCTGCCCTCAGTCTCCAAATTGATCGATGGGCTGGTAAAGCAGGCTTTGATTCTGCGCCAGGAGTCGACAGTAGATCGGCGAAAAATGACACTTGGGTTGACCGAAGCCGGGGAAACGATTGTAAATACTTCCAGGGCAGAGGCACAGGCGAAACTGGCCAGAAATTTGGCTTCTCTTTCACAGGAAGATTTGCAAAAAATCCACCAATCATTTGAGTTGTTGGGCGATCTTTTTAATCCTTATTAGGTTTACCCGTTTTTAAACAATCCTTTAGAAAAACAGGAAATATTCTATTCATCATGGAAGAACCAATCTCGGTAGAACAACCCATTGAACCTATCAGTTACAAACCGCCAACCAGCGGTTCAACCTTTGCTGCTTTGCGGCATCGTAATTTTCAGTTGTATTTTGGCGGCCAACTGATCTCCAACGTTGGCACCTGGATGCAGATCATTGCCCAGAGTTGGGTCGTTTACCAGCTAGGCCATTCGGAGGCCACGCTGGGGTGGGTAGCTTTTGCTTCAGCCATTCCCATTCTGATTATCACACCCTGGGCTGGTGTGGTAGTCGATCACGTATCGCGGCGTATGCTTCTTGTTTTCACACAGGCTGGCGCCATGTTGCTGGCATTTATTCTGGCGGCGCTATCATTTTCAGGAACTGTGCAAGCCTGGCATGTCATTATCCTGGCAGCGCTGCTGGGTGTTGTCAACGCTTTTGACGCGCCAGGGCGCCAGGCGTTTGTCCCAGAAATGGTTGGCAAAGAGGATATGCCCAACGCGATTGCGCTGAACTCAATCATGTTCAATAGCGCACGCGTTCTTGGCCCGGCCATGGCAGGCCTGCTGCTGGCTATTATTGGCCCGGCCTGGTGTTTCACCCTGAATGGCATTTCCTTCATCGCGGTTATCCTGGGGCTGTTGTGGATGGATATTACGCCTCGAGCGAAGCCACATATTACTGATTCGCCCTGGAAGCAACTGACGGACGGGGTCCGATATACGCTAAAATCTCGCGAAATCTCAGCCTTGATTTTGCTGGCATTGGTTTTTAGCTTTTTTGGGATTTCTTATTCCACCATCCTGCCGGCCTTTGTAGAGAAAATATTGGGTCAGGGTGCGATGGCTTATGGTTGGATCAATGCTTCCTCCGGGCTGGGGGCTGTGACAGGAGCCTTTCTGTTGGCGCACCGTGTTTCCAACGGACGGCGAGGCAAGTGGATGGTTTGGACAAACGCCATCTTTCCTGTAATTTTGGCGGCTTTTGCCATTTCTTCCAATTATTATTTAGCTTTGTTTTTTGCCTTTGGGCTTGGTGTGGGCTTTATGATCAACTTCACCATTATCAACACTTTGTTGCAGACACGCGTTGAGGATAGCTTCCGCGGCCGTGTCATGGGTCTCTACACCATTACTTTCTTCGGTTTTGCGCCTTTTGGCAACCTACTGCTTGGCTATCTCGGGCAAAATATCGGGTTATCCATCTCGATGGCTGCGTTTGCCTTGTGTTCAATGCTTTTGGCCGGTGTGATCATTGAAAAAACCCCGAGCCTGAAACTCCTCCCATAATGGTAATCCCGGTTTCTGCCCGGGCCCCGGTACCGATAAAGATAAAATTATGCAAGATCTTCGTAAGCTTTTCCCTTTTATGCGGCCTTACTGGAAGCGCGCTACATTGGCGCTTATCCTGCTGACTTCGCTGGTTTTTCTTGATTTGTCCATTCCCCGCCTGATCCAGAGGATCATCGACGGGGGGATAACCGCCCAAAATCAGGATGTGGTAATTCAAACATCCCTTATCATGATCGTTATTTCCATCCTGAGCACCGTGATCGCGGTTGCTAATAATATTTTTTCTGTTCAGGTTGGAGAAAGCGTTGCCCGCGATTTGCGCAATGCGCTCTTTACGCGCATCCAGTCTTTTTCGTATGCCAATCTGGATGAACAAAAAACCGGCCAACTGATCGTGCGCCTGACCAGTGATGTCACGGCTGTCCAGCGTGTAGCGCAGATTTCCCTGCGAATTGGCACGCGTGCACCGCTCTTGATCGTTGGCAGCATGATTTTGATGATCAACACCGACAGCACCCTGGCGCTCAGTATGCTGCCGCTGCTGCTGATTACTTCCTTCATCATCGTCATCTTTGTGGTAAAGATGGAGCCATTGTTCCGAACTGTGCAGCAAAAATTGGATGGTCTCAATACAGTTTTGCAGGAGAATATTGCCGGAGCGCGCCTGGTAAAGGCTTTTGTGCGACCAGATTTTGAGGGCCAGCGTTTTGAAAAAGCCAATGAATCGTTTACTGATTACTCTGTACGGGTCATGCAAATTATGTCAACGATGGGCCCGATCCTGACCATGTGCATCAACATCGGAATGGCGATTGTGATTTGGGTGGGCGGCATGCAATCTATCAAAGGCTCGCTCAGCATTGGGCAAATCGTTGCTTTCACCAACTACCTGCTCACTACCATGAGCCCTCTGATCATGATGACCATGCTCTCCAACACTTGGGCCAGTGGTATGGCTTCTGCGCGGCGCGTGAATGAGGTGCTGGATACCGCCCCGGATGTCCTGGATACCCCCGAGGCGATTTCACTGCCCACAAATATCCCCGGGCGGCTTGTTTTTGAAAATGTCGGTTTCCATTATCGGGGAGAAGAGTCCGAATTGGTACTGGAAAATATCAATCTGGTGGCCGAGCCCGGCCAAACAGTTGCAATCCTGGGCGCGACCGGCGCGGGCAAGACCACCCTGGTCAACCTGGTAGCGCGTTTTTATGACGTTACCTCCGGCCGCATCCTGATCGATGGAATAGATGTGCGCCAGGTAAAACAGGATTCATTGTTGGCGCACGTTGGGATTGTGCCTCAGGAGACAGTGTTGTTTTCTGGTACTGTGCGTGATAATATTTGTTACGGGGTACAGTCTGCCAGCGATGAAGAAGTTATCGCGGTGGCGAATGCCGCCCAAGCTCATGATTTTATAGTTAAATTATCAAAAGGGTATGATACGCATGTCCAGGAGCGCGGAACGAATCTGTCTGGCGGGCAAAAACAACGTATTGCGATTGCCCGCGCGCTAATGACCCGGCCCACCATCTTGATTCTGGATGATAGTACCAGTTCTGTGGATGTGGAAACTGAAACGAAGATCCAGGACGCGCTGGATACCAGGGTACATAACCAAACCTGTCTGGTTGTAGCGCAACGCATCAGTACTGTGCTTAAAGCGGACAAGATTATTGTGCTCGATAATGGGCGGATTGTGGCTGAAGGAACGCATCAGGAGTTAATGAAAACCAGCCAGGTTTATGGGGAAATTTACGATTCACAGTTGGGGACCGGTTTTAAGCTGGATATACCGGTTGTCAACGCTGCTGAGCGAGGTGCATTATGAGCATGGGCGCAGGCGGTTTCCGCCCCGGAATGCAGAGACGACCGGCTGATCCCGGAAAAATAGACAAGGCCAAAGATCCGCGCGATGCGCTGACACGGTTGCTGCCATATCTCAAGCCCTTCATGCCGATGTTGATCCTGGTGTTGGTTTTTGTGGTGCTATACACAGTCCTGGGTTTGATTGGGCCTTACTTGATGGGTCGCGCCATTGATCAATTTATCGCCACGAAAGACAGCCCTGGTCTGGTTCAAATTTCCATCTGGATGCTGGTAGTGTATGTTCTGAATAACCTGTTCCAGGCGATTGCGGGCTGGTTGATGTCGGATATATCACAGAGGGCTCTGAAAAAATTACGCAAGGATCTCTTTACGCACTTGCAAAGGCTCCCGATTGGCTTTTTTGATAAGAACCCGGCCGGTGAGTTGATGAGCCGCCTTACCAACGATATTGACGCCATCAACCAGGCTGTTTCCCAAAATGTGACATCTCTGCTCGCCAGTGTGCTTTCTCTTGTGGGTATCCTGATCGCCATGTTTGTTCTGGATAAATGGCTGGCGCTGGCCTCTCTGCTGGTGGTTCCGATCATGTTCTGGTTCACTGAATTTGTTGCCCGTTACACCCGTCGCGGATTCCGCGACCTGCAGAAGGGACTTGGACAGCTCAATGGCGTGATGGAAGAAGCGATCAGCGGTCAGAAGGTGGTGAAAGCCTTCCGGCGCAATGAATCCGTGTTGACAGATTTTCGCAAATATAACGAGGCGGTCTTCAACGCCGGCATTTATGCCAATAGTTATGCGCTGCTGTTGATGCCCTTGACCAACGTGTTGGGGAATTTCTTTGTGATTGTTCTGGCAGGTCTGGGCGGCTGGCTGGCTTTAAGGGGCCTGGTCAGTGTCGGCATTATCGCGACATTCATCACCTATGGTCAAAACTTTGTCCAGCCCCTGCGCCAGCTTGCAAATATGTATAACTCCATCCAGGCAGCGCTGGCTGGCTCGGAGCGTGTATTTGAAATTCTGGATATTGATGAGGAAGTGGATGAAGCCCGGTCGGTTGCCCCAAGCATTTTCAAGGGGCATGTGGAATTTGATCATGTCCGCTTCGGTTACCGCCCTGAACATCCAATCATTAAGAATTTAACTTTGGAAGCAAAACCTGGTGAAACTATTGCTTTGGTTGGCCCTACTGGGGCGGGAAAAACCACCATCATCAACCTGCTGACCCGCTTTTATGAGATCAACGAGGGTAGCATTAAAATTGATGGCACCGATATCCAGGATATCGGCAAGGCCACCCTGCGACGACAACTTGGCTTGGTGCTGCAGGATACTTTCCTTTTTTCGGGGTCAGTGCTGGACAATATCCGTTATGGGCGACTGGATGCAACGGATGATGAGTGCATGGCTGCTGCCCGGATGGCTGATGCCGATCATTTCATTCGTCAATTGCCGCAGGGTTACCACACCCGGTTGTCCGAGCGTGCCAACAATTTGAGCCAGGGACAGCGTCAATTGTTATCCATTGCCCGCGCCATTCTAGCTGATCCGGCAATCTTGATCCTGGATGAAGCTACAAGCAGTGTCGATACCCGCACGGAGGCCCGCATACAGAAGGCTCTTTTGCGTCTGATGCAGGGACGCACCAGTTTTGTGATTGCGCACCGTTTGAGCACCATCCGCGATGCCGACCAGGTGCTGGTAATCCATGATGGCGAAATTGTGGAGCGGGGCTCTCACTCGCAGTTGTTGGATTTAAAAGGCTTTTATCAGCAGCTCTATATCAGCCAATTCAAGGGCCAGGAGATTTAACAACAATCAACGGGAATTCCAGTCACTCATAAAGAAAAACTGCGCTCAATCCGAGATTTTCGGTAGAGCGCAGTTTTTACTGTATTTTCAGGAATATCAAAAAAACTTATTCTTCAAGATCGGCGGGTTGCACGCCCAGATCTTCGGCTGTCAGGTGGATTTTTTCAAATTCCCAAAAAGCCAGGTTTTTCACAGGCAGATTCCTGGCGTTTCGGACAAATTCAAATAATCCCTGGTAGCTTACGGGCACAGCCGCCTCAGGATTAAGTCCTAACTGGCGGGCCAATCCGGCGATTTGCTCGGAGCTTTCGGCCTCGATCTCGATAAAATTTCCATAGGGCAGTTCATCGAGTGTGACCAAGAAATCACCAAACTTATACATGGCGCGATATTTTTCATATACCGCCGCGACCCGGTAGCCCAGCCCTTCTAGAAATTTTTGAGCCTGGTCGAAATCATTCACAACCAGTTCAATCTCAATGCGTGAAAGCGCTTTATTAATTCGTTCGCCCGCGCCCTTATACGTCATGCGCACATCATCGTATTTGCGCAGGCGCAGAACCCGGCCCTGGCGTGTCAGGCTGTTTTGCGGATCATCAAATCGCAGGTTATATTCAAAACCGCGCGGCACAATGCAGGTCGCCCCCAGGTTTTTCAAGACCGTTTCAACCGCGGCCAGGTTTCGAACGTAGAATTTTGATTCGATTTCCTGATTGTTCGTGGTCATCCAACCAACCTTTTAAAACCAGATTTTTATTTTATTAGATCACGCTCAACAGGGGCTGTTTCTGTTCCACTTTATCGCCAGGCTTGACTCGCAAGCGGTGAATGGTGCCATCTTGCGGGGATTTTAGCTCATTCTGCATTTTCATGGATTCCAGCACTAACAGCACCTGGCCCTTTTTGACAACATCACCTTCTGCAACCGGGATTGAGACAACCATGCCCGGCATGGGGGCCTTTAGATGGAATTCTCCACTTTCTGAAACCGAACCGCCGGCTGTGCGCAGGCGTTTTTCGCGTTCGTCTTCCACGGCTGCCTGGTATAAGCGGCCCTTTAATAGAACCTGCCAGCTTTCTTCATCCGGGTAGACATAACCTTCATGAGACTTGCCATCTATGATCAAGGAGTATACCGGTTGGCCGTTGACCGATTCAAAATCCACTTCCAGGATTTTGCCATTGATGTAGATATGACTCTCGTCAATGACCTCGATGGCGAATTCTTTACCGCTGATCGTCGTGATGTATTTCATCGTTCATTCTCCATCAAACATGCTTAGCGGTGCATACGTTCCCAACGCCCAACCCATTTCCAGTTGGATGTGTCGCGTTCATTCCGCATCACAAATTGGGCGGAACGCTGGGTATCGAAATGCGCCACCAAGGTGGCAAGCACAGCCGCGATTTCAGCATCCGTTCCATCCTGTTCATCCTGGATGGAAAAGCGTTCTTCTACAAAACGAGTATCGTATTGACCGCCCATGAAACGATGGCTATCCATCAAGGTCTGGTGGAACGGGATATTTGTGCGAACGCCCACGATCCGGTATTCTTCCAGGGCGCGGCGCATACGCAGGATAGCCTGTGCCCTGGTTTCACCCCATACTATTAACTTCGAGATCATGGGGTCATAAAATGGGGAAACTTCAAACCCCGGGTAAACGCCTGAATCAACCCGTATCCCGGGGCCAGTTGGCAGCAGGCTGTGAGCAATTTTCCCGGTGGAGGGCATAAAGTTGTTATATGGGTCCTCGGCGTTGATGCGGCATTCAATTGCCGCACCGTTGATCTTAATGTCTTCCTGTTTATACTGGGTGGGCCGACCGCGCGCGATGCGGATCTGTTCCTTGACGATATCAATGCCAGTGATCATCTCGGTTACTGGGTGCTCTACCTGCAGGCGGGTATTCATTTCCAGGAAATAAAAATTCTTATCCTTATCCACCAGAAACTCGATCGTACCAGCGTTAACGTAGTCCACGGCCTGGGCGGCTTTAACAGCCACGGAGCCCATTTTTTGGCGCAGCTCGTCATCCATAAAAGGCGAAGGCGATTCCTCGACCAATTTCTGATGGCGGCGCTGGATCGAACATTCGCGTTCATTCAGGTGTAGCACCGTGCCATACTCATCTGCCAGGATTTGGAATTCGATATGCCGCGCGCCTTCCACCAGCTTTTCCAGATAGACATTGCCATCACCGAAGGACGATTCGGCCTCACGCCGGGCGGAAACGAGTAGGGCGGGCATTTCTTCAATGGATGTAACTTCTCGCATGCCTTTCCCGCCACCGCCTGCCGTTGCTTTGATTAACAGCGGGAACCCGATTTTGGGTGCAATTGACAGCAAATCTGTGTCGCTCAGGTTTCCGACATCTTCAGTTCCTGGCACTACTGGCACACCTGCTTTGCGGACAGTTTCACGCGCAGTCATCTTGTCGCCCATTGCGGCAATGGAAGATGGCTTGGGCCCGATAAATACCAGATTGGCTTCGGCACAGGCCTGGGCAAAATCTTCGCGTTCAGCCAAAAAACCATATCCTGGGTGGACGGCATCTGCGCTGGATTTGTGGGCCACTTCGATGATCTTATCCTGCCGCAAATATGATTCACGGGAGGGTGCTGGGCCAATCAGATAGGCTTCATCGGCATATCTGACATGCAGGGCCATTCGATCAGCTTCAGAAAAAACGGCTACCGTTTCAATCCCGATCTCACGGCAGGCGCGGATGATTCTTACAGCAATTTCACCACGATTGGCAACCAGAACTTTTTTGAACATCTCTCATCCTCTCTCGTAGTGCTGTGCATGGCGTTTCTTTCATGGAATAATCCCGGTTCTCGCATGGGAATAAAACATTACAGGGGGATGTTCCCATGTTTTTTGGCCGGATTTGCATCACGTTTATTTTGCAGCATTTCCAGGGCGTTGATCAGGCGAGCGCGGGTTTCGCGCGGCTCGATAACATCATCC
>CAIWAX010000363.1 GCA_903910795.1 uncultured Anaerolineae bacterium
CGTTATCCGAATCCTGTACTTCCATCATGAACGGCTTTACTTCCAGATTCTGCGGCAGCGCGGTTTCCGGAACATCAGGCGGCAACGTTATCGCTGTGGGCTGCGGAAGAGATATGGTTGATGGAGCTTCCACGAGTGGGGTCTGTTGTAGCGTCTGGTTGCTTGTCGGGATTACTACCGGCAGAGTTAACGGCACCTGTCCGCTACTGGTGGCAATAGCGGCGGTGAATTCATAGGCGGTGAAATTGGATTTATCGAAGGTAACGCCTCGGTCCTGCAACTCCTGCACGGTAAGTTGACGGGTTGTAACGCTGGTAATCAGCGGGTCGGGGATTGACTCTATGGCAACGACCTGCGGTACTGCGCCAAAAAGAGTGGCGCCGTTACCATCCACCAGCCGGATATTGGCCAGGGTGTAGCGTCCGGTCACCGCCAAAGTCGGGAGATCGAACGCCGTCCCCGGTTTTGTCACTAAAAGCATGGGGGTCTGGAAGGCGGGGCCGGACAACTCGGCCCGCACCCTGTACTCCGCCGGCAATTGAGCAACGACATCCGCCAGATTGAACCCGGCCGCCTCAAAAGAGGCATTGACCTTACTTGCAACTCCCTTGGGTATGGCCTGGTATTCCGGAGCAACCCTCAAGCCGACCCCAACGATGTTGAAGTCAAAACTGGTCAAAACCGGCTGAACCAAACCGGTATCGCCCGCGGAGGAGGTGGCAGTTGTCAGAAACAATGCCACTGCGATCAGCGCGTGAACAATCGTTTTCATGGGTATACCCGCCTGGATGTAGAATAAATTTTCATAGAGCAGGGATCGTACCAAAACACATAATTACATTTTTATCATTTAATTATAAATAGTTACATAGATGACAGTTCAAGCATCCTTTCATTCACCCAAGCGGCAGACTTTTACAGCTGTAAATTTTATTACAACTACCGAAGAAGCTGCCTGTAAACGCAGTATTGGCAAGGGTTTGCAACGGGTGTAAAGTTTCTTTACACCTCCAAAAAAAACAGCCTGCAAAGGCAGTCCTGAAGCGGACTTGAGTATCATTGTAAAATATTTTACAGGTGTGATTTTACGAAAGAATTCAAGAAAAAAGGAGGAGAAAGTGACATTGACCCACACGCATCAAAACTCATAATAACAGCATGTAGAACAGTGTTACTCGCTCATAACAAGGGAAAAAGGTGGCAAAACCGTTTACTTCAACAAGTCAGTCTGTGACACCTGTCACCGCCAGTCAGAATGTGCAGTCAAGCGAGAAAAGAAGAGCTGTAGCCTCAGTTATGATGCCAAGTCTCTTCGTCTTTCCCGGCGCAGACAACAAGAGAAAGAAGAGTCCTTCACAGAAAAGTATCGGTATCGTTCCGGTGTGGAAGGAACCATGTCCGACCTTGATCGAATGACCGGATTGAAGCATCTTCGAGTCAGGGGAATGCCTCAAGTCCGCCTGGCGGGAACCTCGAAAGCAACGGGTCTAAATATCCTGCGCTCAGTGGCGTTCAAAAATCGCCAAAAAAGGCAAGAAAATCGCAACAGGCGGCAAGAACCCTCGGGAAACCGACTTTTTAACGCTATCAAAGAGCGGTTGCGCCTCATGTGTGATAATTTATATAGGCACTATTTCTGCCGTCGTAAATTTTTGCCGTTGGGCGTGTGATTTAACCCCACAAACTGGATGGTAGAATTTGCGACGGCATCATTTTTGATTTTTTGCGAGTGCATCAAATTTAAAAATCGTAATTTTTATAATCTCAGTTTATATGATTCGACTATCGTCCTGGTAATTCTCGGCATATCCAAATTCCTCTATAAATCGCCACTTATTATCTTTGTCCAAGGCGCCACACCTTTTCGCTACTGGGGTTTGAATTTGATGACCTTGACCTTGTTGATCATGGCCTTTTCCGCATTCAAGGTGATAATAGTGGAGAGGAGATAGCAGTCGTTATCGTCGGCAACCAAGTCAACACCGACGCCAAACTCTTTTTCAGTGCTGAGATGATCCCATTTCTTTGCACCGGTTGAATCAAGGTAAGAAACCCATGGTTTGCCATTTACCGAACCGGCAACCACATAGTTTCCATTGGCCAGACTGACTATTTTGAACCGCTCCAGTCCGAACTTTATAGCCGTAATTTTCTGATTCCATAACGGGTTCAGGTTCTTGTCATACGCCTGCACCCAAATATCCTGCTCGGCTGTTGCGCTCTTGTCGTAAACAATAACGTAATTTCCGTCTTTGCCTCTCGCAATGCTACCATTACGACCAGGCAAGTACCTTTCGTTAACCCTCTCTCCCCTGGAATCGTATCTGGCAACAAACAGATCGGATTCGCCCATGAAGAACTTTTCAACCTTACCAGAATTTTCAATTAACAGAAAGCCGCCACCTTCAATACCGATACCGTCAACAACCATATCGTTGCGGCCACGCTCGAAAACCTTTCTCCACAACTCTGTTCCTGAAGCATTTGTTTTAATTACCAGTTCCTTGAGCGAGTCCCTGCCAATTAAGAGATATGAGCCATCCTTATTGGAGATGATTTTCAGTATTTCAACTTCGGGTTCAAGGTTCTTGACAACGGTTACTTTTCCTAACTTATTTATGTTAGCAAGGAATTGCTTGCCATTTTCATTTGTTACGGCGGCGACAATCCTATTGTTTTTGAAGCTTGTTATATCTGCAACTTCAAGCAATTTTTCGATTTCCTGATATGTTTCAGACAGGAGGATATTCGTTAACATTTCACCTGATTTGTTTACTTCCCAGACAAACAAACCTTTATTTTGCTTTTTGATCTTATAGGGCAATGTAACCGGACCGGAAATATGTAGATTATTGTCGTTTGATGACAGAAAAACCGCCATTTTTGTATAACTGTAGCCATCTTGTCCAAAACTACGTTCCCAGATTATATTTTTTTGCGACCAAACCTCTGCCGCTTGCAGACTAAAAGGCATTATCGCAAACGTCATTAATACAATAAAATATACATAATTATTTTTCATAGTATTCTCCAAAATATTATTAGATGACTTAATACTCGTTGCACACAAAATGCCATCCAACTTATTTGTTAATAATTACCACTACAAATATTAATTCATAATATTTGACCGTCAGTTATAACATTTTTGTTTTATTTTCTATATATTGTGCTATATATTTTTGTAACTATTTTAAATATTATGAACTGTAGTGGTGGTACTATAATTA
>CAIWAX010000364.1 GCA_903910795.1 uncultured Anaerolineae bacterium
ATAGGTCTGGAAATGAGTCAGCGTGCCGTAGACCAGCATTTGCAGCAGATAATCCCCGGCAATGGCGGCCACCTGCTGATTGACTGCCAATCCCTGCGCGCCGCGCAGCGCCATATCCGCGCAGGAAAGACTGGTCTCGTCAGCATCTTCTACGGGTTGTTCAATCAGAAGATCAGGGTGCTGATCCGTCGGCAGAGGCAATCGAGCGCAGTAGCCAGGGATCGGAAATGCAGTTGTATCGTTCTTGTTGTTGAAACCACCCAGCAGAACCTGCCCGCTATGCCGGCTGTTCCCGCAGTCCAGCCACCAACGGGCCGCGCTGTAACCGGCTTTTTCCGTGATGTAACGCTGGATTTCAGAGCGGGCTGACGCGTTATCCACACAGCCAATCACAACAGACTGCGCGTAGTAAGTCTGGTGTTCATTGTTGAGCAGCTTGTCCAGTTCAGCATCGAAGCGGCGCGGCAGCGCCAGCACATCCATTCCCCAGGCCAGCCCATAGCGGGTGGCAAGAGTCTCGGCTTTATTCTGCCCAATCTCGAACTCGGCGAAATTCTGGCGGTAACAGTTCTTCGGCTCGACTGTGTCCGGGTCAACGAACACCACCTTCACGGTTTTGTTGAATTTCTCAACCAAAAGCCGGGCTGTGCGTACTACGGTTGGCGCCAGCCACGAACCCGTCCCGCCGCAGCCCACCAGGATAATGCTGAGCGAGTCGCGTTCGATCAGTCGCAAAGTGGCAGCCTCCAGGGCATCCAGGTTCAAGAGCATAGCAGGCCTCCTTCGATGGCCGGGAAAATTTCTTCCGGTAGTTCCATGACCCAATTCGGCGGGATCTGCCAGAAGTGGCCATAAATTCCAACCCGCACAAGCATGGTCGGATTAGGGAATCCACCGGCCACAGCGAACAGGCGAAATCCCTGGCGTTCATCCCGGTCGTCGACAGTGGAGAAAAAAGGCATCTCAAACCCATGACTGTGAAAATCCAGCAGGGCATTTTGGCCGAAAAGGTTGAACGGATCGACGGGCTTGCAGCGATTGGTTGTTGTGGTTTGTGCTGGCGCGATGGCAGTGTATCTGTCGGTCCAATTGATCCAGGTCAGGAGTTCTTTTGGGGATGCCTGCGCCATCCAGTCCACGGCCTGGCCGATGAGCTGCGCAGGAATCAACCCGGCATCCAAGTGGATGTAAGGCGTCAGGAAAGTCAGTCTGCGAATTGCGAGATTGAAATTCACGCAGACCGGTAACATGGCCTCCAAACCGGGGCGTTTGGCACGCACAAAGACACCGTTCGCTCCCACGACATACTCGCACAGGTAAGCCCCAAAGGGCGGCAGTTCCTGGCTGGTTGCATAAATGTGATTGATAAACATTGGTCAGACTCCTATTTGAATAACCGTTCGATGTTGCTATTCAGGTTCCCGCGCTCTGCAATGAGTTGGGAAAGTGGAAACTTGCTTTTGCCGTTCAGCTTCACCAATAGTTTGCGCACATCATCTTTATGTTGGCGAGTCTTACCCTGCACAAGATGGCCATTGAAGGGCGACTCGAATAACAACCGCCAGGCGGATTGGGCATTCGCCGGGTTGGCCAGCGGCGGGGTGTTGTTTCCCCAGCAGATTTGCCCGCCGCCGTGCACATTGGGAAAAGGCGCATCGAAAAGGCGCACCTGATGTGAGAACGGTTCTTTGAGCGCCCACAGGTGATATGATCGCCCCGCGCCGGCCATTACCAGAGCGGGGGTGGGGACGGTTAGAGTGCCTACATCGAGCAGATGAATGGTGATTTTTTGCGGCGGCATCTGCAGCACAAACCATTCGCCGGCTTTCCCGTA
>CAIWAX010000365.1 GCA_903910795.1 uncultured Anaerolineae bacterium
AAACACCACGAAAAGTACCGTCTCCCCCTTCCCGATTTTGGGAAGGGTTCTTTCACCCCGCATGTTCTTAGCGGGGGCCGGGGGTTCTTTCACCTCGCGCGTTCTTCGCGAGGATGGGTTTCTGCCCAAAAGCACCCACCCGTGAGCAGTTACAAAAATTTAGGCTAAAATATATTATTCCCAATAAGGAATCTGGATTACTCCACATGCCCAATTACGATTACACCTGCAGCAACTGTCACAAACGCTTTGACGTATTCATGACCTACCAGGAATACGGCACAAAACCCGTTGCATGCCTGCATTGCGGCAGCAGCAATGTCCGCCGCCGCGCGCCGCGCGTCCGCATCCTTAAGAGCGATGAGTCACGCATGGAACAACTGGCCGACCCCTCCGCGCTGGCCGGGTTGGAAAATGACCCCAAGGCTCTGGGACAGATGATGCGCAAAATGGGCTCGGAAATGGGCGAGGAACTGCCCGCCGAGTTTGACGAGGTGGTTGACCGCCTGGAAGCCGGCCAGAGCCCAGACGAGATCACCAACGCCATCCCCGATCTGGGCGAAGACAGCCCTGGGGCTCCCGGCGGCGGCGCAGACATGTCGTTTGACGATTAAAAAAGCGGGCGGATCGAGTTGATCCGCCCGCTTTTTGTTTCCACTTTATTTATTGCAAGGGACTGATATCCAGTTGCACGACTGTCTGCGTTCTAGAAAGTGTAAATTTCATATTCTTGACCGTCAGAACCTGGGGAGTTTCCACCTGCACGGTTTCATAATTTTGGGTGATCCACGGGATGAAGCTCAGCAGTACATCCGGAGGCAGGAAGCCCGAAAACAAGACCGTCATCAGCGTCAAACCTTGCTGGATGGCGGCTTTATCATTGGTATATGGCACATTGACCCTGATCTCACTCAGATTGGCCGGGTCGCCAATAAAGGCCGCTGAGAAATTCCCGGCCAGCCCCGGCATGCTTTTCGCGGCGCTGGCCGATAAACCCGCGACCGCTGCCGGTCGGCCGCCCATTTGCTGGTTGGTAAAGGTGAACTGCTGGGTGGGATCCATGACGGTCCTGACATCTTTCAGGCTGATGCCCAGATACCCCGGTACGGCTGTCGCGTTGTCGGTCAGACCCGCCGGGGGTGTAAACTGAGCGGCAACGGTGCCCACCGGCCCCAGCACGGTTGGGGCGGATGTCATCATGGCCGGGACTTCAGTCTGGGCGGCCTGGATGCCGGTCGCAAGATTACAGGCCAGCGTGGCGAGCAGCAATATGGATAAAACAATTGTGATGCGGGTGTTTCGCAGGGTGTTTCGCAGGGTGTTTCGCATTTTTTCTCCTCATAATACCCCTGTCACAAAATTGTAATCCGCGTTTCTGTTTATTGATTATAGGGGAAACCAAAATTTGTGGCTTCTGGGGTATATATTCCAGATAAACTCACTCTGAATTATATAGTACCCTGACCTGAATTTGATCCATTTTCATCGAACTATTAAGAAGCCGGCCGTTAAACCTTGATCTCTTGTCCGAAAATCAGCTTTTCTTTTTCCTGCCCCCTGCGCAAAAGCCAGGCCTCGCCGCGCGCCAGGCTGATCTTTTTGTTTTCAACGCGCACGTAGGCCCCATCCGCCAGCAGCAGCACGGGATTCGGCTGGAAAACATGAAAATCATTCAGCCACTCATCCCGCTCAGGATCATCATCGTAATGCACGTGCAGGTTGAATGGCAGCAAATTCAAGCCCGCGAAATGCGGCGTCTCCACCATATTCATATCGCGCGACGTTATCACATTTGGCCCGCATAAGACTGTCCCGGCGCTGAAAGCCACCAGCGGCAGGCCAGACATGATTTTTTTGCGCAGGTATGGCATCAGGCGGCTGACCTGCAGCCGGTGTGACAGCAAAAAGGTATTGCCGCCCGGGATGTAGAGCACGTGCGCCCGGCGCACTGCCGCCTCCAATTCCGGGAAGGTCATGGTTTCGGTGTTGAGCGTGACAACATGCGCCAGGCCTTTGAAGGATTTTTCTGTAAAAGCGCCCCAGCCATCCGTGAGACTGGCAATTGGCAGATACGCCACCAGAGGCTCATCACGGTCCGCCAAGTACGGCCGGCTGGCGTCCACGATATAGCGGATGTCCCGATCACCGGGGCTGGAGAATAAATGCAGGTTGATGGACATAACTATTTTCTACCGCTGATCGATCTTTTTCGTGAGCACCGCCCGCAAATCCTGCTGGACTACCTCCCACGGCTGCGAAGCATCCACCACAGTCCAGCGCTCGGGCTCCAGCTTGAGCAGTTCGTGATACCCGGCCCGCACCCGCCGGTGAAAATCGACCGTAAAGGCATCCAGGCGGTTCCATTCATCCTGTTTGCCTTTGCGCGCCAACCCGACCTCCACATCCAGATCCAGCAGGATGGTCAGATCGGGTGTCAGCCCGCCGGTGGCAAAGCGGATGATCTGGCGCAGGTCATCCAGCGGAATAACCTGGTGCCCGTAGCCCTGATAGGCCAGGGTTGAATCAAAATAACGATCGCACAGGATTATCTCTCCCGCCGACAGCCTGGGTCGCAACACCTCGGCCACAACCTGCGCGCGCGCTGCCTGGTACAGCAGTGCCTCGGTGCGCGGATTCATTTCCGTGTTTTTCAAATCGTGAATGACCTGCCGGATTTGCTCGCCAATCGAGGTACCCCCCGGCTCCCGCACGGTATGGACAACCCGACCCTGCTCCATCAGCCACCCGGCCAGGGCCGGGATGTGGCTCGTTTTCCCGGAACCTTCCGGGCCTTCAAAGGTAATGAACATGCTTGATCCTGATTGTTGTAGCACTATGCACAGCACTATACTGAACGATTTGCTAAGCAAATCGTGGGTAATTTCCATACTGAACTTGAATTTTCCTGGTTCTGATTTATTTTGTGGTTTGAGGTGAAACCATCCACGAATAAGCCACGAATTCACGAATTTGCGCATAAATTGTAATGGTCACATATAGGATAAACAGTCGTATTTTGGCATCTCTGTCGTTTTTGTCGAGAATCGACCAATTTTCTCTCGCACACTTGCCACGGATGCAAGTGCCGTGGAAGTCGCCAGGAACGCAACCCACCAAGATCA
>CAIWAX010000366.1 GCA_903910795.1 uncultured Anaerolineae bacterium
GGCATCGGGACGATGTTAGCAAATCGTTCAGTATGATTATGCCCAAACCAAGACATGGGTGAGCAGTTAACTTTTCATCTTCATTATTCTAAACTGGTTTTGGGCACCAGGGGCACAATGGGTATGAAATCTCCAGTTTTGGTCTTGTTTTTTCTGCCATCCCGGTTTCTGCACGGGATGATCGAAAAAAGCCTTAACCGCAGAAGAAAGGGGCGGCCATCTTGTTCGTTTGTTTGCGGGAAACAAAACAGCAAGGGTATAATTTGCGCTATGAAATTTGAAACCATCCGCGATCTGCAAATCCCGAAAATCGGTTTCGGCACCTGGTCGATTGGCGGCCGGGAAAGCCCGGACCCGGCCAGTGACGAAAGCTCTCTGGCCGTTCTGCGCTCGGCCCTGGAGCTGGGATACACTCACTTCGACACCGCTGAATTCTACGCTGCCGGTCACACCGAGGAACTGCTTGGGCAGGCTGTGCGCGAATCAGGCATGAGCCGCGAAAACCTGTTTATTACGTCGAAGGTTTCGCCCGAACACTTGAATTATGAAGAGGTGCTGACCTGCTGCGAAAACAGCCTGCGTCGTTTGCGCATGGAATACCTTGACCTGTACCTGATCCACTGGCCGATGCGGGGTATGAATCTGGTGGACTCGTTCCGCGCTCTGAACCAACTTGTGAGGGATAGCAAGGTGCGGTATCTCGGCGTCAGTAATTTTGACCTGGGTTTGCTTAAAACCGCCGCGGAGTTGAGCGAAACACCCCTGTTGACAGACCAGGTCCCATACAGCCTGGCGGAGCGCACTTACCAGCAGAACGGCGTGCTGGAATACTGCCAGCAAAACGATATCCTTTTGACCGCTTATTCTCCCATCAAACGCAGGAAAATCAGTGGCAGCCCGATTCTGAAGGTCATGGCGCGCATCAAACATGCCAGTGTGCAGCAGGTGGCCCTGGCCTGGCTGGTTCAGCAGCCGCGTGTTATCACCATTCCAAAATCATCGCATCCCGGGCACCAGGAAGACAACCTGGATGCGGCCGGAATCGAGCTCAGTTCTGCTGATATGACGCTTCTGGAAAACGAATGACACCCCGCGGCCAGGTTTTACCGAAGTCCACCCCGCAGCCCATTCCGGAAACCCTGCCCGAAATCGGTCTGGAACCCATGTACCGCGTCGTCATTCACAATGATGATGTTACACCCATGGATTTTGTAGTGACGATCCTGGAGCGCATCTTTTTTATTACCGGGCCCGAAGCGGTTGAGATTATGTACATCGCCCACTTCAGCGGGGCAGCTTTTGTTCAGGCTCTGCCCGAATCGGAAGCCCGCAGTCGCATCGGACGGGCGCATTTCGCCGCCGGTCTGGAAGGTTACCCACTCCATTTCACCATTGAGCCGGAATAAAGAGAACCCTGATGGCATCCCAATTAATATACGTTGCCGGGCCGTTATTCAACACCCATGAACGCTGGTATCTTGAGAGAATCGCCGCTGCGTTGGAGCAGGCCGGCTATCGCACTTTCCTACCGCACCGTGATGCTGGGTTACTCGGCGAAATTACGCTTGAACTGCGGATAAAACTCTTTTATGATGATTTGGCGGCGCTTGAGAGCGCTGATATGTGCGTGGCTCTGCTGACCGGCCCAGACCAGGATTCGGGTACCAGCGCCGAGTTGGGGTATTGTTATGCCAAAGGCAAGCCCGTTTACGGCATAACCGACGACTTTCGATTTTTGAACAACTTTATCTGGGGTCTGTGCGCGGATGGCAGGAATATTTTTAAATCGATTGAAGAATTATTGGGGAATTTGAATAGCGGACTTATGGGCACTTCCCATTCCCAGCGGCAGTGAAAGAATTGAAAGCGATTCCCGGGCTGCCGCCCACGCAGGCACTTGAGTCTTTAACGGAGATCAATCTGGATGACCTGGTGTCATCCTTTGGCTGGCAGGCTTTGCCCATGCCTGCCCGTTTATTGCGCGTAGTTTTCCGTAACCCTGCCCGGAAATTTGCGCGCTGGATGCTGGACTTTGACGCGCTCACCGGGCAGAAATCCCTGTCCGAGGGGGCGCGTTTTACTTTGCGGAGTTTTGCTTCCCGGCTGGAGGTTCATGGTCTGGAACATCTGCCAGACGGCAAGCCTGTTCTGGTACTTTCCAACCACCCTGGCATGGTGGACACGCTGGCTTTGTTCGCGGCCATCAACCGCCCTGATCTACGTATCATCGCCCTCGACCGGCCTTTCCTGCAATCGCTTCCCAACGTTGCCGCGCGCCTGTTATTTGTGGGCGAAGATACGCAAAACCGTACGCAAGCGATCCGGCAGGCGGCGGGTCATCTGCGCAAAGGCGGCGCGTTGCTGACGTTCCCGGCCGGGCAGATCGAACCCGATCCGCAAGTGTACCCGGGTGCCCTGCAGGCACTGAACGGTTGGACAGATTCAGCGGGGGTCTTTCTGCGTTTTGCACCCGAAGCGGTCATCGTCCCGGCCCTGGTCAGCGGCGTGCTGTGGGAGCGGGCTGTCAAGTTCCCGTTGACCCGTATTAAAAATGAGCAGTTCGACCGGGAGAAGCTGGGCGCTTCCCTGCAGCTCCTGGCGCATATCCTGTTCAATGCCCACCCGCTTAAGATCATGGTGCAGTTTGCCCCACCGGTCACACTGGCCGAGGCGGGCTCGACTGACATGGCTGCCATTCACAGCCGGGTGCTAGAACGTATGCGCGGGTTGATCGAGAACCTGCCGGTTGATTCGGGCACACTCCTCCCGCTTTAATCTGAACTTATGGGTACTTTCCATATTGA
>CAIWAX010000367.1 GCA_903910795.1 uncultured Anaerolineae bacterium
CCGGTTCCTGGTTGGGATGAAATAATCCTGGTTCCTGGTTGGGATGAAATAATCCTGGTTCCTGGTTGGGATGAAATAATCCCGGTTCCTGATTGGGATGAAATAATCCCGGTTCCTGGTTGGGAACGAAGTGTATACTGTGTATTAAGGCGAAGACTTACGGAGAGAAATATGGCAACCCAAACCATTCCTGTTTTTAAAAAATCCACTGGTCTAATTGGCTATTTTGCTAATATCAAACGCGATATCGACTCTGCCCTGGAACGCGACCCTGCCGCCCGCTCATGGTTGGAGATCATGCTGTTATACCCGGGACTGCACGCCGTATGGATTCACAGGATCACTCATTGGCTGTGGTTGCACAATGCGCGTCTGCCCGCACGTTGGCTTTCGCAGATCGCTCGCGGGTTGACAGGTATCGAGATCCACCCAGGCGCGCAGATTGGCTTTGGTTTGTTCATTGATCACGGCATGGGCGTGGTAATAGGAGAAACAACCATCATCGGAGATGAAGTCACCATGTACCACGGCGTCACTCTGGGCGGCACCAGTTTAAACAAGGGCAAGCGCCACCCTACCATCGGTGACAGGGTAACAATTGGCGCAGGCGCCAAGGTATTGGGGAACATCACCATAGGCCCAGACAGCCGCGTGGGAGCAAACGCGGTGGTGGTCAAGTCAGTGCCAGAGAACTCAGTGGTGGTGGGTGTGCCCGGACAGATTATCCGGCGCTCCCAGCCACATCTGGCCGGCGATGCGCCCGATTTGAACCACACCTCCCTGCCAGATATCATTGGCGTAACATTGAAAGAACTGTTGGAGCGCGTGGATCAACTTGAAAGCCAGATCGAGGATCACAATACCCGGCACGATTTGCCAAGCAAATCGCATCATATACACGCCCCCGAATTGAACGAAAGCTGGGATGGGGTCGACTTTCACATTTAAATCACCAACTCCCAATGGACAGCATAATGCTGTGCATACTGAACTTACATTGCCCTGTGGATGGGTACTTTCCATACTGAACTTATGGGAACTTTCCATTGGGAGTTGGTATTCATTCAAATCCTGGTAAGATAGCGGCATGCCAACCCTACGTATTCCCGATATGATGAAATTTTATACCGCGGGCCAGACAGAACTGGTCTTGCACGGCGCCAGCATAGCTGAAGTGCTCAACGATCTGGTTATCCACTACCCCGCCATCAAACCTCATATTCTGGATGTGCATGGCAAGCCGCGCCGTTACATTAATTTATTTGTCAACCAGGTTAATATCAAGGAACTGAACAACCTGGAAACCGCGCTAGCTGATCCCGACAAAATCATCCTGCTACCTTCCATTTCTGGCGGATAACGAAATGTATGCTGTGCATAACGAAGTGTAAAATTTGTCACTGCTCGAATCTTGACATTTTCAGGGAAGTGGGGCAAAATAAACAAGCAGCCGATTAGAGTGCCCCCCTCACTCTCGTTGGCTGTATTTTTTTCATCACAAGATGCACAGCATACACTTCGTTATAATCAAAAACCAATTCTTTCTTCCAAATTTAAAACAGAGTCCGGGTTAAAACTTGAACTGCCAATCCCCATCTGCTGCAGCTTGGTGATGGCAGCCAGGCGCGTGCGTACATCCAGATGTTTGTAAGCAGCCGATAACGTGTTGCGGAATGTAGAGTCAGAAACCCCCAGGCGGTGGGCCAGTTCATGCGAAGAGCTGTCTGGAAAAGCCACGCATAGAGATAAAGCTTCCAATTGACGGTGGGAGAGCATCGGAGAGCTGCCCTCGGCTTTCAAAGAACTTAATTTCTCATAATATCCCTGACTGAAATAAAACCGGCCTTCGTAAATGTCTACCACGATGCCAGCCAGGTGCTCAAAGGCAAAAGTGTCATTCTTAAATATGTAACCGCTCACACCCAGTTCAAAAAGCGTCTCAACCAGCACCTGTTGATTATGGGCCGAAATAATCAGGATGGGCATCTGCGGATATTTATACTTGAGCCGGGAAATGGAGTTTGAGATGGGATATGGATTAGGGTTTTTTGGTGAGTTGGGCACTTCCAAATCCATAATCAGAATATCGGAAGGGTGAGCCACCAGCATGGGTTCAAGGTCTTCTCCGAAATGCGCTGTTCCAACAATTCTGATCCTCGGGTTCTCCGCCAATCTTACTCGATAGCCATCGATGATGATTGGATGATCCTCCAAAATCGAAATATTGATCAATTCTGATGTCATATTATTCCTCCATTTTTTCTTCTTTATGAGCTCTAAAATCGCAATGGAAAGTACCCATAAGTTCAGTAATCAGTTTATTCCAAAACACTAAAACCCGGCTTTGCCCTGTCCATTTTTAGTGTGAGAGTCTTCTTACGACATTTTTATGATCAGCGGTAAAACCACATTAATCCGTGTAAATTTACTCCGGGATGATTCGATGTTGAATTCTCCATTCAGAAGGCGAAGCCGTTCCTGCATGCCCGCCAGTCCAATACCCTTCTCTATATTATTCACATCAAACCCCTTGCCATCATCCTTGATCATCAACTCAATTTTGTTTTGATTCAGACTCAATTTCACCCAGATATGTTTTGCCTCGGCATACTTCTGGATATTGGTAAGCGCTTCTTGCGTTACACGATAAATAGTGATGGCATACTCATCGGCCAGTGTTGGAAGTTCAACACCCACATAATTGACCGGCCGGTGTGTCAGGTCAGCGAACTCACGGCAGAGTTGTTTAATAGCCAGGTTAATTCCCATCAGATCCAACATCGGCGGGCGCAGATTATAGGCCATCCTGCGAATGCCCTTGAAAACATTATCCGTCATGGTGATCGCTTTTTCAACGGTTTCGCGCTTGGATAGTTGATCGGGCGTACTATCCTTGAGTAAGTTTTCAAGATTCATGTGCAGGCCGATCAACGCCTGACCAGCTTCATCATGCAGTTCACGCGAAATTCTGCGGCGCTCATTTTCCTGAGCCAAGATGACACTCCGGTAACTCGCTTCAACCGCATCCTGCACAGCCTGACGGGCTGCCTGCGTCTGGGAGTTGGAATAATCCAGCGCCATCTGAAAGGCCATGCGGAAACTTTCCTGTTCATCCAGGATCAGTTTTTCGCGGGCAGTGAAAAAACCTTCCAGCATTGAACTCAAAAAAGGCGATAACAACTCAATGACATTCAGGTCATTTCCAACAATGGAGTAAATAAATTCAGAATGCACCCGTCCGAGCGCAAAAACCGATTGGCTGCCCAGCCCCTGTCTGCATAAGAAATCGCCATGGAAAGTACCCATAAGTTCAGTATGGGAAGTACCTTTAAGTTCAGTATGCTCCTGACCTGTGTTAGCCGGATGGAAAGTACCCATAGGTTCAGTATGGAAGGCACCCATAAGTTCAGTATTGCGAAGGAAATTGATCAAGCTATCAGCTTCGAGATTGGCGATATTCGCCACACTGCGAGGATGAAGCTGCGAACGATTGGTGAACAGGTTCTTACGCAAAGCCTGCTGGCAGCGGCTGATCAAATCACCACGGTTCGCTTCGACTTTCTCTAACAAACCGGTGAAATAACGCGCTGTAGGCACAGCCTGATTTTGTGCATCAGGCTGACCAGTAGGCTGCGAGGGGTTTTCAGAAATCATCAAGGTTTTACAGGATGCACAGCATCATGATCATCACTTGGTCAGATAAGCACCGTAACCGCCACCAACCGGGCCAAAAGCCGCGGCATCCTCCTGGGCGAGAATGGATTGATCAAACCCATGCCAATCCAGCAGGGAAATCCAGCCTTTTTCATCCAGCTTCCAGGGTTGGGTCAATTTATTAAATAACGCCGTGCTGCGGGGGTTGTTGTCCTGACCAAACGCGCCGTAAATAGCAAAAAGGGCGATAATCGCGGGATCTTTAAGGTTGATGTCCATCAACTGGGTATTAAATGCCATGACACTGCCCGGCGCCGCCCAATCATAAAGCGCCTGCATGGCGCCTGAGAGTTCATTGTCACGCAAAAATCCGCTGACGCCCCAGACTGATAAAGCCACTTTGCGGCGTCCCGCCAGAATTTTTTGCACCTCGGGCCTTTCCAACAATTCCACCGGCCGGACAAGGTCATTCTGAAAAAAATACACGTTCGGCGTATCTGCCAGAATTTCCTGGGCGTACTGCACAACAGTCGGGTCATAATCAGAATAAATCACGACCGTACCTTCTGGAACCCGGGTGTGGATGTGATCGCCGGTTGGCAAACCGGAGGCATAATCGATGATCACATCGAAACCGCGCCGGATTGCGAATTCCTCCGCGATATCCTGCAACGCCCAGCGCTGCAACAGACAGTACTTTGTAATGAAAGGCAGCACCTTTATTACCTGGTCAGCGGCGTCACGATCCACCTGGAAATTGTGACTGCCGCCCAGGTAGTAATCATACATGCGACCAGAGGATGGCTTTTTGGTATCGATAATATCATCACGCATTTTTTGCTCCTGATGGAAAGTACCCATAAGTTCAGTATGGAAAGTACCCATAAGTTCAGTATGGAAAGTA
>CAIWAX010000368.1 GCA_903910795.1 uncultured Anaerolineae bacterium
GCTCGTGTACTGGGGATCACGATCAGCGGCGCGCGCCAATTATGCCCGGAACGAGTACCTGGGCTTGGAAGATTTTGGGGTGACCGACCGTCTGGCGCAGATGCAGGTTTCACAGCAACCGGGCTGCTCCGATTTCCAGATGGAATTCCAGAGACAGATCGAATAGATAGGCTTAGGGGATTGACTAAATCTACTATACAAAACCAAATTATCGAAAAGCTAAAACAAAAAGACAGGTCGAATTAATTCGACGTAATTTGCGGCCAAGTTTTTTTTATTTTTGCCCCCGGAAATTCATGTTTGCCAACTACAAGGAACCGTAGTCAGTAACCTACTCTCAACTTATTTTACAAATCCTTCCTGATTTTTTCACGTGGAGTAGCTGGCCAGAATTGGTGCGTATGAAGATCTGCGCCAGTGGAAAATCCACATCTAACAGCGCCTGGATATCCCAGTATTTGGTAAGCCTATGAAACGCCCTGCAAGATCCTTCTTCCAACTCAGTCATAAGTCTGACGAATAGCTTCATCCGCCATCGTCGGCGCTAACAACGACTGCCATTCAACCCCTTCCCAAGTCCCCAGGCTTGTGTGCAAATCCAGGTACTTTTTCGGAATGGGATGTGTGCCAACAACCACTTTAATACCATAACGTTTTTCAAGGAAGTTCTTGAAGGTTTCGATGTAAGGACAGGGGGGGATAGCCAACCAGCATTCCAGTTGCCAGATGAACCACCTGTGCTCCGTTTTTGACCATTTCTTCGCCGGTATATTCAACGTTCCCACCGGGACAGCCATCGCAAGTGGTATAGCCGACTAATTCCACTTCTGTATCCAAGTAAATGCTGAAAGCGCCTTCGCGGTTACGCATTGCTCGAAGGCACTTTCCACCGGCGCAGGTGTGGTAACGGTTGCAAATGATGATCCCAATTTTTGTCATAGCGTTCCTCCAAGTTTAGATTTCATCAACATTTGCATTCCAAGGGGTCGGTTGACGTGAACCGCAGTCAATGGACATTTGACCTTGAATAAGAAAAAGAGATTGCCCGGCTCGTTACTGAGAGTCTCAAAGTTCCCCTGCCCCTTGGCAATAATCATATCGGAAGTAGCGAAGCGATGGCGAAATTCCTGGTGACAATCGTCCAGGATGGTACCCGGGGCATCCGAACCATTGTCTATCACCTCGACAATTTTATCCAGCCCTACCGCTCGCGCATCGATCAGGGTGGCATCATTGATCACGGGGGCACCCCGCACAACGAGTGTCACCCGTTCTGGCGAGAGTTGTTCGATCAAGAGACGGTCAAAGGCAATTTCACCGGCATTGTCGGCCAGATAAAGAATGGATTTTGCCCTGGCAACGGCTTCTCGAAAAAGATCCTCTTCCCCGAAAAAAGGCGCGATCATCGCCTGTTCCACAGCCTGGCGTACGTTCGATTCGGTCAAATTTGCGCTAATTCCCATATCAATGATATTTCCGGTAATCGCCAATCGGGCAGCCATCAGCAGCGGATCGTTAGATGATTCGATTTGATCCTTGAGCGCCGGGAGCAATTCCATCGCCAGATGATTCCATCGATTTTTTGCTTCGCGGTAAGGGTCATCCACTCCAGAAACTTCGCGCAAGCGTCGATGTATTCGCTGCGCCATGGCAGGAGGAGATTGGCTTAGGTCCATCTCTCCGGTCCAAAACAAAACGCTGCGAAGCACTTGCTCATGCATGGTGGTATCCGTCGATACTAACCTGGCCGCTTCCAGAGTCTGGCGCAGGAGGCAGGGAATACAATCCAGGGAAGTCTTCATGCCGCATAATCTCCAAGCTGGGTAGCGTTTTGGCTACCCAGCACTACAAATTTTCCTGTGATGTGATTTCTTATAATAACCACAAATCTTGCCAAAACACAGCTGGGATTTTTAGTTCCAAGCATAGGTATGCATTTGTGAATATCTCCTGGATTCCACAACAAAAATTGCTTTTTGCCGGGAAGGTTTTGGAACATCACGAAGGAATAGTAAAGGTTTGGCCCGGGCACAAGGGTGTGCCCGGGCCAAACAGCGGTTTCGTTTAACCGTGCCCGTGTGCCACACTTTCATCACACGGAGCAGCTTCCTTCAACTGGCCACCCAGGTAATTTTCCAATGCCTGACGCACGGTACCGCTGGCACCGGTGGCGGCCTGAATTCCTAACTCATCAAAAAACTGGATGGCACGTCCACCCATCCCGCCGCTCAAAATGACATTTGCTTTTTGTTCATGGATGAAACCGGGAATTTGTCCTGGTTGATGCGCTTCGGAAAACGGGTTGACGATACCCTGTA
>CAIWAX010000369.1 GCA_903910795.1 uncultured Anaerolineae bacterium
CTTTCCATTCTGGCATTTGAACAGAATAATGGATGATGAATTGATTTATCCCTGTTGATCAAGGAGAAATAATGGTCTCTCATGAATTGCTCGAAATCTTGCGCTGCCCGGCCTGTGTTCGTGAAAAAGATGGGTTGTTAACCCTGACTCGTGACACGTGGTTGGTTTGCCAGGATTGCGGTCGTAAATACCCCATCGTGGATGACATTCCGGTGATGCTGATTGATGAAGGTGATAAGTGGGTCAAAACAGCAGCCGAAAGTCTGCCGGTACCACCTCCAGCCCGTTAATATGACTGAATTGAAAGCCTTGTGTGCAGAACTTATCAGCGGGGATGACTCTCGCGCTGAAAGCGCTGCCCAAAAGTTACCCGAACTGGGGTGCGAGGCTTTGAACTCAATTTGCGACCTGTACGAAACAGTCGACTCAGAGGGGCGCTGGTGGCTTATTCGTGCTTTGGCAGGTTTTGAAACAACCAGCCGGGCCGCCGCCATTTTATTGGCCGCTCTCTCGGATGAATCTGAAGATGTGCGTCAGGCGGCAGCCATGGCATTTTGTCATCATCCTGACCCGCAAGCAATGTCTACACTGGCTATGACCCTGAACGATCCTGACCCAATGACTGCCAAGTTGGCGTCAAACGCCATGATCATGCTTGATAAACAGGCGACGCCAGATTTGTTGGGCGTTTTGGAGAATGGTTCGCCTACTGCCCGGCTCGAAGCCGCGCGTGCGCTGGCTGAGATCAAAGACACTCGCGCCATCCCTGGCCTGATGAAAGCTTATGAATCGGGTTCGGCCATTCTGCAATATTGGGCCGGACTTGGCCTGGATAATATGGGTGTAGGAATGGTTTATCTTAAACCCGATTAATGCCCCGCAGTTCAATCAAAGAACCCTACAATACCCTTTACGGTCACAAATCCACAAGGGACTAATAGCCCTGCGGGTTATGACCGGGGCACGATAGACTCAATGCAACATCGTCCCGACACCTGCACTTGCGTTCCGGTGCGATTTGCCAAGCAAATCGTGTGCCCTTTGGGAAAAGCCTTAACCGCTGAGCTCGCTGAGCTTAATTTTTGACGAACCCGCAGGCCAAGTGACAGCAAAATAACGACCTGAATAATGACGTTTTTTCAATAAATCTCTGCGTTCTTTGCGCGCTCTGCGGTGAAAGCCCCTTTTTGCAGTAGAGTCATTATATAAATGAAGAAAAGTAAACTATGAAAAATGGAATAAAATTCTCACTCAGTACGGTAATTATTGGAGTGCTTGCGCTGATCCTATTTGGCGGAGCATTTGCTTTGTCGCGTTATGTAACAGTGACGATGCGTGTTCTTAATGGGATTCCAGGGATAGCCATATCCTCTTCAGATGGCACTCCCACACCGCAGGTCGGTTTGCCGACCGACACTGGGCCGGAAGCCCCGGCGGTGAAGCTGCCGCCCACCTGGGATGGCGCCAGCCGGGTTACGATCCTGTTGATGGGCGTGGATACCCAGCCAGTGCTGGATGCCCAGGGCAATGTCAGCCCGGACCGGATTGGGCCTGCCCGCTCTGATACCATGATCCTTTTGACGATTGATCCGGTTGCCAAAACTGCCGGTATGATGTCCGTCCCGCGTGATTTATGGGTCAATATCCCCAATTTCGGTTATGCCAAGATCAATACTGCCTATTTTGACGGCGAAGCCAACAAGATCCCGGGCGGCGGGCCTGAGCTCGCGCGGAGAACAGTTGAGCAGGTGATCGGCGTGCCGGTGCAATATTATGCACAGGTTCAATTCTGGTCATTCACGCGTTTGATCGAAGACATCGGTAAAATTACCGTTGATGTTCCTCAAAAGATCATTATCGATCCCATTGGCCCTGGCTCAGATAAAATTATGCTATCCAAAGGCCCGCATAAACTAGGCGGCGTGGAAGCGCTGGCGTATGTGCGCATGCGTCATACCCAGAATGGCGATGTGGATCGCTCCAATCGCCAGCAGGCGGTCATCCTGGCGGCCCGCAACCAGGTCTTGGACCCGGCGAATTTCCCGACCATTTTGCAGAACGCCCCCGCTATTTACAATGAAATTCAATCCGGCGTCCGCACCAATTTAACCTTTGACGATATTATGCGTCTTGGCATGCTGGCCAAGGATATCCCATTGGAAAATATCAAAAAGGGTGTGATTGACTTTACCATGGTTCAAATTGATAACATGGTGGTGGATGGTCAAAACGAAAATGTCCTCAAACCCATCCCCGATAAAATTCGTGAACTTCGTGATCAGATATTTTCAACCGCTGGCGCATTGAGTCCCATGGCAAAAGGCGATTTACTCGCCCTGGCCAAACAGGAAGGCGCAACGATCGCTGTTTATAACGGAAGTTCGGTTCAGGGTCTGGCTCAACGCACTGCCGATTATCTTAAATCTCTCGGGTTGAATGTGGTTCTGGTCGGAAGCGCCAATTACCTGACCCCCGCAACGCAAATCATCAACCATCGCGGTACCTTGTACACTTTGAAGTACTTTAAAGATTTGTTCAGCATCGGCGCGGGTTCGCAAATTTCCAACAAACTGGATGCGACCTCAAAAGCAGATATTGATATTGTGATTGGGGATGATTGGGCCAACCGGAACCCGATCCCCAAGTAAAATGCCAGGGAGAATTCCCGTATTGTCTTGCGAGGCGATTTACTCAGTCGCTTGTTCTTTTGAGGATGTAGACCCGCGCTGGATTGCTGCCGCAAATGGTATATCAGGCTCTTATGATTTGGGTGTGGGGGTAACAATACAAATCCCCTGAACCAGAACGTCAGAACTTTTCGTTCCAGACATCCGAATTCTTTAAGAATTCGGATGTCTCCAGTGGGTGGAGAGCATCCTCCTCTCAACCCATCAAAAAGCCGCGCTTCTCATTTATAATTAACCAACCTTCGCACCCCGCACCGAACGCACTTACCTGACACCTTCACACCTGACACCTGACACCTGATGCCCTACCACCCCGGTGACCTCCTGCTCGACAAATACCGCATCGAAAAGACGCTCGGACAGGGCGCCTTTGGCGAAGTCTACCTGGTCACGCACCGGGTGCTGGGGGTCGCGCGCGCTTTGAAAGTGCTGAAGCGCGACACACCGGGCTTGGGGAGCCGCGACTACAGCGAAGCCCAGGCGCGCTTCCAATTGGAGGCGCAATTGGGCGCGCTTGAATACGCCGCTGGCGCACCCGCACCTGCTGCAGGTCTTTGACTGCATCCTTTCAGAAGAGCTGAGCCTGTTGGAGATGGAATACGCTGCGGGCGGCAGCCTGGCCGCGCGCCTGCAGGCCGAGCGCGATGCCAGCCAGCTCATGCCCATTGAAGCCGCGCTGCAAA
>CAIWAX010000370.1 GCA_903910795.1 uncultured Anaerolineae bacterium
ATTCGCGATTGATGTTAAACGCGAAGCAGTTCAACTCGGGCTCGAAACTGTTCCTCTACTCTACATCGGCGCCATCACCAGTATGGAACAGTTGACCGGCTTCCTCGAACGCGAGAGCATACTTGGCGGCTGCAAGATCGAAGGTATTGTCGTGAAGAATTACTCTGTCTTCACTAAAGATAAAAAGGCCGCAATGGGAAAGTATGTCAGCGAAGCCTTCAAAGAAAAACACCAGGGCGAATGGCGCAAAGCCAACCCGACTCAATCAGACATTGTTGAAACGCTCTCCGCCATCTACTCCACCCAGGCACGCTGGCAGAAAGCCCTCCAACATCTGCGCGAGGCCGGCAAGCTGGAAGGCAGCCCGCGTGACATCGGCTTGCTGATCCAGGAAGTGCCGAACGACATCCTGAAAGAAGAGGAAGATCAAATCAAACAAACCCTCTTCGAACACTTCTGGCCGAAAATCCGGCGCGGCGTGACAAACGGCCTGCCGCAGTGGTACAAGGACGAATTGGCAAAGTCGGCATTCAGCGAGTAAAAAACAAGAAGACCCTGGATAACCTGGGTCTTTTTCTTATAGGGTTATCTCGATAACCCCACAGGTTAACAGTTCCCCCTGAGTGTAGTTATTGCTGTATACCACCCAGGAGAAAACCGATGACCTCAAAAATGACCATCACCACAGACGAAAACGGCTTCACCAAAGTCGTAGACAGCGAGCGCACAACCATCTACCTGATCCCGTATTCCCCGGACATCGAATACCTGATCGAACTTCGGCGTATCCGCAATAGGATTGAGCGCCAGGCCGAAAGCTGCACCAGTGAAGATACTCCCGAATTCGAGGCGCTCTCGAAACGCTGGCGCGGCCTGACCCGCAAGATCAAAGACGAAGCCAAGCGCCTCGGATACGTCAGCCATTCCCCATTTGCAAACTGACCGGAGGCCCTGAATAACATTGGCCTTCATTATATATAGAGTTATCCCCATAAGTTCATAGAGATAACTTTTATTTTCCCTCTTGACAATCCTAATCGTTTAGGTTATTATATAGACAGTAACCAGGAGAAACCAGATGAACAAGCCCAACCCCATCGAAATTGAAACCCGAGTCAAAGTGATAAAACTGGAAACCCTTGACCAGATCGTGACCGCGCAAGGCCGCAAATGCGTGGACGGTGGAACGGCAACAGTCAACGGGAAAAGCACCCGGATTTACGCCGGTCTGGACAACAACCCGGAACGCGCCGCGAAAGTCGCCGCCTGGGTCGCTGAATGGGAAATATACAACGCCTGGCAGGCCAGCAACGTCCCCGGTCTGGCTGAACTCCGCAAGGCGCAGGATGCGGCTTACAACGAAGATTACCGCTACTACCAGCAGTTTGAAAAAATGATGGAAGATGAGCAGAACGACGGCGTCAACCCGCCCGCCGCTTACAATAAGCAACAGACCGCCAGCGTCCTGGCCGCCCAGTTCCCACGGGCAGCGGTTTACCTGAAGGCTGAAGGATATTTACAGGCCAGCAACGACAAGAAATACAGCGCCGGGAAGAAGGCAATGGAAATCATCGCCACCGGTGGGACGATTGAAGAAGCAGAAGTCACCCTCAAGAATTGGACTACCATCTGGGATTAAGGAGAAAAATCATGGAATGCAATATTTGCAAGCATGACAAGCACGGACATTTCTACCGGATAACCGGCCACAAGGTCGGAGAAATTGTCGAACTCTGCGAGACTTGCGCGAAGTCCTACACGGAAACTTGCAAACATGGGAACGCCATCACCCTTAAAGATGGCATGTTTATTACCGATTACGCCTATAAGGGCGGATGCGGTTGCGGTCTGGTAAGCGAAAAGCATTACCAGAAAGATACTGATCAACTCTCCGCCGAACATGAACGGATAGCGGAATACAACGCCACTCCACAGGGGAAAGCGCAGGCGATGGCAAGAGACGTCGCCGCCAGCCTTAACAAAGGGCACACAACCGGATGGTCTAGGTAAAAGGAGAAAACTAATGAAAGAAATCTCTGAATGGACTTATCCAAGTAAGTTTACAGAGAGCAGACCGGGTTTCCAGCCCGGTCTGCGCATTGAGGGCTGATCATGCACATTTACGAAGTCGGTAAGCTGTATTTTCCCACCCGCAAGAACTGGCCCGAGTTGGCACAGTATAACTTCCGGGGTGGGGAGCATGAACTGGTTTTATTCTTCGGGAAACCAACCTTATCAGAAATACGGGATGTGCAAAAGGGCGAGGCTGAATTCGCGCTCTTCGTGGAGCGCAGTCTGATCGTCATGCTGTACAGATTCGGGCATGGGGTTGATTGGTCGGATGCTCCATACAGCATCCATCTCGTGCAACCCCAGGAGGATCGTATCCTGCCGCCTGAAGTAGTAGACGCCGGTGTTATCTTAAACATCGTGCTGGTGGATGCCAGCACCGGGATTATCAAGGCCCTTCGTGCCATCTCCATGCCACCAGGTTTTACCCAACCGCTGCATAAGGCCATCCGTGAACAGGCGGCCATGCCGTTCACCCGCGCTGCGTACAACGGTGAACTTGAATCGCTGTACAAAGGATACCCTTCCGAAATCCTGGCAAGGATGGCGCCCGTTCATTTCAAGTCCAGACCGTAGACAATATGCTAATCTCTCCGCCCGAGCCCCGCACTGAAACCATTGCCAGAGTTATCTACTCTGGCAACAGCGTTTTGTGTTCGTTCAAAGAGCGCAATGAGAAATTCAGACAGGTTATAAAATCGCTTGGGTATGAATGGTCTGGAAATGATTCAGCCTGGAAGCGCACGCTGAACATCGAAACAACCGGCGCGCCTGAACACCGCGCCGCCGAACTGTCCGCGAAGCTGATCAATGCCGGTTTTGTTTGCGATGTAAGCGAAACAGTAGGCGGGCTGGTGCAAACCGCTGACTGGAAACCAGAGCAAAAGCGCTGGGTGAAGGCCATCGACGGTAAATTCCACCTGCGCTGGCGTGGGCAGGATGAAAACCTGTACGCCCGCGCCAAAATGCTGCCGGATGCCACCTACAGCCCCGAGTCAAAATCGGTGGTTGTTCCCCCGGTTTACTTTGCAGAGGTGGAAGGCTTCGCAGACGAACACGACTTCCAGCTCACCAAACAGGCTATGGAGTTATTGGAACAATCTCATAGAAATTACGAGCGCATGATCATCCCTTCCGCTCCAATCTCTGAACCGGTCAAGCGCAAGCGTGGGGCTCCGATCATCGCCAATCCGGCCCGGTTTGCTGATTTGCAGTACCGGAATGTCGTGACCACCACACAGCTTTACCAATACCAGGAAGCGGCAGTTGACAAACTCCTACCCACAAAATTGGGCGCCATGTTTATGGATATGGGCACAGGCAAAACCCGCTGCGCCATTGAACTGGCTGTCCGCCGGCAGCAGCGCATCAGCAAGGTGGTCTGGTTTACCCCGGTCAGCCTGAAACTGACAGTGGCCGAGGAAATCGCCAAGCATACCAGCGGGGAAGCGGTTTATGTATTCGATGATGGAACCACCGCCAGAACTTTACCATCGGCTTTCTGGTACGTGGTTGGGATTGAATCCATGTCCAGCAGTGACCAGATCGGAAGAGCGTCGTGTAG
>CAIWAX010000371.1 GCA_903910795.1 uncultured Anaerolineae bacterium
CTATACCTGCCTCAAGCAAAACTGGCATGAAAGTAGGGCAAAATACCCTTAACAGGGTGTCAAAAGTCTTAACTTGTGACTGATGGGATTAGCCCTAAAGGGAAGGGGGAGACAATACTTTTTGTGGGCGCTTTGCGAACCATCGATTTTCTTAAATCCGCGGAACAAAGTCGGAATGCACAGCATACACTTCGTTAAGGATTATGGCAAACGGGTAAACCCGTGAGTAGTTATTTTAATTTTTTGCAGGACTTTCCCGTCCAATGCACCTTATTATGTTCGCAAGCGATCATTTTGGCCTGAAAAACACAGAGCGTGCCCTGAAAACACTGTGTCAGGTTCAGTTAATTTAAAGAACCAGAGAAAATCTTCTCAATTGCCATTGCTATTTCGCCATGAGCAGCCTGTATGGGATTCAACTTTAATAAAGATGACAGCCTTACTGTTTTTTGAGTTGGCATCTTCTCATTAAGAGTCGCTGTTGGCAACAAATAAAACACCCATTGATCGAAATCCATAGGATCAAGTGTTGCTTTATCTTGATGTTTTAATAAACAAAAAATATACACATCAGCTTGCCTTTTTGTTTCTGTACTATATTCATTTGTACTTGCGTCCCAGCCTTTTGTCGGAGATATTTTAAAAGAAATGTCTGATATTTTTGACTGTTTCCAGGTTTGTAGATACGATGCAGATTTTATTTCGAGTTTAACCCCATTTTTTGTGATCAAGTCGCATGCATCCCATTCAAGCCTGGGCCGTGTTTCGATTCCTAGTTCACAGGCAACAATATATTCGGCTAAAACGCCGCGCATTGCGTTACTTGCCAGGTCAGAAAAAGCCCATTGCCAAAATCCCGCCAGCTTATTTCCTGTTGGATTTCCTTTATCAATAAAGTATTCGTTCCCTGTCTTTTGAATTACGTTTATCGCGTTTAAAGCGTCACTCATTTAATCATCACCTTTTTATGGAGCGCCTGATCACCTTTGCCGCAGAAAATGGGTTGCCTAACGGTTAAACACAATAAGCCAGACATATAAAGCCGCGTCCGGCTCGCTGGAACAAAATGTCAGACTCATTTATATAATGCCCCCGGTCACAAACCCACAGGGCTTGTTGCGGTATTCCAATTAAGCAAAAAAGTGCAATTTATGACCGGGAAGGCTATACATCGACGGATGGGCTTGGCGCCTTGGCCTATGCTAACGGGCTATAACCGCTTCCCGAACCTATAAAGTGCATTGTTCTTCGTCGCGATAAAACGATCATGCGTTAAAAATATGACTTCGAAAGCATCAGTTATGGTATTAGAGCCTGTCCAGCGTATTTCACAGGCAATTCTGCAGTCTGAGCCGGAAACCCAATTATAAAAAACATAACCACCCGCCCATATAGCTCCGGCATTCATAGATCCTTGGTGGAATTCCCATGGAGTGGAATCGAAGGGAAGATCGAAATGACCATCATTGTTTATTACAGCGACCGACCACTTTGCGTTTTCAAAATCGAAGGACATGATATTTCTCCTAATGTATTGACTGCTGAAAATTATAATGCCGCAGATAAGAGCTGCGTGATAGGAATATTCTTGCGGGTATTAACGGTTCGAACGAGCGGCATATTGTGGATTATCACCACAGAAACTAACGAAACGGTTATCTTTATCAGACCATGTAAACTCCTTATAAGATGCTATTTTGTGGTTTTATACAGATATTTAGTCCATCCTTGGATTCGATCTAAACATTTTATCTTAACCATTTTAGCACCGTAGCGGAGATAAAAGTCTGACTTATCTGCCCAATCAATACAGGCCACTGGCTGACTGAGAGCTTAAATAAAGAAATGCAAGACGCTTTTTGATAGCATCTTGCATTTGGCAATGAATTTGTGGGCTATTATTTCAGCCGCAGGCCGGTCTGATGGGGGTTCATGGCGATCTTTTTCTAAATCTCGAGGTCGGCCGTTTTTTCCAGTGCTTTTTCCTTAACCAAGGTTACTGGTAAAAATACGGATCCAGCACTTTGACTGGCGTAACGCTGTCGACCGGCAGGTTATTCCTCTTGGCCGCGGTGTAGATGGCTTCAGGTGTGGCGGCATCGTAGATGCAGAAGGTTTTCTTATTGTCCGGCGTAACATAGGAATGAACCCAGGTCACACCATCGATGGCGTTGTTGCCGACCACGGTCAGGCAGACTTGCGCGCCTTCTTCGGTCATGGGGATGGCGAGGCCATCGGGGAACGTTCTTTCTACTAAAAAGCGGGGCATATTATTTTTTCTCCTTGTGAATTTGATTAAGCCAAGTATATGAAAAAGGAGACCGCTTGTCGTCAGGGAAAACACTACAATACCCCTCTACATTGTCAGATTAAAATAGCCGCTCAGGATTTGCCTGGAGGGGCAGCTTTTTTCCCGATGGCCCAGGTGGCAATCTGCACACGCGAATCGAACCCAAGTTTGTTGAGGATGCGCGTGACATACGTCTCGACGGTTTTCTGACCAACCGTCATGCCATTTGCGATCTCACGGTTGGATTTGCCCTGCGCGATCAACGCCACCACTTCGCGTTCGCGGGCCGTCAGCCCGCCGAAATCTTCACTTTCAGTGTGCGTTGCTTCCCTGGCCGCCTCAGTCACTGCCCCGGCGATAACTTGATCGAGAGGCAGGTTTTCTCCTGCGCGCCAGAGTTTTAAGAAAGCTTCCGCGCCCAGGGCCTGCCGCAGCGCTTCCAGGTCGCGGTTGTATTCGGCTCGATCAGCCTCATCGATCACGGATCCGACCGGCGCCCTGAGCGCTGCCGCCGCTCCAAACAGCCGCACGGCACGCCGGTCATTTTCAATCGAGGCGCCCCCGGTTTTTCTCTGCCCGTACAACAGGTTGATTTTCGCCAATTTTTCCAGGCACCAGGCCATGCCGCCCGGTTCTTCGATTTCGCGCCGCAGGGCCAGGCTTTCCTTGAGCCAGCTCGCGGCCTTTTCAAGATCATTTTGCTGGATCGCGATCCACGCAAAATTTGCCAGGGAGACTGCAAGCCCCCATCTTTCGCCGCTCCCTCTCCTCAACATCAGGCTTTCCTCTTCGAAGAGCGCGGCGCGCTCATAAAACCCCTGGCGCAGCGCACACTCTGCCAGACCAGAGAGAATCACATCCAGGTAAAAGCCTCCGCCTTTGCCCCTTGCCAATGACAATGCTTCGCCAAAGTAATATTCTGCCCGCGGGTAATTGCCCCTGGATACCTCGTAATAGCCCAACTGCCAGAAGGCCGCGACCAGGCCGCGCGGGTCATTCAGCTCCTGCATTAAGCGCAGACCCTCTTCCAACAGCGCGAACGAGGTTTCGTACTCGCCCACCTGGCGCGACATATCGCCCAGATTAAGCAGCTCGCGGGCCAGACCAGGCCGGCCCTCATCGCCCTGCTCGCGGTAAATGGATATACTTTCTTCAGAAAACTTGCGGGTCGCCGGGTAGTCGGTTTGGAGAAATGCCAGAACTCCGGCAAGCGACAGCACTTTGGCGCGTATGATGGAGCGATCGTCCGGTTTTGTCTTATTGAGAACCGCCACAATTTGCGCGCGCCCTTCACCAAAATAGTCGCGCGCATGCAGAAACCATCCATAGCGTTCCGCCAGGCGCAGCCCCAATCCCAGCCTGCTATCGGATGTCAGGCTCCATGCCAGAGCACCGCGCAGGTTATCATTTTCAGCTTCATAACACGCCAGCCAGAGTATAGAATCGCCGTCTTTTCGGTTTGACTCGATCGTTTCAACCCACTGCACAAAATAAGCCAGGCAGCGGTCTTTGGCTTGCTCAAAGCCACCCGACACGTCCGCTTTTTGACTGGCGTATTGGCGGATCGTCTCAAGCAGGCTGTAGCGCATCTCGCCGGCCCTCTGGTTTGCCATCACCAGTGATTTATTCACCAACTGGGAGACAATATCCATTACCTCCCTTTGATCGACCCCAGCCCCAGCGCACACAAATTCAACCGCTTCCAGGGTGGCGCCGCCAGCAAAGACCGCCAGCCGTTGCAGCACCTTTTGTTCCGCGGGTGATAGCAGGGCGTAACTCCAATCGATAGTGTATTCCAGGGTTTGCTGCCGCAGCGGGGCCATACGGCTGCCGCCGGTTAACAGGTGAAAACGGTCATCCAACTTTTGTGCGATTTGCTGAACAGACAGGCTGCGGACGCGCGCCGCGGCAAGCTCAATCGCGAGCGGCATGCCATCCAGTCGACGGCAAGTTTCCGCGATCCAGACGCCGTTCTCGGCGGTCAACTGGAACTCCGGGGAGTTCGCCGCTGCGCGGGCCACAAACAAACGCACCGCCTCCGATTGCTGGTAGGCGCCCAGGGCCGCCTGGGCGCTGGCAGTATTTTTCCAGGGTTGGATTTCGGGCATGGAAAGCGGCCGTACGCTCCACACAATTTCGCCCGCCAGCCCCAGCATTTCACGGCTGGTGGCGAGAACCTTGAGATCAGGGCAGGTTCGCAGAAGTTCCTCCAGGATGACGGCACATGGCAGGATCAGATGCTCACAGTTATCCACCAGCAGCAGTGTTTGTCTGGGTTGGAGATGCTCAATCAGCAGGCGTTTCAGCGAATCCCCTGATTTTTCATGAATACCGTACACCGCGGCGATGCTTTGGAGCACCAGCGCCGGATCAGCCAGCGGCGCCAGTTCCACAACCCGCACACCGTACTCAAACACCCCCATCAAATCATCGGCGACCCGGTAAGCCAGCCGGGTTTTGCCGCAGCCCCCTGCGCCTGATAAAGTGACCAGGCGCTGAGCCGAAATCAAGGCTTTAACTTCTTCGATCTCACGCGTTCGACCGATAAAACTGCTTAACAGAGCCGGCAAATTGCCAGTTGGTCTGGTTTTTGAGGAAGGCATCGTCAATGAACCCTAAAGTTTATGAACACTGTCTGAATAAGTTGGCTACCAATAAAAAGGAGAGGTCGTTTCTCTTGAAGCGGCCCAAACACATGATACTACGAAATCGCCGAAGCCTTACGCCTGGAATCAGCGGTTCTCGACTCGCTTTTGGCTTCCATAAAAACCATAATAAGTACTTAAGTATGGGCTGAGCATGCTTGTCATTTAATGATGACGGGCATAAAATTATTAAATATTGGTTACTCCTCAAGCATGTCATTACGAGCGAAGCGCGGCGATCACCAATATGGCGGGGAGATTGCCGCAGTATCCAAGTGCGGGCATGATAGCAGAGAAATCACCCTCCTACGCAATGATTATATTAGAACAGGTTTTATCTCATTCCAAAATTAGTTTTTCCCGGCGCTCGGGCTGGTTTTCCGCTGCACTCTGATCCAGTTTTGTTCCACATTCAACGCACCAGGGGTTCTTCCGATGAAAACAATCCGCACCATTACCACCCGAAAATTAATGTTGTTGGTTCTGGTTGTCTGCCTGGCAGTTGGACTGGCCAGCAATTTTGGCGCGGGCAGCGCCGGAGCGGCGGGCAGCGCCCCCCAGCCCGCCGCGGGTTTCACAGATCAGACTGGGAACCAGCCTGATCCGCTAACTTATTGGACACCTGAAAGGATGGCCAGCGCCATTCCGTACCCGCTGGATGGTCTTGCTGCGAGCCAGCCTGCCAGTCCATTGCCAGAAGCGCCGGCTGGAGCGGGCCAACCCGGCTGGGCTCCCAGCCGCCCGCCAGATGGTTATACCGGCGATGTGGTCACCAACGGCAAAGCCGGTACGGTTCCGGCTCCCAAACCCACCGGCGCCAACGTGACCGCCTACGTTCCCGAGTCTAAAGTCAATACTTTCCCCTATCGTCCATCTGGCAAGGTTTACTTTACCATGATGGGCCGCAACTATGTCTGTTCGGCATCCGTGATCGGCGAGAACACCATCTGGACAGCCGGGCATTGTGTTTCCAATGGCAGGGGTCAATTTCACTCCAACTGGATCTTTATACCCGGCTTTGACAACTTTACAACCATTTTCCCCGGCCCCTGGTTTGTATCTTATTATGTGGCGCCGGTTGAATGGACACGCTCGCTGGATCTGGGCTACGATTACGCCATCGTCGGCCTCCGGCCGCCGGCCGTTGTCAATGGTAAATCCATCCGGTCTTTCACCGGCGCGCTGGGTTTTGCCTGGAACATGCCGCGCGCTCAAAAGTGGACGCTGCTGGGCTACCCCATGCTGACCTTTACTGGGAGCAACATGGTCTACAGCAACAGCACGCATTGGACTGATAACCCTCTTTACAATCCGGCCTCGGTCGGGGTGGGCAGCGCCATAAAGAGCGGCGGCAGCGGCGGGCCGTGGATATTGAACTTCCAGCTCAATAAGGTCGGGCAGGTCAACTACCTGAATGGGGAGAATTCCTACATCAGTCCGACTGTGGATGAAGTCTTTTCGCCCTACCTGGGTGACCGGGCCAAACAGTTGTGGGATTGCTCACAGGGGCCCACTCCCATGCTGAATTGGGATTGCTTCTCTGGCAGCGCTCCTGGCAATCTGAGGTTGGGTTATGACCCCGGCCGCGCCCCGGCCCGGCCAAACGCGCTGTTTTCATACAAGTTCAAAATCCAGAACCCTGACACCGCCACTGCCACCGGCGTGGTGTTCACAGATACGATAAGTAGCGGCATCGTGAGCGCGACCCTGCCGGGTGGAAGCTGCGATATCAATGACCAGCTTGTCACCTGCAGACTGGCAACCCTGCGCCCGCACGCCACCGCGAATGTCACCATGGTGGTGAATGCGCCGGCCGTGGGCGGCAGTATCGACAACCTGGCCGCCATCACATTTGATCAGTTGCAAAAATGGGATGTCCAGGAGTTTTTCAGCACGGATGTCAAAGCCGGCAAGTAAAACAAAGGCTTGAACCAAAAGACCGCTGCCGGTATGCGCAGCGGTCTTTTTCGTGCTGGCCGCATGCAGCATTATAATGAGCATGAGTTAAGGCTGCTATGGACGATAAATTAAAACCATTATGCCCCCGCCGGGGCGTGGGATGGTTGTGTAGGGGTGTTGAAACCTCCGAAGTCTTGGAGACTTCGGAAGTTTCAACACCCCGGACGAATCTCTCGCAAGAAGGTAAAAATGCGCAAGCCAATCATTTTCGCAAGTCTGCTGGTCGCCCTCGCCATGCTGCTGCAGGGATGCGGCGGCATGGCGGGTTTTCAAAATGCCACCCCCACACCGCTGGTCTCCATGCGCCCAAACGATGACATGTTGATGGTGTACGTGCCAGCGGGCGACTTCACGATGGGCGGCGATTCTGGCGCGGCGCTGCAGGAATGTCAGCATAACATCAGTGGCTGCCAACCGGATGTGTTTAAATCGGAAGAGCCCGCGCATGTTGTCACGCTGGCTGCCTTTTGGATCGATCAGACCGAGGTGACCACTGGCAAGTACGCGCAGTGTGTACAGGGCGGCGCCTGCCAGCCGCCCGCCGATATTCGATCCCGTTCCTGGCTTGATTATTACACCAACCCCGCGCATGCTGATTACCCGGTCATCAACGTGAATTGGAACCAGGCCAGCGCCTACTGTGCCTGGGCTGGCGCGCGTTTGCCCACCGAAGCGGAGTGGGAGAAGGCCGCACGCGGGACGGATGGGCGCCTCTATCCCTGGGGCATGACCTTTAACCCCGATCTTGCGAGTTACAATGAAACTGTCATGGATCCAGAGCCGGTGGGCAGCTATCCCACTGGAGCCAGCCCGTATGGCGCGCTGGATATGGCCGGGAACGTCTCGGAATGGGTGACGGATTGGTACGGCCAAACCTATTACGCCGAATCGCCCGCCAGCAATCCGCCGGGGCCAGCCACGGGCACGTTTCGCGTGGCGCGCGGCGGCTCGTGGTACGATTTTAGTAGCTACCTGCGCACAACCAGCCGCAAACCGATTGATCCGGCTCTTCACAACTACGGCCTTGGTTTTCGCTGCGCGCGATAAAATAGATGGCGCTGCTGCAAGAAGAGCTTTTCAGCGCGGATGTTCTGACCGAGAGCCGGCGACTCTTTCACCTCGCGCGTTCTTCGTGAGGATGGATTCATGCCTTTAGAATAGCAACCCGTGAGAAGTTACCAATCTTTCTCTCATTTTCAGAACCCGGGAGGGTCACATGCAAGCAAACACCCCTTTACTGTTGGTTGGCGCCGGGCCATTCGGACTTTCATTGGCCGCCTATCTACATCACAAACATGTTGATCATTTGCAGGTGGGTTTCAGCATGGATTATTGGAAAAATAACATGCCCCAGGGCATGTACCTCCGTTCGGCGTGTGACTGGCACCTCGACCCAAACGGCGAAGACACCATCCTCAAATATTTGGCCGTCAAACAGCTCACACCGGCCGAAGTCGAACCGCTCTCGCTTGATTTCTACCTGGGGTATACGGCCTGGTTTCAATCCCAAAAAAACATTTCCCCACTGGCGGCCTGGGTCAATAAAATCGAGCGCGCGGGCGATCATTTCAGCGTGACTTTTGAGGATGGGCAGACTATCCAGGCCGGGAAAGTCATCCTGACGGTGGGTCTGCGTTATTACAAAAACATCCCGGCACCCTACCCGGCCATGTTTCCAACCGGCCGCGCCCATCACACCGCCGACCTCGTGGACTTTGCCAGCCTGAAAGATAAACGCGTCCTCATCATTGGCGGCCGGCAAAGCGCCTTTGAATGGGCGGCGCTCATCCATGAGCAGGGCGCCAGAAATATCCACCTGACCTACCGCCACGAGACACCCGCCTTCAGCCCCTCGGATTGGACCTGGGTCAACCCGTTGCTGGACGCGATGGTGGATGACCCCACCTGGTTCCGAAATCTCCCCCAGGAAGAAAAAGACGCCATTACAAAACGGATGTGGGCCGAAGGCCGCTTGAAACTTGAGCCCTGGCTGGTAAAGCGGATCACCCGGGAGTCGATTCACCTGCACCCGCAAACCAGCGTGACCGGCTGCCTGGAACTTCCGACCGGGGAGTTACAAATCAGCTTGAATGACGACACCCGCCTGCTCGTTGATACCATCATCCTGGCGACTGGTTACAAAGTGGACACCAGCCAAATCCCCATGCTTGCCAACGGGAATATGGCTGACGAACTGAAAACCAAAAACGGTTTTCCCATCCTGGATGAAACCTTTCAAAGCAGCATCCCCAACCTGTACTTCTCGGGCTTCTCTGCCGCCCAGGATTTCGGCCCATTCTTTGGCTTTACCGCCGCGGCCAGATCATCTGCCAATATCATCGGGCGCGCGATGGTCGTGTAGAGACGTTGCATGCAACGTCTCTACCGCGTGTTGATCGCGGCCTATGAGGCCAAAAATCCAGAGGATCAGCGTGCGGGTAAGGGTGAGTAAGACTTCCGAAGTCTTCCAGCCTTCGGAAGTCTGGTTAGAGTGATGGTTGTGGTGAGACGTTGCATGCAACGTCTCTACCGCGCGTTGATCGCGGCCTATGAGGCCAAAACCCAGAAGATCATCGCGCGCGGGTAA
>CAIWAX010000372.1 GCA_903910795.1 uncultured Anaerolineae bacterium
CTGCGCGGTTTGCGGATCGTCCACCATGCCGTCCGCCAGGGCTTCCAGCACGGCGCGCATGGAAGCCAGCGGGGTCTGGAGATCATGCCCCACCCAGGCGATCAGATCGGAGCGCAGGCGCTCGATTTCCTTTTGCTTTTCGGCCGCGGCCTGGAGCTGTTCAGCCATCTGGTTGAAACTAGCCGCCAGGTCGGCGACTTCGTCCGTGCCGTTGACCGGCACGCGCGCCGAGAGGTCGCCGCTTGCCAGTTGCCGTGCCGCCCGATCCACACGGCTGATACGTCCGGCCAGCGCGCTGGAATAGAAGTAGCCCAGCAGCATGGCCATGCCAGCCGCAAAGATCAGCAGCACCACAGCCAGCAGCAAGTCGTGCTGGCTGGCGAACATCAGGCGCGCCGTCAGCCAGACGTTGAAAAAGGTCAGGACACTGGCGATGGCGTAACCGGCCAGCAGGTTCCAGCGCAGGCTGGGCGAGTAATTCATCCAGCCCAGGCGAAACGCCAGGAAACCGGCCAGCCCCGAAACAAGGGCGGTCGCCAGCAGGAAGAGGGACATGAGGCCCAGTTCCGGCATAGCCGGGTTCATCAACAGGTAGAAGATGCCCAGCGAGACGGCCAGGACGCTGAGAACGCCCAGGATGTAACGCAAGGTCAGCGACAGGCGCGCAGAGGCTGTGTTCACGCGCTTTGCCCGGGTTCGAATTTGTACCCCACGCCCCAGACGGTGATAAGCATGAGCGGGTTGGCGGGGTCAGTTTCGATTTTTTCGCGCAGGCGGCGGACGTGGACGGTGACTGTGCCGGGGTCGATGTATTCGGATGAGCCCCAGACGCGCTCCAGGAGCTGGTCGCGGCTGAAAACCTGGCGCGGGTGGCGCAGGAACAACGACAGCATGTCGAACTCTTTGGCGGTCAGGTCGATGCCCGCGCCGCGCAAAGTCACCGAGCGCGAAAGCGGGTCAATGCTCAGCGCGCCCACCTGCAGGGGCGCTTCGCCCTCCGGGTTTTTATCTCCGCCCGCGCGGCGCAGCACGGCCCGCACCCGGCTGACCAGTTCCTGCGGGCTGAACGGCTTGACGACGTAATCATCCGCGCCCATCTCCAGCCCGGCGATGCGATCCATTTCCTCGCGGCGCGAGGTCAGCATGATGATCGGCACCTGCGAGCGGTCGCGCAGCCAGCGCGTCAGACTGTAACCGTCGAGGCCCGGCAGCATCAAATCCATCACCACCAGATCGGGGATGTGCCGTTCCAGCGCTTCCAGGGCAGCCTGCCCATCCCCCAGCGTCTGAACCTGGTAACCGGCCCGGCGCAGATACAGGCTGACCACTTCCGCGATGCTGGGTTCGTCTTCGATCACCAGGATGGATTTGCTGTGCATTGATTAATGATACTGCAAAGTGGCGCGGGGAGTGAGTTTGTTCAGAATCTTGTAAGATTTTTGCATATCGTAGTACCGGATAAAGCCAGTACTACGATATAATCCATCCAAATAATCTATGTTTTAGGAGCACGGCATGGCATTGGATCAATTTTTAGGCGCATTCACCGGGGGCGGCTCAAACCAGGCAGCGGGCGGGCAGGATGTCCTCTCCGGTTTGCTGGGCGGGCTGTTGGGCGGCCAGACTGGCGGGCAGCAGGATGGCATGACTCAACTGCTGGGTGGTTTGTTGGGCGGCCAGACTCAGAACCAGGTGGCGGGTCAAAACAGCCAACTCGGGAGTATGCTGGGCATGTTGGAAGGCGTGCTGGGTTCGGGTGGAGCTGGGCAGGGGCTTGGCCCGGTCAGCCAGGGCAACGCGCTGGCGGGCGATCCCATGATGCAAATGCTCACGCCCCTGGCGGACACACTGGCGGCAAAGATGAACATTCCGCCGCAAATGGCGGTCATGGTGGTTTCGCTGGTGGCGCACCAACTGCTTGCCAGCCATCCCGCTTCGGGGCAGCAGAGCCTGCTGAATGTCAATCAGCTCCAGCAGCAGATCAGCAGCGGGCAGGGTGTCAGTCACGATTATCTGCATTCGAGCGGGTTGGTGAGCAAGCTGGTGGAACAGACCGGCCTGGATAAGGGCACGGCTGCCCAAAGCCTGAAAACGGTTTTTGACATGCTCGGGCAGCATTAACCCCACACAAAACTTTTTAAAATAAAAATGTGCACAGGGATTTCCCTGTGCACATTTTTTGTTTTTCTTGCAGGTTACTTGAGCAGGTTGGCGGGGATGTTGCCGCCGTTTTCGGCGATCTTCTGCAGGACGGTCTTGTGCAGCCAGATGTTGCGGCGGGCGGAATCGGCCATTTCAAAGGCCGGGCAGTTCAGTTCGTTGGCCAGGTCTTCGAGGGTATCACTGATGCCCAGCAGTTTGAGCAGGTCAACGATGGAAACCTTCCAGTCCAGGTCGGGGCGTGAGCGGGAGAGGCCTTCGAGTTTGCTGACGACATCCACCATCGGAACGGCAACGGGTGCGACAGGTGCGGCGGGCGCCTGGTCGGCGGAGCTGGCGGGGGCAGCGGCGGCCGGGATATAGGCGGCGGGTGCAATGGTGGGGGAGGAAACGGTGCTTTCGGCAACCACGGGGGCGGCTGGGGCTGGGGCGGGCGCAGCCGGAGCGGGCGCAGCCGGTGCAGGTGCGGCAGGTACTGGCGCGGAACCGCTGGTAGCGACGGCGCCCAGGTTAACGGAAGGCCCAGAAGGGGCGGACACCGCGGGGGCCGCGGGTTTTTCGATGCCAAGCTTTTGGAGAATGGTGTTGAAGATGTTCATGGTATTTCCTTTCTTTATGTGAGGAAGAATAAGGTCGATAAATAAGGATTATTTATCGGGATGATTATAACCAGATTTCTCTAAATTATTATTAACGTCATATAAAATATTCGCTTGCCCGGATATTTTTTCGCCTGTATAATGATTTGATACGGTACCCGTTGCGGGTGTGTGTATTGGGGGTGTCGTAATTTTGTTCTCAAGGTTTGCTTATGCCCACTGGAAAATTAACACCTCCTATCAGACCGCCCGCCAGGCACGGCAGCGATCTTTTTATTATTGATAACAGCGATGATGATTGGAAAGCCGCTCGTTATTTGCATGATTGGTGCGATATCGCGCGCTCGATGGATATCGCCACTGGTTATTTTGAAATTGGCGCGTTGTTGGCGCTGGACGGCCAGTGGCAAAAACTGGATAGTATCCGTATCCTGATGGGGGATGAAGTCAGCCTGCGCACGCGCGACATCTTTGTTAAAGCCCTGGCGGGTATGACCGAAAGATTGGATGACAGCATCGAACAGGAAAAAGAGAAGAATGATTTTCTGAGCGGTGTGCCCGCCATCGTGGAGGCGCTCAAATCAGGCAAGATCCAGTGCCGGGTGTATAAGGATCGTAAATTTCATGCCAAAGCCTACATCACACACGGCAGGCTGGCAGTGGTTGGTTCCATGGCGCTGGTGGGCTCCAGTAATTTCACATACCCCGGATTGACCGATAACGTGGAATTGAACGTGCGCATCCGCAACGATGTTGAGGAACTGCAGGAATGGTATGAGCGTTATTGGGATGAAGCCGAGGAAGTGACCCCTGAGATTCTCAAGACCATCGAGCGTCACACCCGCGATTTCGCCCCTTTTGAAGTGTACATGAAAGCGCTGTACGAATTCTTCCAGGGACATGAACTGACCGCCAGCGAATGGGAACGCAGCCAATCGGTTATGTACCCAATCCTGGATCATTATCAGAAGGAAGGCTATCACGCCCTGCTCAAAATGGCCGAGCAGTACAACGGCGCCTTGCTGTGTGACAGCGTTGGTCTGGGCAAAACCTTTATCGGCCTGATGCTGATCGAGCGCCTGTTGTTTGACCGCAAGCGTGTGGCTCTGATCGTCCCCAAATCAGCGCGTACCGCCGTGTGGGAGGCCAAACTGCGCCGCTATTTGCCGGGTGCCTCGGGCGCCTTCAGCAACCTGGTGATCTACAACCACACCGACCTGCTGCGCGGGGGCGAATACCAGCAGCGCATGGCTGAGATCGCCGAAAAAGCAGATGCCGTGCTGATTGACGAAGCCCATCACTTCCGCAATCAGGGCACGCGCTCCTACCGCAAACTTTTTGATATGCTGGCGAATAAACAGTTATTCCTGCTGACCGCGACACCCATTAACAACACTACTCTTGACTTACAGCAC
>CAIWAX010000373.1 GCA_903910795.1 uncultured Anaerolineae bacterium
CGCTGTGTAATCGGGCTTCGTAAATTTTCGCGTCATTGCTCAAGTGTACCAATTTTTTAGATCTTCAATTACTCCGACAGACTGCTAGACACACCGACAGAGGATTATTTTTAGCTGTATACTTGAAGTTGCTGGCGTAAAGTTGACAACAGCATCAAATCAACAAGAAAAGATGAAGTATGATTGCAAATCGAAAACTTACTTTTGGCCTGATTTATGGCCTGGCAGCCGGATTGTTTTTCTCTCTCATGGCATGGGGATTAAACGCATTTTTGCTGGCCCAGGCACATTTTGCGTACCCCTGGCTGGCCTTCTCAATCGGAATACTGCCTACCACCTTCATCATGGGGCTGGCAGGTTTTCTCACTCTTCGGCTGGAAAATGCCTTATTGGGAGCCATCGTATGGCTGGTAACCGGAATTTTGGTTGCAGCGTTGGGTGTCTGGATACCACTCGGGCTTGTCCCCAATATTCTGCCTAGCTTTGTACCCGTACTGAAAGGCTGGGTGGAATTCACATGGCAAGATTCTTATATCTTTCTGATTTACACTGCCATGATCTCGACCGGGGTCGCCTTTGTGATAGCCAGCGTGGTGGAAAGCGTTCTGGTAGAACAGGCCTCTTTTTCCATATTTGCCAGCGCGCTTGTTATGCCAATTCTTGTTTGTGCTCTGATAGCAGGCACGGCTGGAGGAGTAGTTGACAGCCTTGTAAATGCCCGCTATCGAGATTCGGCAATTGCCTTAGACAACGTGATTGAATTTGCGATCGAAAACAAAGGGAAAACCATTGATCCAAATGTGGAGCGTAAAAAACACCTCGGAGCAGTCAGTATGATCCAGGATGACCTTACAAAGAAACACAGTTTATATTATTTTTCTTATAACGAAACTGGCCAACAGGCTAAAATCCTGGTTGATTTAAATGGGAAATGGGCAATTTGCGATATTTCTCTCAATCAGCCTGTTTTCTGCCGTCCAACTGAACCAGCCCAATAATCTAAGCAGAACCATGCCGCCATCCTATCTCACTTTAAAAAACCTGACCCAGGGATTCGATTATTTGTGCGATACCGATACTGATCTTGCAGTAGAGTAGAAGAGTGGAGAGCATTGTTTAGGCTTCAGCATTCACCGTGTCAGGGTTTTCTTGTTCGTGGCTTAAGCTTATTCTTTCATCCCGACTATAAGAAAGCCCTGTGCATGAATCCAGACATAATTTTCAAGGTACGCTGATTGTGGTAGGATTGGCTGATTTCAAAACCCAAGGAACAAGTATGATCAAGTTAATAGCCATTGACCTGGATGGCACTTTGTACACAACCAAACGCAGCATCACCGAACCAGTGCGCAGCGCTTTAAGAAGGGCTATTGAAAATGAAATACAGCCGGTAATTGTGACCGGTCGAGGCTGGCGTGGCGCAGAGATTGCTCTCGAAAGTCTTGAAATGGACTTCCCTTATATCTGTTCGGCAGGAGCGTTATTACGTTCTGGCATGAATGGCAGCACCATTCATGCCAGAACATTTCATCAACACTCGGAATTATTGCACGTCATCAATTTCGCCTATGAAAATGGCTGCGGCCTGATCGCAGAGCCTGAGATAGGGACTCCATACTGGTTTGGCCCTGATAAAATGAACGATATCATGGATCCGTTGACCATAAAAGAAACATTCCGAAGTATCCGCTCAATCAAACCGGAAAAGGATTTTGACCAGCCACTTCTAAAAGTCACGATTACCGCAGATTTCGACACGCTTGGAAAAGCCGAAAAATTGATCCAAGCCCATTGCCTCTCTATCCACCAAGTTTATTCGGGAATTCAGTACATTGATTTGACCGCCAATGGCGTAAACAAAGGCAGCGCCTTACAAGCCCTTGCAAAATTCCGCGGTTTACAACCTTCCGAAATCGCTGCAATCGGTGACCAGGAGATTGATTTTCAAATGTTAAAATTTTCTGGCCTGCCAATTGCGATGTCAAATGCAGTTCCATCCCTGTTTAACATCGCCAAATGGATAGCGCCTTCCAATGACGAAGATGGGGTAGCCTGGGCAATTAATGAAATCCTGAAACAATAAAATTAAACTTATTTTCGCTCTCCCAAACCGAACCAGATTTCAATATTTCATAAAGTGGAAAAGGCTTTGAATATGTTATTCGATCTCCCGCTGGGCCAGCTTAAAACATATCTTCCTGAACGGGTGGAGCCCGTTGATTTCGATGATTTTTGGAAACAAACTCTTTCTGAAACCCACCAATACCCACTGGAACCAAAATTTGAGAAGGTGGAAACGGGGCTTAAATTGGTGGATGCCTTTGATGTCACCTTCAATGGTTTTGGCGGGCAACCGATTAAGGGTTGGTATATCCTGCCCAAAAATACCGAAGCGCCTCTACCCTGCATTGTAGAATACATTGGCTATGGCGGAGGCCGCGGCCATCCCCAGGAATGGCTGACGTGGGCCAACGCTGGATACGCGCACTTCGTGATGGACACGCGCGGGCAAGGCTCTACCTGGCGAACTGGTGACACACCAGATACGGAGATGAACGGCGGCAACCCGCAAATCCCGGGCTTTATGACCCGAGGAGTGCTCAAACCTGAAACATATTATTATCGCAGGGTGTTCGCTGATGCTGTTCGCGCAGTGGAAGCCGCCCGTAGCCACGAACTGGTTGACAAAAACAAAATCGCCGTCACTGGCGGCAGCCAGGGCGGCGGGATCGCCCTGGCCATGTCTGGTTTGATCCCCGATCTGACCTTATCCATGCCAGATGTGCCATTTTTATGTCATTACCGGCGCGCTGTGGAAATGATCGATACCGATCCCTACAATGAGATCACCCGATATTGCAAGACGCACCGCGATCAGATAGAAATTGTTTTTAATACCTTATCATATTTCGATGGATTAAATTTTGCAGTCCGCGCCAAAGCTGCTTCGCTGTTCTCAGTCGGTCTGATGGATACAATTTGCCCACCATCCACCGTTTTTGCGGCATACAACCACTACGCGGGCTCAAAAGATATCCGCATCTGGGAATTCAACAACCACGAAGGCGGTGAAATCTATCAGATAATCGAAAAAATGAAATTCGTAAATGAAAGGTTTTGATGAAGAATAGCGATAACGTGAGTTTATGAAACCGGTCAACATTAACTCCCTGATTGAATATTCGGCTGTTCGCCAAAAACATTGGGATGAAATCGCCGGGTTAAATACATCCGAACCCTTTTTCAGCAGCGAATACCACCGCAGGCTGAGAGAAGTGTATTCTCTTTTGATCTCTCCCAATCAGGATGTTTTGGAAATTGGCTGCGGGCGAGGAGATCTATTGGCCGCAGTTGCCCCTCGCCGGGGCGTGGGTGTTGATTTTTCGCAGGTTTACATCTCACAAGCTCGTGTAAGCCATCCAGAACTGACCTTCATCCAGGCAGATGCTCATGAAATTCTGCTCGACGCCCGGTTTGATGTAATCATTCTTTCAGATCTTATTAATGATATCTGGGATGTTCAAACCGTTCTTGAAAAAATCAGCCCACTTTGTAAACCGGATGCCAGATTGATTTTGAATTTCCATAGCCGGGTATACCAGCCAGTGCTATCCCTGGCAGGCAGGCTTGGCCTGGCAAAACGTCTGCTCCCCCAGAACTGGTTAACACCAGATGATACTGAGAACTTGCTTACTTTATCCGGATTTGAAGTTATTCGCCGCCAAAGAGAAATCCTGTTTACACTTCCAATACCCATTTTGCGCGATCTGTTTAATAAATTCTTGGTAAAACTATGGCCTTTTAACCCCCTGGCGTGGACAAATGTTTTTATTGCCCGCCGTCAGCCTGTGCCGAATACGGAAAAACCATCTGTCAGCGTTATCATTCCAGCCAGAAACGAATCTGGGAATATCGAAGCCGCTTTCCAAAGACTGCCAAGAATGGGCAGTCGAACAGAAATCATCTTCGTAGAAGGTCATTCAAAAGATGACACGTATGCAACAATCGAGCGGGCCATCGCCAATCATCCTGAATGGCAAACGCGCTTGTTTTCCCAAACAGGCAAGGGCAAGGCAGATGCTGTCAGAATCGGATTCGAAAAAGCCACCGGCGATGTATTGATGATCCTTGACGCTGATTTAACGGTGCGTCCCGAAGATCTGCCGCGATTTTACGAAGCTCTCGTAAACGGTAAAGGTGATTTTATCAATGGTGTTCGCCTGGTTTATCCGATGCAGGATCAGGCAATGCGGTTTCTGAATCTGCTAGGGAATAAATTTTTTAGTCTGGCATTTTCCTGGCTGCTTGGACAATCAATCAAGGATACGTTATGCGGCACAAAAGTACTTTGCAAAAATCATTATGATCGGATTGCAGCAAATAGAGCTTATTTTGGTGAATTTGATCCTTTTGGAGATTATGATTTGATTTTCGGTGCGGCAAAACAAAATCTAAAGATCATCGACCTGCCAATCCGCTACCAGGATCGTACTTATGGCGCAACGAACATAGACCGGTGGCGCCACGGTTTGCTTCTTTTCAAAATGGTTGCGGTTGCAGCCGCCAGATTGAAGTTCATATAAAGATTAGCGGCATCTCAATGGAAAAAACAGACCCCATTCGAATCCTTTCCGTCATTGGTACTAGACCAGAAGCTGTTAAGATGGCGCCTGTCATTAAGCTTCTGGCTACCTCGCCCAAAATACAGGCCTTTACCTGTGTAACAGCACAACACCGCGAGATGCTAGACCAGGTTCTTAATTTGTTTGAGATCAAACCGGATATCGATTTGGATTTGATGAAACCGAACCAATCATTGGCGCAAATCACCGCAGCGATATTTACCAATCTTGACCCTGTGCTGCGCGATGTAAAACCGGATTGGATCCTGGCGCAAGGTGATACCACCACTGTGATGGCAACTGCTTTACTTGCCTATTACAATCAAATTAAATTCGGGCATGTTGAAGCTGGCCTGCGCACTGGGGATAAATTCCAACCTTTTCCCGAAGAAGTTAACCGGCGCGTTGCCGGCGTGGTATCTGATTTACACTTTGCGCCAACCGAGTGGTCAAAGCTAAACTTATTAAAAGAAAATATTCCCAACGAACAAATAATAGTAACCGGGAATACCGTCATAGATGCTCTATATCAGGTCGCAAACAAACCCGTCCCGACGGAAATATCCCGTTTGATGGAGCGAGTGGCTGACTCCCAGTTGCTCCTTGTGACAGCACATCGCCGGGAAAATTTTGGCGTGCCTCTGGAAAATATTTGCGCCGCGCTCCAATCGCTGGTCGAAACCTACGGAAACCGCATCCATATTGTTTACCCGGTCCACCTCAACCCGAATGTGCAAAATGTGGTCTACCCACGCCTTAAACATCTTTCTGCAAACATCACTTTAATCCCGCCCCTTGATTATTTACCGATGATCCATCTCATGAAAGCCTCTTACCTGGTATTGACCGACTCGGGAGGGTTACAGGAAGAAGCCCCGGGGCTGGGGATTCCTGTGCTAGTGATGCGAGCCACAACAGAACGCCCGGAGGGCATTTCCGCAGGAACCGTGAGACTAGTCGGCACGGAAAGCGCAGATATCATTCGCGAAACCCGTATCCTGTTGGATAACCCCGAGGAGTATGGGAAAATGGCACATTCAGTCAATCCTTATGGAGATGGACATGCTTCCGAACGGATACTCAATGGAATATTAGCGTATTCGTCCCGGTGAGAACCTCCCCTTCAAAATAAAACGGGGAACCTAATATCAGTACTCAGCGTCAACTTTAATGATATCAATCATTCTGAGGAGAAAAATGAGAAATAACATCAATTTCGCTACTCATCACCTGCTTATTGTAACGATTTCTACCTTGTGCATTCTTATAATGAGTGCGTGTGCCCCGCAAATTGCCTCGAATACATCCACCAAAGTACCGGAACTGGTTTTTCCAACCACAATACCTTCGCCTGTTCCTCAAGTGGTAACTGCTACATCCGCCAACCCGGCCCCCCCAACTGTTTTATCACCCACGAATACCGCTCTGCCTGCCGCAGTAAACACAGCTACATCTGTTGCCCCCACATTACCAGCACCAACATTAGCACCAGCTGCCACTACCATAGTCCCCAATCCGGTCCGCATTAATTTCGCAACTGGAGCTACCACCGGGATCGTTGAAAATATAATTCAACCAGGCCAGGTACAAAACTATCTGGTTGGTGCTGCGCAAACCCAGCCCTTGATTGTTTCAACGGATAGCTTGAACCATGATGTCACCTTTGCCGTCATTGGCTTGTTAAATGGGAAAACACTTCTCAACCAGGCCGATAAAAAATCTTCGTGGCAAACGCTTCTGACTGTCAGCCAGGATTACTTGATCCAGGTGCACGGCGGGGCGAGCAAAGAAAAATACTCATTAAACGTCAGCACCCCTGCGCGGGTAAACTTTGATCCAGGCGCCATTTCCGCAACCCGCAAAGGATCAACGCCGGGCGGCTACAATGTTGCCTATGTTCTACGCGCGAGTGCCAATCAGCAAATGGATCTTTCTTTGATTGCATCCCCAGGCACAGCTGTTCTGAGTGTTTATGGATATCAGGATGGAAACCCATATTTACGGTACGTGGTCGAACAGACAACCTTCAGCCTGAAATTACCCAGCACACAGGATTACATCATCCAGGTAGTTCCTCAGGCGGGAGTAGTCACGGATTACAGCATCACATTCACAATCAAGTAATAAAAATGTTTCTATACAGATTATTACGGATTGAACATAGTCGAAATGTCACCTTCATTCTTTAAACACCCAAAAAGAACGAAGTGAGGATTACCTGTGATCCCGAATATCGAAGATAAGTTACTCTTTTTGTTCTATAATAGGATACTTGGGTAATTTTCAGGAGCCCACCCATGAAGAGGTTATTTTTATTCACGGGGCTTATCTTAATTTTTATATCTTGCATTTTGGCCTCATCTTGGGATGGGACGGCCAATCCGAACTATACAAAACTACCCTCCCCGACAGGCCAACCAGGCGAAATTGGCCGGGTGAGTATCCCTTCTGCGAGAATTAATTACTATGAAATTACTGGGGCAACAGAAAACGAGCTTCTCCAACAGTTAGACGTCCTCGGACCGATCGATGACCAAGGCCAAAGAAACGATGCATCTACAAAATGGTTTGTCAGTTGGAATTGGCCTGGCTATGGAACTGGTACCTGTTCGCTAAAGGATGCTACCACCAGACTCGATGTTCAAGTTATTTTTCCCCATTGGGTGCATCAATCACAAGCACCTTCAGAACTCATCAACAAATGGATAAAGTACACGCAGGTACTCGCACTCCATGAAAAAGGTCATGTGGATAATATCCTTGCGAATTACAAGACTGTTCTGATAGCGATCAAGGCGGCGAATTGCGCCACAGCCGAATCCGCCGCGCAAGCTGCTCTTATTCCGATCCGGCGCAACGATATTAATTACGATACCGCTACACGGCATGGAGCTACACAGGGTGCAACTTTCCCTTAATTTAAAACGGCTATCGTTGCGCGGGTTGTCAAAATCAGATGTTACAATGCCTGAATAACAACAAAGTAAAATATAAACTTCTAAAAGATTCTTCAATCTGCTCAAAAAGGGTCATTAAATGAATATTGCTGCGAATATCGTCATTGTACTCATTGCCTTCTTGCATATAGGTTTTCTCGTTCTCGAAATGTTCCTTTGGACAAAACCTTTTGGATTGAAAACCTTTGCCATGACAAGGGAAACCGCGATGGCTTCAGCCACTCTGGCAGCAAACCAGGGGCTTTATAACGGGTTTTTGGCAGCCGGTCTAATTTGGGGTGTTGTTTCAGGCACCGCTTCAATAAAATTATTCTTTCTGATCTGTGTGCTGGTGGCTGGTATCTACGGTGGCCTCACAGCCAAACGATCCATTCTTTACATGCAAGCACTGCCCGGTTTGATTGGTCTGGCGCTTGTACTACTTTCTGTTTAATATTTTCATTGGTTATCGAATAAATAGAGGTTTTTCAATCGCAGAGAATCTTCGTCGATGTGGCTCTTTCGGCAGTTCAGTTGATTATTAATCTGGTTTAATGGAGCCCACATTATCCTTGTTGCTAGAATAAAAGTAACTTTTATTCTAGCAACAAGGATAATGATGATGAAAAGTCTTCGAAGGGTTTTACAATTTATCGTTATCGTCACATTTATGACGAGTTGCGGTGCAGTTCCAAATCAAACCAACCAGAATGGTAAACCAAATCCAGCGGTAATACCATCGAATACACCCGCTCCGGTCACTTCAAACACCACCAAGCCTCCCACACATCCCTCAACCACTCCCCTTCCGGCAAACTCCCCTACCAACAATAATCAGTCGAACAACCCAAACAACCTTGTGGTTGCCCGCTCAAAGATCAAACACATCGTGATTATCATGCAAGAGAACCGATCCTTTGACAGCTATTTTGGAACGTATCCTGGCGCGGATGGTATCCCAATGCAAAATAACCAGCCAACCGTCTGCGTACCGGACCCTGGCACCAATCAATGCGTTAAACCTTACCATAATAGTAGTGATATCAATTCTGGGGGACCACACGGAGCACCATCAGCTTCAGGTGATATCAACAACGGCAAAATGGATGGCTTTATCATCCAATTTCGGGATGCCCAGAAAGCCTGCAAGAATCCCGATACTCCTGGTTGCGCCAAAGGAGCAACCCCTGATGTTATGGGCTGGCATGACGCCCGCGAAATTCCTAATTATTGGACTTACGCTCAGAATTTTGTATTGCAAGATAAGATGTTTGAACCCAATGCTTCCTGGAGTTTACCATCTCACCTGTTTATGGTTTCAGGTTGGTCGGCAGACTGCGCCACACCCAATGACCCCACCAGTTGTACTAATTCACTGGATGGACCGCTCAATGGGCTCGCAAAAGCCAATGCAGGCAAACTGGACTATGCATGGACTGATTTGACCTACTTACTGCACAAAAATAACGTTTCTTGGGCTTACTATTTAAGCAATGGTGATCAACCTGATTGTGCAGATGATGCCATGCTTTGCCAGACTCAGAAGCAAAATGTAAAAGTACCTGGCATTTGGAATCCCCTGCCCGGCTTTGATACAGTGAAAAACGATAATCAGCTCGGCAATATACAAACAGTAGATCAGTTCTTCGCAGCCACAAAAAATGGTACACTACCATCCGTCTCATGGATCGTTCCTGAAAATTCAGTCAGCGAACACCCGCCAGCGAAAATCAGCCTTGGGCAAGCGTATGTAACCGGCCTGATCAACGCGGTCATGCAGAGTCCAGATTGGGACAATACCGTAATTTTCCTATCCTGGGATGATTGGGGCGGTTTTTATGACCACGTTCAACCTCCCACAATTGATCAAAATGGTTATGGTTTACGTGTGCCCGGAATAGTGATCAGTCCTTATGCAAAAAAAGGATTCATCGATCACGAAACCCTTAGTTTTGATGCCTACCTAAAGTTTATTGAAGATATTTTTCTAGGAGGCAGTCGAATTGACCCGGCCACCGATGGGCGCCCGGATCCCCGCCCTGATGTTCGTGAGAACATTGCGTTGCTGGGAAACCTGCTAACTGATTTCGATTTTAATCAATCACCATTAAAACCGCTGATCTTGCCTGAAAATCCTAAACCAGGGCCGGCTTCTATCCCCGGCTCATAATTCATCAATGCAATAATTCCTTCAAAACACCAGGAGAAAAATACATTGCAGCGCGTTTACGATTTTCTAGATAAATTTATTCTCCCTTGGCCAGTGAGGTATTTATCTCATCGCTTCGTAATTCTCTTAACGATCGCCCTGCTCATCCCACTGGTGCTGTACGCTACCAATCAAGTTCTTGTTTTGCTGGTCAATAGCTACTTGAACACCATGAGTGTGGCGGTGAGTTCCATAGTCTTGCTATATGCCTCACTTTCCGAAATTCACCAGAAACAGATCGCAGAAATGCAGGAAAAACGCGCCCAGGAAGATCACGCCCACGTGGTAGAAATGCACAATCTGCTGCAGCAGTCAATTAGTGACCAGCAAAAGCAAATTGAGGAGCTTAAGCAAATGATTGCGTCTTCACATGGACAGCAGTACACGCCGTCAAAAGCGAAAAACCTGGTGGATTTGAAAAAATTGCATCCACGCGGTGTGTCCCGATTTGAAAATCAAGATACAAGCAAACGAATCTCAAGCCAGTTACACCATCACAAACTAACTGAAACTGTAAAACACCAGATTATTAACAAGTAACTGTTAATATTTATTCACAAACAAACTTGGAAAAATGCAGGCTTCCAGCCTGCATTTTTCTGTAATTTACGGTTTCATTCAATCATCGAGAGGAAATCCAATGCCAAACCATCTTGTACATGAAAATTCCCCATATTTACTTCAACATTCCAATAATCCGGTTGATTGGTATCCGTGGTGTGCAGATGCATTGAAACGCGCCCTCACAGAAGATAAACCGATTTTCCTTTCGATTGGGTATGCTGCTTGCCATTGGTGTCATGTCATGGAGCATGAATCATTTGAGAACCAATCTACAGCCGCCATCATGAATGAGAGTTTCATAAACATCAAAGTTGACCGAGAAGAACGCCCGGATCTGGACAGTATTTATATGGCTGCCACTGTTGCAATGACAGGCTCAGGTGGCTGGCCGATGTCTGTATTCCTGACGCCAGATTTGCGCCCTTTTTACGCCGGTACATATTTTCCACCTGAGGCACGGTTTAATATGCCTGCATTTCGTGAGCTTTTAAAAGGGATCACCAATGCTTGGAAAACACAGCGTGATGAAATTGCCAGAGTCGGTGAACAGGTTACTCAATACATTCAAAAAGCAAGTGATCATCAAGGTAATCAGGCCTGGGCGTTTTCGCAAAATACCCTAAATCAAGCTACAGATAATATTCTGAAATCCTACGATTGGGGGTTTGGTGGCTGGGGCGAGGCGCCAAAATTTCCACAGCCAATGACCATCGAATTCCTTCTGTACCAAGTTGCTGGCATCAGAGGGGAAAAATCTGAATTAGCAGAGAAAGCTGTGAAAGCGGTTCGCCATTCCTTGCAAGCTATGTCAAGAGGTGGCATGTATGATGTTATTGGCGGCGGTTTCTCAAGGTATAGCGTTGACAACCTGTGGAAAACTCCACATTTTGAAAAGATGCTTTACGACAATGCCCAACTGGCTAAAACCTACTTACACGCTTATCTCGAAACCGGGCAAATCGAATTTCGGGATGCTTGCGAGGAAACCCTTGATTTTCTTTTACGAGAAATGACCCATCCAGAGGGGGGATTCTACAGCAGCCTGGATGCTGATTCAGAAGGGAAAGAGGGTAAGTTTTACACTTGGACATATACTGAGATTCAATCCGCACTCGGATCGGAGATGAAGTTTTTTGAAGCTGCGTATGGATTGTCGAAAAAACGCCAAACTTCCGGAGAAGAGCACGAAATCATTCTCCAAAGGGCATTAGATGATAAAACCCTGGCTACGCATTTCAATATTACTGTTGAAGAATTAAAAACAAAGCTCAAATTTTGCCATTCAAGACTACTCCATGAAAGAAATAAGCGCACCCGACCGGGAACAGATGATAAAATTTTGACTGGCTGGAATGCCCTGGCTCTGACGGCGTTTGCCGAAGCGGGACGCTACCTCGCCCGGCAGGATTATCTGAAGGCAGCGGTTCAAAATGCCAGCTTTCTGCTTGAAAGCCTACAATCTAACGGCCGGTTACATCGATCCTGGCGCGAAGGCCAGACCCGTCAAAACGCATTTCTCGAAGATTATGCCGCGCTGATTTTGGGACTTTTAGCCTTATATCAGTCTGTTCCCGATCAAAAATGGTATTCTAATGCTCTGCGGCTGGCCGATGATATGTTGATACGCTTTGCTGATCCTCAAGGTGGTTTTTTCGATACGTCCTGTGATCATGAAAACTTGCTGCTACGGCCAAAAGATATTCAAGATAATGCCACCCCTTCGGGTAATGCCCTCGCCGCAATGGCAATGCTACAATTGGCGGAATACGGTGATAGACCTGCCTGGCAGAAAATGGCAAATGATATGCTTGCCTTAGTGATGGAAACAGCTATTCGCTACCCAACCGCCTTCGCTATGTGGTTATGCGCAGCTGATTTTTCTTCCAAACCAACCACCCAGGTAGCGATAATTGGTTCTTCTGAAAAACCAGAAATGGTTGCGCTCCTGAATATCTTATGGCAACACTACAATCCTCACCAAATAATCGCCATATCCAGAGAACCTGTAAAAGATGGAATACCTTCCATTCTCAATGACCGCCCATTGAAGAATGGATTGCCAACAGCCTATGTGTGCCATGGATTTGTTTGCCAAGAGCCGGTAAATTTGCCGATAGAACTTTCCAGACTACTAACGAATAAGTAGATTTTGGATGCAAGTATTAGCCTAAGAAAATCATAGTTGTCTGACAACATCACAGCCCAAAAAGTGATATTTGTCAATTTCTTTTTTTCTTAGATTGTGCTAAAGTATTAAAGTTGGTAAATTGAACTGTGGTTTATGAGAATCTGGAGCAAGTTTATGCCGCCTGAAAGCAACTCAGCCGTTTCCAAATCCCAAAATAGATTTGCAATTGACTGGAATAATCTTCTTTTTCAGGCTGCCATGCCTGTTCTCGCAATGCTAAGCGCCTTTCTAATCGGGGCTGTCGTTTTACTTCTGCTCAAAGTAAACCCACTCACTGCATATGCCGCCATATTCGCGGATGTTTTTGGAAGCGTCTCTGGCTTTACTCAATCGCTTGTCAAAGCTACACCACTTTTGCTCGTAGGGCTGGGAATTTGTATCGCCTTTCGCGCCAGCGTTATCAACATCGGCGCTGAAGGTCAGATCATTCTGGGTGCAATTGGAGCGACAAGCTGGGCTCTGATCTTTCGCGACTGGCCCGCTTGGCTTCTACTTCCAACCACACTCCTTGCCAGCTTTCTGGCTGGGGCTGTATGGGGCTTTATACCTGGAATTCTTAAAGCTCGGTTTCGGGTAAATGAAATATTAAGTACCGTTATGTTGAACGCCATTGCAGTTCAACTTATGAATATGTTGATCCGCGGGCCGCTGATCGACCAGGCGGGCGTGACAGCCGGAACCTACCTGGCACAGTCAGAACGCCTGCCCGAAGCTGCCTGGCTTCCAAGACTGCTTACGCAATCGCAGCTAAATATTGGTTCAATTATTGCCGTTGTGCTGGCCTTTTTGGTATATCTATTTTTATGGCGTACGACCATTGGGTTTCGCATTCGCGCAGTGGGTCTTAATCCGGATGCATCACGCTATGCTGGCATTAACGTGGCCTTTTATCAAGCTCTGTCATTAACCCTGGCAGGCGGCCTGGCGGGTCTGGCGGGCGCTGTCGAAGTACTGGGCATTCACCACCGGCTACTGGACGGCATCACCAGCGGCTACGGGTTCTCTGGCATCGTTGCCGCCTTGTTTGGTGGGCTGCACCCTCTCGGCTTAATTCCAGCAGCCTGGTTGTTTGGAAGCCTGCTGGTTGGAGCAGACAAAATGCAGCGAGCAGTGCAGGTGCCATCTGCCCTCATTGATATGCTTCTGGGTTTGGTAGTTTTGTTCGTGGTAGGTTCCTCTTATCTTTCCAAGCGCTGGTCAATTCAAAGGGCGATTAAAACCGCTAAAGTTGAAGTGGAGGCAAAAGGATGACACAGGTCTTCACCCAGGCAGTCTTCATTGGCATCCTTACATCGGCAATCCGGCTGGCAACACCCTACCTTTTTGCGGCTGTAGGTGAATCATTCGCGCAAACCTCGGGAGTTGTGAATCTGGGCGTGGATGGAATTATGCTGGTAGGCGCATTTGCCGCGTTTTATATCACGCTGATCACAGGGAATTTATGGTTGGCAGTTCTAGCCGCCGCCTTGGTCGGTTTATTAATGGGTTTATTGATGTCATTTATTAGCGTTACACTCAAAGCCGAACAAGGCATCAGTGGCATCGGTTTATATATGTTTGGATTGGGATTATCTTCCTTACTCTTCAAAGTATTGGTAGGCAGCGTACAAACTGTGGCTGGCTTTGACACGATCAAAATACCGGTTCTGGGCGATATCCCGGTAATTGGGGAGATATTCTTTCAAAACAGTCTACCAGTTTACGCAGCCTTTTTATTAGTGCCACTGGCCTGGTGGTTCCTTGATAAAACAACCTGGGGATTGAAGATAAAATCTGTTGGACAAAACCCAGCCGCTGCCGATTCACTTGGAGTCAACGTGGATCAGGTGCGTTATTTCTGCGTGTGTCTGGGAGCGGTGTTGGCCGGTTTGGCAGGCGCCTCGCTTTCTATTGCACTTGTCAATCTATTTCAGGAAAATCTAACCGCAGGAATGGGTTTTATTGCAGTTGCTCTGGTTTATTTTGGCGGCTGGAAACCATCCGGTATTTTAGTTGGCGCACTATTATTTAGCACCGTGAATGCCATCCAGTTGTGGATGCAGGTGCTTGGTGTAAAGATCCCTTCAGATCTGGCAATCATGTTGCCATACCTTTTAACGATCGCAGCGCTGGTGGCAGTTACAAACCGAATTCGCCAACCTGCTGCCCTCAATAAGCCCTTCGAACGGGGCGAAAATTAATACCATTTCACCAAGGAGAGAGAATGAAAAAGAACAAGTCGTTGATCGCCTTTTTGTCCTTAATGCTGGCAGTCACTTTACTGCTCAGCGCATGCGCTCCAGCCGCCCCAGCCGCCCCAGCCGCTGATGCCAAGCCGGTCCGTATTGCCGTTGTGATGCCATCCGCTACCACTGATATGGCCTTCAGCCAGTCGATGTATTCGGCGCTGCTCGCTGTCCAGAAAGATATGGGCGGCCCAACCAAGCTGGAAATTAAATATTCCGAAAACATGTTCAAGGTGCCCGATGCTGCCGCCGCCCTGCGCGATTACGCCACCCAGGGCTTTGACATTGTGATTGCTCACGGCTCGCAATATGGCTCTTCCGTTGAAGAAATCGCCAAAGATTTTCCCAAGACAACTTTTGCCTGGGGAACCGATGTTAACACCTTTGGTCAACCCAATATTTATGCCTACACCGCTGCCGCTGAAGAAGGCGGATTCGTCAATGGCGTTCTGGCTGCCAAGCTGACCAAGTCGAAGCAAATCGGTGTAACCGGCCCAGTGGAAGTTGGCGATGCCAAAACCTATATTGACGGGTTTGTTCAGGGTGTGACTTCGGTAGATGCAACCATCAAGGTTAACAAAACCTGGACTGGCTCCTTCTCTGATGTTGCTCTGATGACCGAAGCTGCCAAGACCCACATCTCCGCAGGCGCTGACATCCTGACCGGTTCTTCACAATCGGTTGTTGGCTCAATTGGCGCTGCAAAAGATAATGGCAAGGTTCTGTGGTTTGGTACCCAGGCTGACCAGGCTTCCTTGGCCCCGGCCCTGGTTGTTGCCAGCCAGGTCTATGACTGGACTGCCATGATCAAAGAAATCATCGCCAGCCGCGCGACCGGAACCCTGGGCGGCAAGGTTTACACCCTGCAGCTCAAGAATGACGGGTTGAAGATTTCCTACAATTCAGCCTTCACCCTCCCCGCGGATGTAAAAGCCGCTGGTGATAAAGCGATCGCAGATATCAAGAGCGGCGCAGTTAAAGTTAATCCATAAGATTTTAAAGACCCTGTGCCAGCTCAAAAAAGAACTGGCGCAGGGTCTTCTTTTTAAAGTGCGCTTTCAGAATCCTGTTCCCAAATAATTTCCCCGAGGCGGCGACATGGCGACCCCTAAAACCCCTGACACACAAAAGCGTATTCAATCGGTTGAAATGTGCAATATCGTCAAGCGATTCCCCGGTGTGCTTGCCAACACCAAGGTTTGCTTCGATGTCAAGGCGGGCGAAGTGCATGCACTGCTGGGAGAAAATGGTGCAGGAAAAAGCACCCTGATGCGCCAGTTATACGGACTCTATCAACCGGATGAGGGTGAAATCCTGATCGACGGCCAGCCGTGCATTTTTCACTCGCCTGCGGATGCTATCAAGGCCGGGATCGGCATGATTCACCAACATTTTATGCTGGTGCCAACCCTGACGGTAG
>CAIWAX010000374.1 GCA_903910795.1 uncultured Anaerolineae bacterium
CTGGATCACGATCCAGCCCTGATTTTTAAGCAAATGGTCATATTTGTTGGTGATTAACGTAACTTATAAGATTGTTCAGAATCGCTTATGCTATTAGATATTAGAATTATGTTTGCTGATATATTTTCACATTGTGCTGCACATCATGGAATAATCCCGTTTCTTAATTGGGAGAAATGATGGAGGATAATAATTACTTATGATCAATATTGCAGAACTAAAAGTTTTTGTTACAGCCGCTGAAGAGATGAATTTTAGCCGGGCTGCGCAGAGATTACATTTGTCGCAATCGGCAGTCAGTCAAAATATTCAATCCATTGAGCGCACTTATCGGGTTGAATTGTTTGTGCGGCACGGGCGTTCAGTCCAGTTGAGTGAGGCTGGTAAGTCGATTTTGCCAATGGCCAGAGATGTGCTAAATTCAGCTCGTTTGCTGGAGGATGCCCTGTCCAATGTGAATGGTGAGGTGGCGGGGGACTTGAGCATTGGCTGCGCAACCACGTCTGGCCGCTATTTCATTCCGAATCTGCTGGCGTCATTTCAACGCGATTATCCTCATGTGCGCACCCGGGTGAGCTTGATGCGCCGCCAGGATGTTCTGGACGGCTTGCTGGATCAGACTTTAAACATCGGTATCATCGGTCGTTTTGTAGAGCATCGTGATTTGCAGATCCAGCCTCTACTCGAAGATCGCGTGATTTTGATCGTGCCTGCGCATCATCCGTGGGCCAATTTGAAACAAGTAAAACCGGCGGATGTCCTGGAACAGCCATTTATCAGCCGTGAAGTCAATTCTGGAACTTACGAAGTGCTGTTTGATAATTTGCGCCGACATGGCATTGACCCGGATAATTTGAATGTAGTCATGCAGTTGGGTGATGCCGAAGCAGTAGAAATGGCAGTTGAAAAAGGAATTGGTATCACCTTTATCTCTGAAATGATGGCTGCGCGCAGCCTGGCGTTGGGGCGCGTAAAAAAGGTGGCCGTGGAAGGATTTAACGTCACCCAGCCGGTATACATGGTGCGGCATGTCTCGCGTATGTTTACACACGCCGAGGCAAAGTTGTGGGAATTTGTAAAACTTCACCATGAAGAATTGACAGCCGAGCTGTTGTTCAACCTGGCGGATGTGACGTTGGCCAGATAAGGTCTGGCAAATTTAAGATAGGTTTCCAGCCCAGATAAACAGCAATCTCATCAAAGTCTGGAGATTGCTGTTTCTTTTCAGGGATTGGTTCTAAAATAGTACTACTCACCCGGTTGTGTCATCAGTGAAAATAAATAGCCAAATAGCTAAAATTCGATGGGTTACCCCGCGAAAAGTACCGTCCCCCCCTTCCCGCTTTTCGGGCCGAGGGCCGGGGGCTTAGGTCGTCATTGCCCACAATAAGCAACCCGTGAGTAGTAACCTGAATTGGTTTGAATCCCGTACAAATATATTGCAAAAATCATGATTGAAGCACGAGGAATATTTCTGCGGAGGAAGCATGTTAACACCTATTGAAATGATTCTGTTTGGATTGGCAGTCGTGGTTTCGTTGTATTACACATGGAGAGGCGTTGAGAGGATCATTAAGAACATCAACAGCGGTAAAGGGAAACCGGATTGGAACGTGGTCAAGAAAAAGGCCGGTGTTGCGATCGTAAAATTCCTGACCTTTCAGCCAGTTTTTCGTTTCCGTTTGATCCCCAGTATTCTGCACGGGTTGATTGGCTGGGGTTTCCTGGCCTTTTTGCTCATCAACCTGGGAGACCTGATTTACGCATATACTGGATGGCAGTTACTTGAACATACAGGTTTGTTCGGAGATTTCTATCGTTTGCTGGCCGATATCGCCAATGTTGCCATCCTGGTTGGGATTGTGGCGATGGCAGTTCGCCGTTTTGTTTTGCGGCCTGCCACTCTTTCCACCAGGTCTTCCACTTTATTGGATGCGCGCGCCCGGGTTGGAATTACACGCGACTCCGCGATTGTCGCTGGTTTTATATTTATACACAACTCAAGCCGCTTGTTAGGCGAATCCTTCCATGTGGCGTTGAATGGCGGTTTTGATGCCTGGCAGCCATTTATATCCTCGGTTGCCAGGCTTTGGATGGGTGCATCTCCATCAGCACTGGTAATCGGTGAACATGCCATGTTCTGGCTGTCAATTGGCGCGGTGGTGGCTTTCCTGCCGTATTTCCCTTATTCAAAACATCTGCATTTGTTCTTTGCGCCGATCAATTTCGCCCTGAAGCCGCAACGCAAATCGATTGGCGAATTGAATTACATCAACCTGGATGATCAATCGATTGAACAATTTGGCGCCGGGGTTGTAAGCGATCTCGGTTATGAACAAATCGTGGATGCTTATGCGTGTATCATGTGTTTCCGCTGCCAGGAGGTTTGCCCGGCTTATATGACGGGCAAAGTTCTCTCGCCAGCCGCGCTGGAAATAAACAAGCGTTACAACTTCAATTACGGCGGCGGAACTGACAGGCCGATGACGGAATTGATCAGCAAGGAAGCGGTCTGGGCCTGTACTTCCTGCGGAGCCTGTGTGGATATCTGCCCGGTGGGCAATGAACCCATGCGCGATATTCTCGAAATTCGCCGCAATCTGGCAATGATGGAAAGTTCTTTCCCAAAGCAATTGGAGAATGCGTTCAAGGGTATGGAAAGGAATATGAACCCCTGGAATGTCTCGCAAGCTGACAGGATGAAATGGGCGCAGGGTTTGAAAGTCCCCACGATTGAACAGAATCCAGAACCGGATATTTTGTGGTGGGTGGGCTGCGCCCCGGCAACTGATGTGCGCGCCCAAAAAACCGCGCAGGCTTTTGCCAAAATCTTGAATGCCGCGGGTGTGAATTTTGCGGTGCTTGGAAAAAGTGAAACCTGTACCGGCGATTCTGCCAGGCGTGCGGGACGTGAAGATATTTTCTTCGGCCTGGCCCAGGGCAATGTTGAATTGTTGAATGAGCTAAACCCTAAACGGATCGTGACCACCTGCCCGCACTGCCTGCATACCCTCAAAAACGAGTACCCGGCTTTTGGCGGAAACTACACCGTTATTCACCATACCCAGTTGATTAACGAATTGGTAGGGCAGGGCAAAATCCAGCTATCTGAGAATGCCGATCAACTTGTCGTGACTTTTCACGACCCGTGTTATCTCGGGCGGCACAACGGCATCACAGAGGCGCCGCGCGACACGTTAAAGCTTGCCAACCTTCAGACAGTTGAAATGCCGAGAAACTCTGCCAAATCCATGTGCTGCGGTGCGGGTGGCGCGCAGATGTGGAAGGAAGAAGAAGCGGGCACCTCCCGTATTAACAGCACCCGGTTTGCGGAGGCGAAAGCCACCGGCGCGCATACCCTGGCGGTGGGTTGTCCTTTCTGTCTGTCCATGATGGTGGATGCCGCCCGGACAGATAACGACTCAATGCAGGTGCAGGATGTGGCTGAGTTGGTGGCATCCAGAATGAAACTCTAATCTCCATTACTATTCACTTTTGACAGGCTTTCAAATCCGAATGGAATTTGAAAGCCTGTCATTTTTTGGCGATCAAACATCTGATACCGAACTTATGGGTACTTTCCATTTTTGTTGCAAAATCCATGCGTTTCTTGAATACAAAGCTGCCTGTTTCGTGTACAATTGAACTGTCAATCCTATTAACCGCCGGTTCACGGCGGTACCTTAACCCTTTTGGAGGAAAAAAACATGTACCAATCACTGACAATTGTAGGAAATGTTGGCCGGGACCCTGAAATGCGTTATACACCCTCTGGCCAGGCAGTGACATCTTTTTCGGTCGCCACAAACAGACAATACACTGCCAACAGCGGCGAAACAGTCAAAGAAACCATTTGGTTTCGCGTTACGGCCTGGGGCAAGCAAGCTGAAACTTGCAATAAGTTTGTCAAGAAGGGCATGAAAGTTCTAGTAGAAGGTAGGATTACTGGTGACCCTGCCACTGGTGGTCCAAAGGTTTTTAAGAAGCAAGATGGTTCTTTTGGCTCATCGTTTGAGGTAAGTGCCAACACGGTTCGTTTCCTTTCATCGCGTGATGATGATGGTGGCGGCGATGGCGGTGGCGGAGCCATGGGCGGTGGCCAATTTACTGGCCCATCTGACGAAGATATTCCATTCTAACCAGTCTATATCGAACGTATAGGTATTTTCCATTCTGCCCCCAGGAAAACTTTGCCGAACGATTTGCTCCCGAAAGAGCATCGGGACGATGTAAGCAAATCGTGGGTAATTTCCATTATTTCCTGGGGGCATTAAAAAAGGATATTTGAATGGCAGTTCCCCCTGCACGTCCTCAGACCACGCTTGAAGTTCCAGCAGATCTTCAGCCGGTGTATGCCAATCTGGTGCGCATCGCTCATTCTCCGGCCGATCTCGTTTTTGACTTTGCCCATTTGCTGCCTGGCGAAAATAAGGCCCTCATCCGGGCCCGCATCCTGATGTCGCCGCTCAGCGCGAAATTACTTTATCGCGCCCTGGGTGAAAACCTGGCTCGCTATGAATCCACTTTTGGCGAGATTACTTTACCCAGAGCTTCGCTGGCAGATCAATTATTTAAACCATTTCAGCAATCCCCTGACGGCGGCAATGCCCCAGAAGAAGGCACCCCATAATGGAAAATACCCATAAGTTCGGTATGGATCAACTCGAAACTATTTCCGATCTCATTCGCCTACAGTTTGATGCCCGCACGGCTGCGCGAGACAAAGCCTTAACCCAGGCACGGGCTTTGACCAGGTTTTGTTCGCAGGCCATCCGGGCTGTTCATCGTGACGATGATATTGCCATGCAAGAGCAGCTTGCTGAAGCGCGTACCATGGCGGATGCGCTTCGATCCGCGCTATCCGAATTCCCCGATTTATATTACGCCGGTTACACCCAGGATGCCTTGAAGGAATATGTCGAAGCCAATGTTACCTGTGCTTTGATCAAAAACCAGCCTTTGATTGGCCCTCAGGAATTGGGAGTGGAGTACAACACATATCTTAACGGCCTGTCTGAAGTTGTGGGGGAACTGCGCCGGCGCTGCCTGGATATTCTCCGGCATGGCTATTCATCCGAAGCCGAACGCTTGCTGACGTACATGGATGATATTTACGCTGTGCTGGTCACAATCGATTACCCTGATGCGATTACAAATGGTCTGAGACGGCAAACGGATATTGCGCGCAGCATTATTGAGAAAACGCGTGGTGATATCACCTTCAGCTTACGCGGTGAACACCTCGAACAAGCGATTGCCCGTTTGAGCGAACAAATGACTGGCAGCGCCGGTCCCGCCGGGCCAACTTTGAGCCGTGCTGGAAGCGAAGACGAGTCGCCAGTTTGATTAAGAGCCTGGAAAAGTATTATTTCTCATTTTGAAAGATTTCCCAGCCAAACAAATTCACGCCAGTCTGGATTAATTGTGAACTTTATCACTATGAAAGGGTGACAATAATCTTTGTGATATTCCGCACAAAGTAGTATTATTGATTATGACAAAGAGCAAGTAATTTGCTCCTCGCTGTCTCCTCCTTTGGCGAATGTTTGCACCGGGTCCTCCCCCCGGTGCAAACTGCTTTAAAGCACTTAAATAAAATTTACGCAGGGCTGGAAAAATAGTGAGAAATTATATGTGGATTGGACTTCCGCTTGCACCGTGGGCCGCCTCCATGAGCGCTTCGGAAATGGTTGGGTGGGCATGCACGTTGCGAGAAATTTCTTCAGTGGTTAGTTCCATCATATGCGCCAGGGTTAATTCCGGCAGCAGTTCGGTCACTTCCGGGCCAATCATGTGCGCACCCAGGATTTCGCCATACTTTTCATCAATCACCAGCTTGACCCAACCAGCATAATCGCCCAGACCAAGGGCTTTGCCATTCGCTTGGAAAGGAAACCGCCCGATTTTTACGGTGTAACCGCGTTCCTGCGCCTGAGCTTCTGTCAGCCCAAACGAGGCGATTTGCGGCTGGCAATACGTGGCGCGCGGCATCATTTCATAATCCAGGGTGACAGTCTTATGCCCGGCGATATTTTCGGCGCAGACGATGCCCATCGCTGAACCGACATGCGCCAACATCAGTTTGCCTGTCACATCGCCAATCGCCCAGATACCCGGGACGTTGGTAGACATTTTCTCATTGATTTCAATAAAGCCTCGTTCGGTCAGTTTTACGCCAACTTCTTCAAGTCCCAAACCCTTTGAGTTCGGGCGGAATCCAATCGCAACCAGCGCCTGATCTGCTTCCAAAACTTTATTCTCGCCACCGGCTGAAACAGTTACACGGACACCTGTCTCTGTGGTTTCAACTGATTCGACTTTATGCCCAAGCAATGTTTTAATGCCGCGCTTTTTGAAGGCTTTTTCCAATTCAACGCTGACTTCCACATCTTCGAGAGGTACGAGGTGTGGGAGCATCTCGACGATAGTCACATCCGTGCCATACGAACTCCAGATCGTTGAAAATTCAACTCCGATGGCGCCTGAACCGATCACGACCACCGATTTCGGTAATTTTTCCTGCAAGATCGCTTCGGAATATGTAACGATTTTCTGACCATCGACTTTCCATACCCCAGGCACTGCTGAACTGGCGCCTGTGGCAATAATGATGTTTTTGGCTTTCAGTTCTGTAACCTTGCCATCCTTGTCTGTGACATTCAGGCTGTCCTTGCCTGTCAGTTTAGCCGTGCCCATGTGAACGGCAATATTGTTCTTTTTCATCAAAAAGCCAACACCTTTTACCAGCCGGTCCGAAACCTGGCGGCTGCGCTTTGTGGCGGCACTGAAGTCGAGCACCAGGTTATCAAATGAAAACCCAAATTCCTTGCCTCTCTCGCGCAAAGTGTGAGCAATTTCCGCATTGCGCAGCAGGGCTTTGGATGGGATGCACCCAACATTCAGACACACTCCACCCAACCATTGTTTGTCTACGATCGCCGTCTTTTGACCTAACTGTGCCGCTCGAATAGCTGCCACATATCCGCCTGGCCCTGCACCGATGACTACAACATCATATAGATTTTCCATTTACCAACTCCTATGAGTATATTTTATTAAAAAAGCACTGACTGAGGTGAGTAACCATTTCGAACTTATGGGTATTTTCCATACTGAAACACTCGCAAAATAATATCGAACCTGTCGGGTTCGTCTATTTTACTACGCTCTACCCGTCACCATGTCCCCATGATAAACTTATTTGGTTGCGAACTCCACATCATCCAGATAGTGAACTTATGGGTATTTTCGATCAGGAAGAAAATGACAGGCATGCATTCAAAACCATCTCTCAAAACGACAATACCGAACTTATGGGTATTTTCCATTCAAACCCCGGTGCTGTTCTTCCTGGCCGCGCTTTTTGGGGTAATCCTGGTTCGTTCAGCATGGATCACAGAAGATGCCTATATTACTCTGCGAACTGTGGATAATTTTATCAATGGATATGGGTTGACCTGGAATATTGTTGAGCGTGTGCAGGCGTATACGCATCCGCTGTGGATGTTGCTGCTTTCCGCACTTTACTTTTTTACTCACGAGGCTTTTTACACAACCCTGATCCTGTCGCTGGCTTGCTCGCTGGGGGCTTTTTTACTGGTTGCAAAGATGATGAACCGCGCCAGCCTGGCTACTCTGGCCGGGTTATGTGTATTGTTCTTTTCCAAGGCTTTTATTGATTTTTCAACTTCTGGTCTTGAAAACCCGGCAACTCATTTGCTGCTGGCGGGGTTCCTGTTGGTTTTTCTTAAACCGGAACAGGTTTTTAGTGGAAAAAAGATATTCTGGTTGAGTTTTATCGCGGGTCTCGCCACACTTAATCGCATGGATACGTTCCTTTTTTTCCTCCCGGCGCTGGGTTATATACTAATCAAGCAGCGCTCATGGGCGGCTGTAAAATGGATGTTGTTGGGTTTTTCTCCTTTCATTTTGTGGGAATTATTTTCGATTATTTATTATGGTTTCCCCTTCCCCAATACTGCTTATGCCAAGTTAAATACCGGCCTGGCTCGCAAAGATTTGCTTGAAGCGGGTTACCTGTATTTTATTAATTCTTTGCATTGGGATCCAATTACGCTTTTGATTATTGGTACTGCACTTGGGCTGACTTTTTTCCAGGGTAACTGGCGGGAAAAAATGATTTCTCTGGGTGTCAGCCTATACCTCTTGTATGTTTTGTGGATTGGGGCGGATTATATGAGCGGCCGGTTTTTCTCCGCGGCATTGCTGGTGGCAGTTGTTTTGCTAAACCAGCGTTTTAGCAGCGTTTCGCTGTCTGGTGGGGTCATTCTGCTGGTTTTTGTTGTACTGGTGGGTTTTATTTCTCCAACACCCACCCTGACCAGTATTGATGATGCTTCTTTTTCGACCGGACGGACAGATGTTAACGGCATTGCGGATGAACGCAGCTTTTATTATCAGCCTTCCAGCCTGATCTATGACAAACGCAAAACCATCGAACCTTTCCATGATTGGGTTTTTCGGGGGTTGCAGTTGAAGGCTGAAGGCGTGAAGGTGCAGCCGCTGCTCAATATTGGTTTTGCAGGTTATTTTGCCGGGCCCAAAATTTATATTATCGATCGCCTGGCCCTGGCAGATCCATTGTTGTCCAGGCTTCCGCCCATCCCTAGCGAAAATTTCTTCGCGGGGCATTTTGAGAGGGCCATCCCGGATGGTTATTTTGAGAGTGTGAAGAATAATGAAAATCGTATCAAGGACCCCAACCTGGCTCAATACTATGACAGGATCCGCTTGCTGACCCGCGCCCCATTATGGAATTGGGAGCGCTTTGTGGCGATCTGGGAAATGAACACGGGTAGATATGATTATTTACTGACGAACTATAAGCCTTGAGATGGGTATGCTAAACCGAAAACAAAGTCTTATTATCCTGCAGCTCATCCTGTTCCTGATGGTGCTGTTTGCTGTCGCCTGGGTGGCGGATGATGCCTATATCAGCCTGCGGACAGTTGATAACTTTGTGAATGGCTATGGTTTGCGTTGGAACGCGGCTGAACGTGTGCAATCCTACACACATCCTTTGTGGCTCTTTGCGCTATCTGCCGTCTACGCGCTCACGCATCAGGCCTACTTCACGGCCTTGTTTGTATCTTTTGCATTCAGTCTGGCGGCGCTGCTGATCCTGTCCCGCCAACCGAATGCCGCCCTGGGTCTTGTCATTCTGGTTTGTTCGAAAGCTTTTGTCGATTTTTCTGTTTCGGGCCTTGAAAATCCGGCTACCCACTTGCTTTTGTTGTTATTTGTGTTGGTGTTTATCAACCAGGAGTTCAGCGCTGAACGCGAGTTAATCCTGATGGCTTTGCTGGCAGGGCTGCTGATGTTGGTACGGATGGATGCGGGATTGTTTTTGCTGCCCGCCCTGGTCTACATCATCTTCAAGCGTTTTTCGATCCGCAAAGCCGGTTTGCTTGTCCTGGGACTGTCTCCTTTTGTTTTATGGGAATTATTTTCCCTTTTTTATTATGGATTTCTTTTTCCAAACACTGCTTACGCCAAGTTGAATACGGGTATTTCACAATCCGCGCTGTTTACCCAGGGACTGGTTTATTTTATAGATTCTTTTCAGCGCGATCCGATCAGCCTGATCATCATTGCCGCCAGTTTGTCGCTTTCTGTCGAGAGCGGCAATATTCGCTTGCGTTTGTTGGCATTGGGCATTGGATTGTATTTGTTGTACACTCTTTCTATTGGCGGGGATTTTATGAGCGGGCGGTTTTTTTCAGGTGCGGTGCTGGTCAGTGTCATGTTGTTGATGCGCCTGCTGGAAGGGGCAAAACCCCGCTGGAAATTTGGCCTGGCTGCCCTGTCGGTATTGATTGGGTTGATCGCGCCTTATCCAATTCTATTGCCGCGTAACAATCAGCCTGTTTTTACACAGGATGATCTTAAAAGTGGGATCAACGATGAACGGGCCTTTTACTATCAAACCACTGGCTTGCCGGTGGTGCTCGCGAACGGCGGCAATTTGTCTGATGCGGAAGGCTGGGTTCAGCATGGATTGGCTCTCAGAAACAGCGGAAAATCTGTCGCCCAGGAAGGTAATATCGGTTTTATGGGATATTATGCCGGGCCAGGCGTGTACCTGCTGGATACCTACGGTTTGAGTGATCCTTTATTGGCGCGGCTGCCTGTTTCAGACCCGGCTCACTGGCGTGTGGGGCATTATGAGCGTAATATCCCGCCTGGTTATTTGGAAACATTAAAAAGCGGCACAATCCAGATCAAAGACCCGGGTCTGGCGGCCTTTTATCAACAGCTCAGCCTGATCACGCGCGGTCCATTATGGAGTTCTGCGCGTTTGCGCGCTATTTGGGAGATGAATACCGGCCAGGATAAAGCCCTACTGGCCGGGTATTTGAAAAAATAAAAAAAGGCTACCGTTTTTACTTGGAGCGCCCAATGAAAAACAACCCACCAAAAGCATGCGGGCTTCGGACACTAATACGCGACAGCTAAATGATGGAGGGGCTATTAACTTTATCTTTCTTTAGATTTCGTAAATATTCAATAAGGTCAGGAATTGAAGTACTTGGATTGTCAAAGCCTGCTGCGTGGGAAGCGTCATTCACTTGTCTGGCGTTTGCAATTGCGATATCTATATTTTTATTTTGTCTTTTGAGTTGATGATAAATGGTTGCATCACCTTTTTGATAGTTCGGCATATATACTTTAAGATCCTGTTCAGCATTTTGACCTGGGCTTCGTTTACCAGTCCGAACATATGGTTTTGAAGAATTATTGAAGTGAAACAATAACCAAATCTCGAAACACGGATTGGATGGTATTGCAAAAAAAACATCTTTAGGGGTTGCAGTTAGAATAGAGTTTATAGCTTCATCGTAAGTAGCATGTTCATCTCTATCAAAAACACAATAAACTCTGTCAAAACAATCTCGTTTCCCATTTTCCTTC
>CAIWAX010000375.1 GCA_903910795.1 uncultured Anaerolineae bacterium
CTGAGCCTGTGCCTTGCCAACGGACATGCTGTCAAAGGTCACATAGAAATCAACGGCATCGGTGCCGGTGACCAGGCGGTCATAGGAAATGACCTTGACGCCAGCCTTGTGGGCTTCGTCAACAGCGGCGCCAGCGGCGGCAGCATCCTGCGGGCAGATGATCAGAACTTTGATGCCCTTGGTCAGCAGGGATTCGACGTTGGCCTTTTCCTTGGCGGAATCACCCTGGCTGAAGAGGATCTCAGAGGTGAATCCAGCGGCGGTCAGAGCATCCGAGATGCGGGTCTGATCCTGGATCCAGCGGGGTTCATCTTTGGTAGGAAGAACGATACCAACGGCTGTGCCGGTTGAGGCCGGAGCCGCGGTAGCAGCCGGAGCCATGGTAGCGGCCGGGGCGACAGGCGCGGCGGTGGGAGCAGCCGCGGGGGCGCAGGCGCTCAGCAGCATGGAAGCTGCCACCAGCACAGAAAGTAATACGACTACGTACTTCTTCATCTTGACCTCCTTAGAGTCAATGAAACAATCCTGGCACGCTTTGCGATTTGCTTAGCAAAGCGTGGGATTGAAAATATGGAGAAATGGCTTTCTCCGTGTCTTATACCGGGGTATTTGAATTTCATTTCAAAGCCAAATACCCGCAGTACTGTAGAGTCTACTCTTCATACCTATTTCAGTCAACAGGATTTTTGTTAACAATGTCGATAGATTATGGAATTTCCCTATGGTTTTACAGCGCTGACATTGGTTTTAATCGACCCATCTGCCAATCCCTGGGCGATTTGCTTCATTCTTTCTTTGACCTTGGCCGGAATCGCGCCCTTAAGATCATGGTAGGGAGCGTATGCAATGCCACCAATATAATTCCCAACAGGGAATTTATCTTTAAAGGCCAGTTTGATCAGATCATAAACATTCTGGGTGACGAGTTTTATGACGCTTGTCAATAGCATTTTTCTGGCATCGGGCAGGTTGTCATACTGGTCGCTGTCGGCCGCAATCGTGTAAATGCCCATCTGGGCTGCCGCGGTGACAGCCCCGTTTCCAGTAAGACCGCCTGCGCCGAAAATCACATCCGCGCCTTTTTTGATCATTGCGCTGGCGCGGGCCGCGCCCCATTCCGTGTCGTTGAATGCCAGGTTATTGTTCACATCGTTATGAAAAGCCAGGCTTACTTCCAATTTGGGGTCGACATACGTGGCCCCAGCTTTGAAACCTTCGCAGTAGCGCCAGGTCATCGGCACAAGGTCTGTGCTGCAGACCCCTCCCACTTTCCTGGTGCTGCTCATCTGACCAGCCAGAGCGCCTGCCAGGAAACCGGCCTCATCTTCTGGATAGGACAAAAACACCAGGTTGGCTGGGCCAGCCTTGCTGCCGTTCTGTTGTTGATCTTCCCCAATGAACATGCTGTTCGGGTACAGCCCTGCGGCTTTGACCGTAGCGTCTCCCAGGTTGTACCCCACTGTGATGATCAGATCGTATCCCGCTTCGCCAAAGGTGGCGATATTCTTGTCATAGTCTTTCCAGTTCGTGGTTTCAATATATTCTCCGTGCACCCCCAGCTCTTTTTCAGCCTGCAGAATGGCATCCCATGTGAACTGGTTGAGGCCCTGATCTTTGACTTTTCCGACATCGGTTAGCATGCCCACGCAGAAAACTTCCGCGCTTTTGCAATCTGGTGCGGAATCGGTTGAAGCACAGGCTGGCAGCAACAGCGCGACTGCCAGCGCAATAACGATAAGCTTATGGAAGGGGCCAACGGCTTTCATCTTTTTCCCTTCATACGCCCTGCGGGTTTGCAGGATATATGGAAAAGACGTAACTACTCACGGGTTGCTTCACTTTGAGCGCTGACCTATCCCCCCGGCCCCCTTCCCTAAAGGGAAGGGGGAGACAGTACTTTTTCGTGGTATTTTCGCGCAGCGGCCAAATTCGGGCCGTTGCGCGAAAATACCAATTGCGGGGCAAACCATCGGAATTTAGTTCTTTTACCCGCATTTTTTCGGAATGACGAAACATGGTGAGTAGTAACGAAAAGACGAACATACTATTCTTCCTTCATGTGCGCTGCGGGTCTGTGTTCATCCAGGAATTTTTGATCGGCCCTTGTCAACGGCGCGCTGTCCAACAAATCCGGGCGCTTGCGCAGCGTGCGCAGCAGCGATTGTTCCCTGCGCCATTTGTCAATCTTGCCGTGATCGCCGGACATCAGGATTTCCGGGATTCCCCAGCCGCGGAATTCGGGCGGGCGGGTGTAATGCGGGTACTCAAGCAAACCGCTGGCATGCGAATCATCCATCGCGCCATCCGGATCGCCCAGCACGCCGGGCAGCAGCCGCGTGATTGCGTCGATCACGATCAGCGCGGGCAGTTCGCCACCGGTCAGGACAAAATCTCCGATCGAGATCTCATCTGTCACCAAATGTTCGCGGATGCGCTCATCCACCCCTTCATAGCGCCCACACAGCAGCGCGATGCGCGGATGTGCGGATAGTTCCAGCGCCATTTTTTGATTAAAAACCCTGCCCTGCGGCGTCATCAGTATCACCGGGCAGCCCGGTGCGCTGTCCATACTGAACTTATGGGTATTTTCCACCACGCTTTCCACCGCTTCAAACACAGGCTCAGGTTTCATGACCATCCCGCCGCCGCCGCCGTAAGGGGTGTCATCGGTGGTGTGGTGACGGTCATGGGTGTAATCGCGTATATTGTGAACCCGGAACTCCACTAGGCCGCGTTCCGAGGCCTTTTGGAGAATGCTGGCTTGCAGGTAAGGGGCGAACGTATCGGGCAGCAGGGTGAAAATATCAAAGCGCATGCGTTCATTCTAGCCCAAAATCTATCGCACGGGAAGCAAGAAACTCTTATATAATGCCCTCGCTCACAAATTGCGGTTCTCCACTTTAAGCAAAAAAGCGCAATTTGTGGCCGTGAATGGTATAGATCTGTTAGAGCACGTTGAATCTGGCTTGACGCTCAATAATTTACGATGGTAAGATGAAGTGCTATGTATTTACGCGGAAGTAAATGGAGCATGAACAAGCGGCGCAGGCCGTTGAACTATTTCAGGATCTTCATCCTATTGGGTGCGATCGCTTTTGTCATGTACTTTGGGGTTGTGGTTGGGCCAAGTGTGCAGAGTAGCTTTTTGCCGACACCTACTCCTACGCGCTCCCCCGAATCCTATGTCAGCGAAGCTGGCCAATTTTTTCAACAGGGCAAGCTGACCCAGGCCATTCAATCTTACGAGCTGGCCATTCGCGCACTGCCCAACGATGCTTCTATTTATATTTCCCTGGCTCGCACCCAGGTCTGGGCTGGCAAGTACAAGGAAGCCCAGACCAGTGCCGAAAATGCCTTGCTTTTGAACCCCAACAACTCCACCGCCCACGCTGTCCGCGGCTGGGCACTGGAAGCCCAAAAAGATTATCTGGCGGCGGAAACAGCCATTAAACGTGCCCTGGAAATCGATCCAAACAACGCCCTGGCACATTCTTACTATGCCGAACTGATCGCGGATGAATATATAGATGGCAAGGGGCCCTTTGATGCCCTGACTCAGATGAGCGAAGAATCCAAAGTCGCACTAACCCTGGCACCCGGCCTGTTTGAAGCCCACCGCGCCCGTGGTTATGTTTTTGAGGCCACCGGCAACTATGAAGAAGCCATCCGCGAGTATGAAGCCGCGGTCGCCATTGACAAGAATATTGCGGATGTCTTTGTTTCTCTTGGCCGCAACTATCGCGCGCTTGGCGTATATGACAAGGCTGTTAACGCCCTGACCATTGCCAACCAGCTCAATCCCACTGATCCAACCCCATTACTATACATCTCGCGCGTATATGCCACCGTCGGTGAATATGCCAAGGCCGAGCAATACGCCCAGCAGGCGGTCAAAACCAACCCGTCTGATCCCACCTTGCGAGGAAACCTGGGAGTGATGTATTACCGCAATTTTAAATGGCCTGCGGCTTCAACCGAACTTGGGCTGGTGGTAAAGGGCGGCAAAGATGCCGATGGCGTGGAGGTTCAGTCCATCGAACTGGCCGCCAACGCCGCCCGTATTGACGAATATTATTTCACTTACGGGTTGGTACTGGTTCGGTTGAATCAGTGCGGTGACGCCCTGCCGCTTTTTCAGAAACTTTTGAGCATTTCAACCAACGATGAGATCGCTGTGTATAACGCTAATGAAGGTATCCGCTTGTGCACTGAGGCGGCTGCCGGGACGCCAACCCCTGGGAAAGGCACGCCTGTCGCCACACCCGGCAAGGGAACGATAGTGCCAACCCCGGGCAAGGGTACGCCTGGCGCGGCTGCTCCTGTTGCAACGGCGAAGGCACCCATTTTGACGCCTACACCATAGCCCATACTGAACTTATGGGTACTTTCCATGTGGCGAACCACTTACAAAAAATTGCCGAATCAGACAAAGTATTTCAAAATATTTGACATTTGCGACATGTTTGTACTATAATGCGCATCGTGCAGCGAAACTAGCCTCCACAGGTTGGTTTGTGCTTGTTGGGATTGGAATTGTACAGGCAAAACAGGAGGTGCAGAATACAGTCGGAATTTGAAGCTTTACTGTTTTGATCGTTTTATTTCATTGTTTTTCCAAAGAGAGGAGAGAATATGATGAAAACCAAGTGGTTATATGCCCAGGTTGTCCTGGTTGTGATTGCCAGTTTCATCCTGAGCGCCTGCGGAGCTGTCAACAGCGCCACCGCAAATATGAAGAAGGATATCGGTAAAGGTGAAGGCGAGGTCGCCATTATCGATTGGCCGGGTTATGTGGAACGTGGCGCGAATGATCCCAATTTTGACTGGGTAACCGATTTTGAAAAAACCACCAGTTGCAAGGTGACTGTCAAGGATGCCGCATCCTCAGATGAAATGGTTTCCTTGATGAACCAGGGTGGCTTTGATTTGGTGACCGCCTCGGGCGATGCCAGTCTGCGCCTGATTGCCGGTGGTACCGTCCAACCTATCAATACCGACCTGATCCCTTCCTGGAAAACGGTTGATTCGCGTCTGCAAAATGCCCCCTGGCATACCGTCAGTGGCGTGCATTACGGCGTGCCCTATCAGTGGGGCCCGAACGTTTTGATGTATAACACCAAGGTTTTCACGGATGCGCCTAAATCCTGGGGCGTTGTCTTTACCGAGCAGAATCTGCCGGATGGTAAAACCAACTCGGGCCGTGTTCAGGCTCCCGATAACCCCATTTACATGGCCGACGCCGCCTTGTATTTGAAAGCAACCAAACCCGATCTTGGTATCAAGGATCCATACGAACTGACCAAACCGCAATTTGATGCCGTGGTCAGTCTGCTGCAACAGCAGCGCAAGCTGGTGCCAAAGTATTGGCATGATGCCACCACCCAGGTGGAAGACTTTACAACTGAAGGTATCATCGCCTCTTCTTCGTGGCCTTATCAGGTCAACCTGTTGATCGCCAATAAGCAGCCGGTTTCCAGCACCTTCCCCCAGGAAGGCGCCACCGGTTGGGCCGATACTACCATGATGAATTCAAAAGCTCCGCACCCGAATTGCGCGTATCTGTGGTTGGAACATTCCATCCAGCCTAAAGTGCAGGGTGATGTCGCGGCCTGGTTTGGGTCAGTTCCGGCTGTCCCAACTGCCTGTACTGGCAACGCTTTGCTTGGCCCGGACGGTTGTAAAACCAACGGCTCGGAAAACTTCGATAAAATTTCCTTCTGGAAGACGCCTGTTGCTGATTGTGGTGATGGTAATAAAACCTGCATTCCGTACAGCGAATGGGTCAAGGCTTACGTTTCGATTATCGGTGGAAAATAATCGTTTGAATTTTCAGAACCCTCACCCGGTCAGTCAGACCTCTGATAGTACCGGGTGAGGGTATCTTCTTTATACTGAACTTATGGGTACTTTCCATCCAGAAAGCATAATCAACGATGAGTGAACAGACCGCGGTTCTATTTAAATCCATCAGTCGTCATTTCGGTGAAGTTAAGGCTGTCGACAGCATTGATCTGGAAATCCGGGATGGTGAGTTTTTCTCCATGCTGGGACCGTCCGGTTCAGGTAAAACCACCTGCCTGCGTATGATTGCCGGTTTTGACCGGCCCACTTCCGGTCAAATATTGCTGTACGGGCAGGATGTATCCCAGCTTCCGCCTTATGAGCGCCCTGTCAATACGGTCTTTCAGGATTATGCCCTGTTCCCGCACATGACGGTTGGTGAGAATATAGCCTATGGTTTGATGATTAAAAAAGTACCCGTTGTGGAACGAAAAAAACGCGTTGAGGCTATGCTGGATCTGGTCAGGCTTTCCGGTTACGGTGAGCGTAAGCCAGCCCAATTATCTGGTGGTCAGCGCCAGCGGGTGGCTCTGGCGCGCGCGCTGATCAATCATCCCAAGGTTCTCCTGCTCGATGAGCCCCTGGGTGCGCTGGATCTGAAACTTCGCCAGCAAATGCAGATCGAACTCAAATCCATCCAGCAGCGTGTTGGTATCACCTTCATCTTTGTGACTCATGACCAGGAAGAAGCCCTGACGATGAGCGACCGTATCGCAGTTTTTAACCTGGGCAAAATTGAACAGGTAGGCAGCCCCGCCGATATCTACGAGCACCCGGTCACTTCGTTTGTGGCTGGTTTTGTGGGCGTTTCCAATCTGGTCAAGGGGGATATGGCCAGGCGAATTATCGGTTCTGAACAGATATTCTCGATCCGGCCTGAGAAAATCCATCTGGACAAACCGGATGCTGCCCAGTCGGATGATGAATACGCTGTAGATGGGAAGGTCAGGGATGTTGTTTATCTCGGATTGTATACCCGCTATCTGGTTGAACTGGGCGATGGCGGTGACCTGGTGGTGGTGGAGCAAAACTTGCGCACTACATCTATGGATGTCACCCGCCTGCGGGGGCAATCTGTCAGGTTGTTGTGGAAAAAAGAACACATTCAGATGATGGGAGTTGAAAATGCTTAGCCGCATTTCCACCTATCTTTACCGGAGACCTGTTCAAACGCTGCTATTACTTCTGGCGCTGCCGCTCATCTGGTTCCTGGTGATATACCTGGGTTCACTGGTCAGCCTGCTGGTGAACAGTTTCTTCTACCTCGATGATTTTACCGGGAAGGTTGTGCCCGAGTTCACCCTGCGTACTTATGCCCAGCTTTTTGAACCGGCCAGCCTGGACATATTTTTCCGTACTACCGAGATGGCTGCGATAGTTACATTGGCCTCGGCTGCGATTTCTTTCCCACTGGCGTATTACAGCGCGCGGTTTGCATCTTCGCGGATGAAAACCGCGCTCTACATTTTGGTCACACTGCCGCTCTGGTCAAGCTATCTTGTGCGTGTATACTCTTGGAAGCTGATCCTGGCACAGGAAGGTATTATCTCCTGGTTTGCGCACGTGCTCAGGCTGGATGGGCTGCTGAGGTGGTATTTGAGCCTACCTGTGGTGGGTGGCCCATCGCTTTCGGTTTCTGCCACCGGGGTCTTTCTTGTTTTTGTCTATATCTGGCTTCCTTACATGATCATTCCCGTGCAGACTGCCCTTGAGCGCGTGCCTAAATCTCTGCTGGAAGCCTCCAGTGATCTAGGTGCCACGCCAACCCAGACTTTCTGGACTGTCTTATTGCCGCTGGCGTTTCCTGGTGTGATCGCAGGTTCCATTTTCACTTTTTCTTTATCACTGGGTGACTTTATTGTGCCATCGATGTTTGGAAACTCAAGCTATTATATTGGCAAGGCTGTTCTTTCTTATCAAGGCACATCTGGGAATATCCCTCTGGCAGCCGCCTTCACAATGGGCCCGATCCTGATCATGATTGCGTATCTGTTGATTGCGCGGAAGTTGGGTGCCTTCGATGCTCTCTAAGCAAAATTCTAAAGCTGGCGTCGGTGCTGAAAAGGCTTCCTGGTGGTTGAAGATATCAGCCTTCGCTGTGCTGGTTTTTCTGCATTTTCCAATCTTGTTGATCGTGTTGTATGCCTTCAACACAGAAGACTCGGCCTACACCTTTCCACCCCCTGGTCTGACTTTCAAATGGATACCGATTGCGCTTTCCAACCCGGAACTGTTTAACGCCCTTTGGCTGTCGGTGGAAGTGGCCTTGATCGCTACATTTTTGGCTCTTATACTGGGCACGCTGGCGGCCTCGGCTGTGTACAACTTCGAATTTTTTGGCAGGGAAGCCATCTCTTTCATGTTGATTCTGCCGATCGCTTTGCCAGGCATCGTGACTGGTATTGCCCTGCGCTCCGCCATCGCGGGGTTGGGCATCCCATTTTCTTTCTGGACCATCGTAATTGGTCATGCCACTTTCTGTGTGGTGACAGTTTATAACAATGTGCTGGCGCGTTTTCGCCGCACGGGCGGATCCATGCTGGAAGCCTCAATGGATCTGGGCGCCAATTCTTTCCAGACCTTCTGGCACATTATCCTCCCTAATATCTCAACGGCCTTGCTGGCTGGC
>CAIWAX010000376.1 GCA_903910795.1 uncultured Anaerolineae bacterium
ACAGATGTTGTCACATATCTTGCTCAGAATACAAAGCTTCTCGGTATTGTCAAACGCAAGCATAAATCCGATAAACCGGAACCATTGGCTTTCGTTCAATCCTTGACAGTTTCATAAAAACCTTAACTTGTGACTGATGCCTTTACTGCCAATGTCTGCGCCCGATGCAGATGCCGCGCCCAAAGATGCTTTCCCGTTGTATAATCATTCTATTATTGGTGGAAATAGATTTTTACTGGAAAATTCAACAGAGATGAAGAAACTTTAATTTCCACCTGCTCGGCATATCAGGGCTTCGGGGTTGTGGCTTATTCAACTGGGACAGATGCGGAGGTGCATAGTTGCTTTTTTGACTTTCGCCCTTCCTATCGCATCAATCCTTAATTTGTTGGGCCGCTATAGAGTAGTCGTAAAAGTCATGTGACTCACTTTTGAGTAGTTGCCGGGTGTGTCCTTAATAGTCGGAGGAGAAAACTATGAACTGCTGCATTTGTGGTAAAGATCTTACTGGCTTGCCTGCTATGGTAGACAAGCCAACAGGCGAAGCCTTTTGCGAACGTGACGCACACTATTTTGGGCAGCACCCCAGCAATCGCCCGCCGCGCCCTGCTCCTGAAGTCACAAGCAACCGCCCACAGCGCCCCGCTCCTGAAAACCCAACCAACCAGAATGTAGATGTAAAAAGCCTGATTGTTAGATTTAAAAACACCATTCCCTTGCATCGCCAGAGTTTACTAGATGAGATGATTAAAATGGGCGCTCTGCTGGTGGATTCGCTCATTGTCGCTCTACAAGACAGCGATGTAAATGTACGCAAGGGTGCAGCAGATGTGTTGGGAGAGCTTAAGGCTACCCGGGCGGTGGAGTCGCTGATCGCCGCGCTGCAAGACAGCGATATAAATGTACGCGGGAAGGCAATGGATGCGCTGGGGAAGATCGGCGATCCTCGCGCTGTCAGGCCGCTCATTAAAGTGCTTGACAACAGGGGAGATCTGGAAACCATGAATGCCGTTATAGAGGCATTGAGGAAAATTGGCTATGCTCGTGTTGTAGAACCCCTCGTCACAATCCTCAAGGATAGCGATGGGGGTATGCGCTTTGAAGCAGCACGTGCTTTAAATGGGTTGGGCTGGAAACCTGCGGATAACATTCAACGTGCTTTCCATCAGATTGCCTTGAATTTCTGGGAGCACCCAGAAGAACATCTTGGCGCGGATGCCGTCGAACCGCTTATCCTAAATCTTTGGGACAAGAAACGGAAAGCAGGTTGGAGCAAAACAGCAAGGTCATTAGGTAATATCGGTGATGCTCGCGCGATCGAGCCCCTCACCGCTTTACTCAAGGATAGCGATGAGGATGTGCGGCAGTCTGCTGCTGAAGCATTGCATAAGATAGACCCTGCCAGTTTTAAGGCTGATCCAAATTCTTTGCAAAGACTTGCAGAGAGTTCATTAAGTTTCTACGGCTTATCTATTGTTGACGGCAATGAAATCAAGTACAGCGGGCCACTCATTAAAATGGAACAAAGTGGCGACGATATTCCAAAATGGGTCCAACAGGTTTTCCACAATAAACCATCATCGCACTTCCTGATCCTGCCACAAATGGGCATGATGATAATCATATTGTCGGCGAGTGATTTTCATGGGATGCAATTTACCTCACCCATGAGTAAAGAGGTAGCCGCACAACTCTTGAGTTCGATGAGCAGTAAAACAGTCAGGATGGTGGAGCAGTTTGGTGCGATTGAACTGCAAGGAGACAAGATAACGGATGGCCTTTCTAAGGAAAAGATCAGCAGTACGGTGAAAGAGCCATCCGCAGAGATCCGAAAAAGTAAATCAATACCATCAACTGCCGCAGCTACGATGAACTATGCCGCCCATCCACGAACACCAGAAAATGGTGCGGCTGATAGTGGCAAAAAAAATCTCAGCACTAATCTTTTGGGCGTTGTTGCCTTTATAGGCGGTGTGCTGCTCTTCCTGGCAGGCGGTTGTCTGCTTATGATTTATTTATATGATAATAGTATACCCCCTGGAACTTCTCTAGACCCGACGACGTCTATTGGCTTCCTTCTCTGTTGCCCATTACCCTTTTTATTAATTGGCGGGGTATTATCCTTTTTCGGATTTAGACAATTTAGTAGAGCATTTAAGTGCGTGCTGGGTTTCCATCAGTGGAGTGAGTGGAGTACTATTTCAAATAGTTGTGAACAGGATCGGGAATGCAGGCGTTGTCGTCAACGCGAAACAAAAGCGGCAGTGCATGATTGGGAAGATTGGAATTATATACCAAATGATTGTGAGCAGGAGCGGGAATGCAGGCGCTGTCATCAACAAGAGACAAAAGCGGCAGTGCATGATTGGGAAGATTGGAAATACAGATCAAATAGTTGTGAGCAGGAGCGGGAATGCAGGCGTTGTCATCAACGCGAGACAAAAACGGCAGTGCATGATTGGGACGATTGGATTCCACCCGAAGATAAAATCCATGAAACCCGCCGGTGCAAACGTTGCTCCTTAATTGATAGCCGCATAGCCCCCTTGCAACCAGTGATAGGGAAAACACAATCCATGTCCACGCCGTCCGACTACTCTAGATATACTAAAGCATTTATCTACTGCAGGCAGGGCTTCGACCCAAGAACCTTGCGTCTACCGGGCTTTACTGGGAAAGCAGAGGTGATTCGATCTGGAAGTGTCGTAGAGAGAGCCGAAATCGTTGCATATATGTTAATGGCAGGCTGTGACAAATATTGCATTTTGGCATCCCCCCCTGACTACGGAGTAGGGTTCATCAAATAACACTTGTTTGTCCAAATAAGATTGCCGTTAGTTACGCATAAGGGACACCTGTTCCACAAGGATGTAATCAATGGTTGTGAACATTATAAAAATGTTGAGTAACAATTATTAAACATGTTACCAACCAATAGATTATATTCGTGTATAACATAACGTCGCCCAACACCGGATGGTGTATCCTGATAAATCATCGACTACTTGCGATTTGCCTATCAAATCATTACCATTATTCAACTCATTTATTGCTAAACTTGCCTTGCATGTCCAACAATAAAGCTTGAGAGATTTCGTCAGGTCGAACTTCTCTGTTCAGTTTGACGGATAAGTGTTCACAGAACTCACTTGGGGGAGAAAATGGAGTTGTTCCCATACTTTGCAGTATCTCATTGAGAAGTGTCGCCTTGATGCGTTGGATGGTGGTGTCTTTTTTAGGTGGCGTATCGGTAAGCGGGCGCGTTGCCCAATAAAACATGCAGTGGTCTTGGTAATTCTGCCGGATAGCAACTAAAACCGTTTGCGTGCCCCTTCCAGAAATTGTGCCTTGAAAATGTTATCGCGCCGTGATACTATCGTCTTGTGATTGAATCCTTCGCATCCGACGAAACAAAGAAAATATTTCTCGGTCAAACTTCCACAAAGTTGCCCAAAGATATTCAGCGCACTGCTCGCCGTAAATTACTCTATTTGGATGATGCAGATGATTTACAAGATTTACTTGCCCAGCCCGGTAACAGGCTTGAAAAACTTAAAGGTGATAGAGCGGGGCAGCATAGTATCCGAATCAATGACCAATGGCGAATTTGGTTCGTTTGGGTTGGCAATAAAGCCACTAATGTCGAAATCGTGGATTATCACGGATGAGAGTAAATATGATGGATGACGCTTTATCCCCCATTCACCCAGGTGAAGTCTTGCTCGAGGACTTTATGAAACCGCTCGGTTTAAGCCAATACCGTTTGGCGCATGATATTGGGGTTACACCGATTCGTATCAGCCAGATTGTAAAGGGTCAACGGGCAATTACGGTTGATACTGCCATGCGTCTTGCTCGTTATTTTGGTACAAGCGCGGCAGTCTGGCTTCGTTTGCAAGTTCGCTATGAACTTGAAGTTGCAGAGAAGGAATTAAGTGAGCGTATCAACCGTGAAGTAAAGGTTCTGCACCAGCCAGCGATTCATGCTTAACCCAGCGAACAGCCCAACACCGTGTATATTGGACAAACGTAGCGCTTTGCCCGCACTTTTGGGGAAGCGGCCCCAAGCTGCGGATGCGGAGCGCTATGTTCGGCATCTGGTAGCTTTTCCTTGATTTTCGTCCTTCCCGCCGAATCAATCCTTAATTCGTTGGAATACTCTTAACATAACAAAGCATAACAAAAAATCATCGTCAAAGGAGATAATATATACAAATGGTTCAGCGTTTTTTTTTCTTGGTGGTTAACTATCTTCAAGAAACAAGGAGTTGTAGGAAAACTTGGTTTTGGTTGTATCAATCTTATTCTGCTTTGCTTTTTATGCAGTGTTCCAATTGGGATTTTGAGTCCGTCAAAATCTATAGTTGAGGTGACGAAAACGCCTACTGTAGAAATACCGGCCAAATCAATTATTGAAACTGCTACGCTAACCAACGCAAACCTTGAAACACCTGTTCCCACTAAAACATTGGTTGCAATTGTTGTTTCTCCAAGTAATTCGCCAAAGCCTACGCAAATATTACCAACAACCGCCCCAACTGCATCAATAAGTGTAATTATTGAAACAGCCAAAATTATAGACACTCCTGTTCAGCAGGTAGAGAAAGTATTGAGAAATTCAACTGAAATTATTCCTCTTGGATTAGGCGAAGCGGAAGAAGTACCAGATGGCGGAGAATCTAGGACTTATCAAGTTGGTAAATATACGATCTGGGTGACATATGACAAGAAAGGTATTGCTAAAGGTTTGCAAATTGTTGATGGTTTACTCGCCGATGGTTATTCGTTAGACCAATGGGGGGTTATTCTTACAAGAATAGGTGTTAATTTTGTTGAATTGCCAGATGTTGTAGCGCCTGCTGCAAGACGATGGACAAATATTCATGGATACGCAATTATGATAACGGCAGAAAAAATTGGCGGAAATGTTTGGACTGTGAGAATATATAAAATACCATCTTAATCCAAAAATCCGTCCCAACAAAGTGTGGTTATGCCGATAGATCATCTTCTTTTGCTAAGTAACGGGAATTAAATAACTTGCCCATACTGCTTGTTCAAAGGACAGTTTAGAAAAATAAAGTATCATCCTGTCGCCAAACAAACCTGGCCAAATCCATTAGCAAAAGCTGGATGTTACATTCAGCCCTATGTGCCTGAAATTGAAGTCGCGATGAGACACTTTTACAATAGCCTGGATGAAAAAGGTCGCCGCCGTTACGCTGGCATCGAGGCGCTGAAACTGGGATTGGGTGGGCGCAAGCCTTATACACAGCATTGGGAAAACATAGACGAAAAGTTTCTGGAAGTGCTGCATGAGCATACCGCTGGGGATCCGATGGATGTGAAGGTGCGTTGGACTGATTTGACCCCCCGCAGAGATTATGATCGCTTTGCGGGAAGATCATGGCGTTCGGGTCAGTCATATGGATACAAAGAAGAAGGAACACTTGGGCAACTTTTATCGGGAAGGGCATCTGTATATGCTGGAAACGGACAGAGCCCAGATGCTCTGCTGGACAGAGTCCAAATGCTCTGCTGGACAGAGTCCCGACTTTGCCGGTAACAGCATCCGTTGGGTAAAGATTTGCGTATATCATATAGGAAAATCTTGACGAAAGCGAACGCTATCCGCAGTTAATGACTGGAGGAAAATATGAATAGCATGGGACCAATTATCGCCGCATCTGCTGCGGCAGCTGCCGTACAACGTCGCGCAGAAGAGGAGGAACGAATGGCAACATACAATATGGATGATCTCCAAAATGATTGGGAATTCAAAATCGTACACGGAAATCAAGAGGCTTTCCGCAACCATGCAGTACTCACCAAGCTGGTAGCCGAAGAGAAACAGGCGGGATGGGTATTATTGGAAAAATTCGACAACAGCCGCATACGCTTTAAGCGGCAACGGGCTATGCAAGCTCACGATGAACAGCTTATTTCACAAGGATTAGATCCTTATCGTACCCAGTATGGTACATTCCTGGCGAAATATACGATGATGATTGCTGCCATGGCAATCGCGGCCTTGATTTTTATGTTAGGGATATATCTTATGTTTGCGTTCTCGAGGAATCCATAAGCTCGGGATTCGCCCGTCTCTGCTCAACACCGCAAACTCAGGACACGCAGTGTTCTTTCAGAAAAAATGATCGCCCGCGATCTTTATTGGGAGCACCGGACAAGTGCGGGACGCTGCCCACACTTTCGGGGAAACGGCCCAACGGCAGATTCGGCGCTTGTGGTTTTCCCGCCAAGTCTGCCCCGCCTTTTCCAGTAATGCCTGCCGTGGGTTATAAAGCGGATTCAAAGCCAAATCGCAAATCGTAGGTTGCTGACCCACAGGGCGCAAAGAGCGCGAGCCGACTCGTTAGCCAGCCCGAAGGGCTTTCATGTTCTGAGCCGGGGCCTCGCACGAAGTGTGCCCTGTGGGTCAGCCCTGGGCGGGCTCTATGGCCGCCACCTCATGTTCTTCTGTCTTTTCACTCATCACCCGCAAGAACATTTCCACCACCCCCGGATCGAAATGCGTACCGCTTCCGGCACGGATGTGTTCGCGCACCTTTTCTTCATCCCACGCTTTGCGATACGGGCGGTCCGAACGCAGCGCGTCCCACACGTCAATGATGGCGAAAAGGCGCGCCGCGAACGGAATCTGCTCGCCCTTTAGTTTGCGCGGGTAGCCCGTGCCATCCCACTTTTCGTGATGGCAATAGGGGATATCGAGCGCGGGTTTCAAGTAGGTGATGGGGGAGATCAAGTCATAGGCGAGTTGCGGGTGCCTGCGCATAATCCCCCATTCTTCGTCAGTGAGTTTGCTGGGCTTTAACAATATTTCATCCGGCACGCCCATCTTGCCGATATCGTGCAAGAGCGCGCCGCGCCGGATGTGGACGAGTTCGGCATCAGCGATGTTCATAGCTTTTGCCAGCCGCACGGTGATCTCGGTCACCCGCTGAGTGTGTCCCTCGGTTTCCTTGTCGCGCAGATCGAGCGCGTGTGACCAGCCTTCGATGGTGGCGTCGTAGGCGAGCGCCAGATCTTTGTTGGAGCGCTGCAAGTTTTCAAAGAGTTGTGCGCTGTCAATGGCAATTGCCGCTTGCCCGGCAAGCGTTTCCAGAAAGCTGATCCAATCCGACTCCGGGCGGAAAGGGGAACGGAGATAAACTTCCAGCACGCCTTTGACCTGTCCTTTGGCGATGAGCGGTACGCCGTAATAGGTGGCGAAACCTTCACCAGCCCAGATCACGGCAAAATGCGAACCCTTCTTTATTTGTGTTGGATCATCTGCTCGCACGGTGCGGCGTTCCAGCGCGGCATGCCCGGCGAAACCTTCACCCAAACGAACGTGCGTGGTCTGGACGCCACATGTACGGAAGCCGCGCCCCACGGAATATTCCAGCGTCTCCGAGTGCGGGTCGAGTAACAACACGTCCGTGGCGTCCGCGTTGAGTTCAATCCTTACTTGTTCCAGCAGGATGTCGAGCGTCAAATGCAAATCCAAGCTGGCACTAATGGCGGTGTCTATACTGTGCAGAGCCTCTAAGCGATCCAGTTGACGCATAGTCTCTTCATACAGGCGCATTCGGTATAATGTTGCCCCGCCCATTTCCGCCAGCGATTCGAGCAGTTTCACCTGCTGAGGCGTGAATTGGCGTGGGGACGGCAGGGAGACTGTCAGCGTTCCGATCATTGTTGAACCGGTGCGGATGGGCAGGCAGAGCCCGCTCCAGCCTGCGGGGTATTGACCTTTATCCGGTGTGCGAGATATCGGATCATGTGCGAAGTCCGTTGTGATGTGCGCCTGCCCGGTGGCAAAGACCGTGCCGGTGATGCCCTGCCCGGGCTTGATGGGCGTTTCTCCAAATTGCCGCCACCAGCCACGGCTCGCGGCGACGCGAAGCTCGTCGCTGTCAGGATGATAGAGCCAGATAACGCCTGCATCGGTTTCCAGCGCGGTCAGGGTTTCGTCGAGCAGAATGGGCGGAACTTCATCGCGGATTTGGGCGATGCGCAAGGAAGCGGAGATATTATGCACGGCTGTCATTTCGGACAGCCGTTTTTCTTTCTCTTCGTTTTGGAAGAGAAGTTCCTTGTTGGCAACGACTCGTTCCGTCTCCATCCGCTTGCGCTCGGTGATGTCGCGCGCGATTGCAGTCACCTCATCTCCGCCGCTGGCAATCATGCGTGCTTCGTAATCGCGCAGCCCATGATCCGGAATAGGCAACTGGTAGTTAAAAACCTGCATTTCGCCAGTGCTCAGGGTCGCGTTGATATAATGTTCGATACGGTCTGCGAACTCAGGCGGGGTTATGTCTCTGTTCCTCTTGCCGATGATGTCTTCCGATTGAGTGTAGAGATCTGATTTCTCGGCCTTGTAATCCAAATAAACGCCATTGCGGTCCAAGCGGAACATCAGGTCGGGCAGCGCATTCAAAAAGACCTTGGTACGCTTTTCTTCCTCGCTCAAAGCAGCTTTCATCCGGTTGCGCGCGGTGATGTCAATATGTGTGCCAAGCATACGCAACGGTTTTCCATCCGCAGTGCGGCTCACCACTTTGCCGCGATCCAACACACAGACCCATTGTCCGTCTTTATGCTTCATGCGGCTTTCAAATTCATAAATTTCCGTTTTGCCGTTGAAATGTTCTTCCAGTAAGGCATCGGATTGTTTCAAATCATCAGGATGAGCCAGATTCATCCAGGTTTGAATACTGATCGGTGCAATTTCTTCCAGGCTGTAACCAACGATTTTAGCCCAACACTCATTAAATACGGTTTCGCCAGTTTGCACATTCCAATCCCAGGTGCCAACCTCGGCTGCTGCAATGATTGCTTCGAAACGTTCTTTATTTTGCCGCAGTTCAGTCTCCGCTTGAAAGCGCACAATCACGTTGCCGAGCTGGAAAACCATCATCTCGAGCACGTTTTGGGCGAAAACAGGCGGCTCGTCCAGCGTATGCGATGCGATGTTCAGGCAACCCATCACGCGGCCATTGTGATGGATGGGGAGTATGACAATCGCGCTCATCGCCTCGCGCTTTCTGGCTTCATCCAAAGGCACTCCCAAGGCGTTATGTTGAGAGTAGATTGGCTCGCCAGTCATGACCAGCTGCGCGCTCGCCGAATCGGCTTCATAGCGCGATATGCTCTCGATCAGTTCAGGAGATATTCCCTGGTGAAAGACCAGCTCCAACGCTCCCGTGTCTGCCTCGACGAAATAGATTCCACCGCAATCCATCCCTGAAACATCGAGCGCGGCTTGCAAGCAGATTTGCAAACCCACGTTGAGGGTAGTTGTCGCACCCAGCGCCAGGCCGAGATCGCGTTGGATCCGAATTAGATTCTCCGCCAGCTTGCTTTCGGTGATATTGAAATGCGAAATCACCGCCCCGCCTTCTGCCCGGTTCAATCGGGAGACGTGCATGGAGAACCAGCGTTGTTCCGTGGGCGAGTCACAGGGATATTCGTGTTTGAACGTCGCTTGCGATTGGGCCAGCACGGCCTTGATGCCATTCAAAACCGATTGCGCCTCGTCGCCCTCGCTCGCTGCAGCTTGCTCGCAAACTTCCAGATAGTTTGCACCCACGCTCACATTTGGCGATTGCGGGTCGGAGCCGTTCTCCAGCGCGAATTGCTCCCAGCCCTCGTTAATGGCAATGATCGTGCCGTGCTTGTTCACCACCGCGATATTCGCCATGACGGAGTTCAGCACGGCGCGGTTCAGCGCCTCGCTCGCGAGCAGCGCCTCTTCCGCCTGCTTGCGAACGATGATTTCTTGTTGTGCCAGCTCTAAATTCCCCCGCATATCCGCCGCCAGCAAATCCATCGACACTATTGCAGCCCCGAGGATTGCCGTCATCATTAGAAAGTCTGGCCAATTTGTAGCTTCAATGGGGCGCGGGATAAACCAGCCATTCATTTCGCCAAAAACCAGCCAGCCGACTGCCCCGATCGTCAAGAGGAAAAAGAATGTGAAATGACGTCTGTCCAGCATCAAACTTGAGATAATGATGATGACGGGAAATGCCATCATGGCAATATCGCGCATCCCTTGACCAATGGTCGCCAATAGGGTTGCTGTGCAAAGCGCGCCCAGAACGGTGATGCGACTACTGGAGCGCAAGTGCCCGCGAGCCAGCAAGCCCAATGGCGCGATTAGCAAAACAGAACTGCCCAGGGCAAACCAGATCAGCTTCCAATCGTTCCAATACAGACTGGTGAGGATAACGATCAGGTAGATTGCCAGAGCTACAAAGATAATCGCGAACAGAATTTGCGCCGCGCGTCTTTCGTCTTTGTGCATATGGCGAAACTGTGGATACCATTATTTCAGTTTTGCTGGCATAATTTTGCCCTCGATAATAGGGTTGCACAATCAAGACGCGGGCGAATTCTCTGCGCTCAAATTTTGGCAACCATAGGGTCTGTAGGAGTATAACACCGCAGAGATTCATGCGTAGGCTTTTGTGTAAAGCCCTCCAGAGCCGTTTTCTCGGTCAAGAAACTCTGTGATTGGATATTCCATACCCCCATTTTAAACACTCCCGCGCACATCCTCCACAGGTGAACCCGGATGCATTCGTCAATTGCGATGATTCGTTCTTGAAAATTTTTGGCAGATACAGAAAAAACCAAGGCTGTTGCATCTCGTCTCCAGCGCGTCTTGTTGGAAACTCAGGTTCCGAGTCAGGCAACATGAGCGGAAATTCAAGAAATGCCAGGCCTTGATTAACAAAAAGCAGTTCAACACCGCGTGGTGTGGCTTGATAAATCATCTTCTGGGTTTAGTTTGAAGGATAAGCATTCACAGAATTCGTTTGGGGGCGAGAACAGAGTCGATCCCATGTTTACCAGTATCTCATTGAGAAGTGTCGCTTTGATGCGTTGAATGGTGGGGCGCAGCGTTCCATCCTTTATGCCAGTGATACCACCGGCTTCGAGTCTTTCTACCACATCGGATGGCCTGATGTTCAATGGGTCGAATCCAGTACCCTCAGCACACAGCGATTCAAACGCCTGTCTGATGTAGGTGGACATTCCAATGGGCTGCACAATTGGGGCGGAATGTTGTAAAACCTGTTGTCCCGATTGGACTCCTACCATTTTCCTTTGCAAAGTGTTGGCAGT
>CAIWAX010000377.1 GCA_903910795.1 uncultured Anaerolineae bacterium
CCATACCGAACTTATGGGTACTTTCCATACCGAACTTATGGGTACTTTCCATACCGAACTTATGGGTACTTTCCATACCGAACTTATGGGTACTTTCCATTCTCGTCAGGAGCGAAAATATGGGCAGCACACACGAATCAATCGAAGATAACCGCAACCAGGAAATCCTGATCTACGTCAACGGTCAGATGTACGCGCGTGACGAGGCCAAAGTCTCGGTCTATGACAGCGCCTTCCTGGTGGGGGATGGCGTTTGGGAGAGTTTCCGATTGCACAATGGCAAACCAGCCTTTGTGCAGCAGCACCTGGAGCGGCTGAATGCCAACCTGAAGGCTCTGGATTATGCCCTGGGTATGCCGGTTGGCAAGCTCATGGAAGCCGTTGACATGACCATCCGAGCCAATAAAATGACTTCCAGTGATGTACACATCCGCATGATGATCAGCCGGGGGAACAAGCGCACGCCTTCCCAGGACCCGCGCGCCAATCTGGGCCAGCCCACCGTGGTGGTGATCGCCGAGTACAAACAACGCAAGGAAGCTGAAAATGGCCTGGAACTTTTCACGGTGCATGTGCGGCGCGGCACACCAGATGTGCAGGACCCCAAGCTGCATACCCACAGCAAGCTGAACTGCATCATCGCCTGCATTCAGGCCACCAAAGCCGGGGCGGACGAAGCCCTGATGCTCGACCCGCACGGTTTTGTCAGCACCTGCAACTCCACCAACTTTTTTATGGTCAAGGCCGGGCAGGTCTGGACCTCGACCGGCAAATACTGCCTGAACGGCATCACGCGCGGCAATGTGATCGAGATCTGCCGGCGGCAAGGCATCCCGGTCTTTGAAAAAGATTTCTCGCTCTATGATGTATACAGCGCCGACGAGGCTTTTGTGACCGGCACCTTCGGCGGGCTGGGCTTTGTGGCCGCGGTGGATGGGCGCGAGATTGGCGATGGGCAAATCGGTCCGCTGACCCAAAAGCTGCGCGGGCTTTATGCGCAGCTCCTGGATGAAGAATGCCCGCCCGAACCAGTAGTGGTTCAATAAGATGAGCACAGACATCCCAACCAGCAACCTGGATTTTTCCATGCCGCCCGCCGAAAAACTTGAAGCCCTGCGTACGTTAATGAAAATTCACCAGGTTGAAGCCTGGGTTGTACCGAGTGCCGACCCGCACGGCAGCGAGTATGTGGCCGCGCACTGGCAGGCGCGCGCCTTTCTCTCGGGTTTTCGCGGCTCGGCGGGCAGCCTGGTGGTGACGCTCGAAGCAGCCGGGTTGTGGACCGATCCGCGCTATCACATCCGCGCGGCACAGGAATTGGCCGGATCGGGTATCCAGTTGTTCAAAGCCGGGCTGCCCGGCACGCCGTCGATTTCAGATTGGCTTGGGCAGGTTCTGCCAAAGGGGGCCAGGGTTGGCTTTTATGGAGCCGTGCTGTCCAGTCTGGAGGCATCTTCCCTGGGGAAGGCGCTGATCGAGCAAGGCCTCAAGCTGGAATGGGGTGATGACCTTGTCGGGCAAATCTGGTCTGACCGGCCGTCCATCCCGATTGAACCAATTTATTTATATGATGAGGTTTTTGCGGGTGAGAGCCGGGCCGCCAAGTTGGAGCGCATCCGGGCTGGCATGCGCAGCCTGCAGGCTGATTATCATCTCTTGTGTGCGCTGGATGATATTGCCTGGTCTCTGAACATTCGTGGCAGCGATATTGACCATAACCCGGTGGCGGTATGTTACGCGCTGGTCGGTGAAAGGACTGTGGAACTTTTCATCAATCCGCAGAAGGCGCCTGATGAAGTCAGGGCCGCGTTGGCATCGGACGGTGTTTCGCTGCGGCCCTACGCCGAAATTGAGCAGGCCCTGGCGGAGCTGCCAGCAGGCTGTTCTATCCTGATTGATCCCGAGAAAACCAATGTCAGGTTGTCCGGCCTGATCCCGGCGGCATGCCGGGTGATGGAAGGCCTGAGCCTGCCGTATAAAATGAAGACCATCAAAAACCCGGTGGAACTGGCCGGGCTGCGGCGCATGCAGGTGCGTGATGGGGCTGCGCTGGCGCGCTGGTTGTGCTGGCTGGAAGCACATGTACCCTGCGGGAATGTGACCCTGGGCGCTTATACCGAGATCACGGCCGCGGACAAATTAAGAGATTTCCGCGCTCAGGATGAGTATTTCCGTGGGCTGAGTTTTGGCACGATCGCCGGCTATGGGTCCAATTCGGCGGTCGGTCATTACCAATCCGACCCGTTGAGCGCGCCGACCCTGCGCGCCGAGGGCATCTTCCTGATCGATTCCGGCGGACAGTATCTAGATGGCACCAGCGATATCACCCGCACCATTACACTGGGCAAGCCAACCCCTGAACAGAAACAGGTATTTACCACCGTGTTGAAGAGCCACATCCGGCTGGCGAGCGCATCTTTTCCGCGCGGTACGCGTGGCCAGCAATTGGATGCCGTGGCGCGCGAACCGCTCTGGCGCCAGGGTTGGAACTGCCGGCACGGCATCGGCCATGGCGTGGGGCATTTCTTGAACGTACATGAGAACCCGCCGCGCTTTAATGAGGTCAATAACACCGTGCTTGAAGCCGGTATGCTGCTTTCAAACGAGCCGGGCGTCTATTTTGAGGGGCGCTTTGGCGTGCGTCTCGAGAACCTGCTGGTGGTGGTACCCCACACAGGCAGCGAGTTTGGGGAATTCCTGGCCTTCGAAACCGTCAGCCTGTGCCCGATTGACCTGGATCTGGTCGAACCCGGGATGCTGACACGCGATGAGCGGGACTGGCTGAATGAGTATCACCAGCGGGTGTGTGAGATGCTTACGCCGCTCCTGAACGAAGCTGAACGGGAGTGGCTGCGCAGGGAAACGCGGGAAATTTGAGATCACCGGCGCGAGACTGTATGCCAAAATTGTTATTGATCACTGCCTCTTCACCACAAATCCGCCAGGTCAGGAAAGCGCGGGTGCTTAATTTCCAGCAAATTACCATGCCATATCTGGGCGCCAGGGTGCCGTCCGGCTGGCAGGTGCGGCATGTGGATGAAGAGGCGGAGCAGATCGATACTGAACTTATGGGTACTTTCCATTGGCAATCCGGCCCGGATGTGGTTGGAATCACTTTCCACACGCCGAGCGCCTATCATGCTTATGAGCTGGCCCGGCGTTTCCGGCTGCAGGGTGCTTACGTGGTCATGGGCGGCCCGCATGTGACTTTACTGCCTGAGGAAGCCCGCCAGCACGCAGACTCGATCTTTATCGGCGAGGCCGAGGGCCTGTGGGAGGAATTTCTGGATGATTTTGAGGCGGGCCGGGCGCGAGCCATCTACCAGCCGGCCGCTTTGCCAACCCTTGATCATATTCCCCAATCCCGTAAAGACCTGTTTCACCGGCACGACCTGACAAACGGGGTGCTGTTTGCGACCCGTGGCTGCCCGAGCCAATGCGATTTCTGCACTATCTCCGTGATGTACCACCACACGCTGCGGCGCCGGCCGGTTGCCGAGGTTGCAGCGGAATATGCTTCCTTCAAGGGCAAAATCATCATCTTCTGGGATGATAACCTGGCCGCCGATAGGGAGTATGCCGTTGAATTATTTCACGCCATTACCCCTTATGGCAAGTGGTGGAGCAGCCAGGCCAGCATCCATGCCGGGCGGGATGACAGGTTCCTGGAATCTGCGGCGAAAAGTGGCTGCAAGCAGTTGTTCCTGGGATTAGAATCCATTTCACAGCAAAGCATGTCGGAAGTGCGCAAGGGCTTTAACCGCGTGGATGAGTATGCCCGGATCATCGAGCGCATCCATGCGCATGGCATTTCCGTGCAAGCCGGGATTGTTTTTGGGTTTGATCATGACACGCCGCAGATCTTTGATGAAACCTGCGATTTTTTGGAGGCGGCCGGGGTTCAAAATGCTACGTTCAACATCCTGACCCCGTTTCCGGGCACGCCGTTATTCAAGAGACTGGAGGCTGAAGGACGCATTCTTACCCGTGATTGGCGCAAATATAACAGCCGCCAGGATGTCGTCTTCCAGCCCAAACAGATGAATCCGGTTGAACTGCTGGCAGGCTTCCGCCATGCCAACCAGCGTTTTTATTCGCTGCCGGGTATTGCCAGGCGCATTTCGCGTTCACCAGTACAGGCCTGGTGGGTTCTGCCATTGAACCTGGCGTATGCGTACCAGTGGCATTCGGCCGAGCATGCCCGGGTTTGATGGCGGCTTTGAATGAGTGTTCATGGTATCATCGTGCCAAGTTCAACAATCCCAGGCGCTCGCTGGATGAGAAAATTCCGCTTTCCTTTATATTCCGTGTTTGGCGCGGCCTTTCTGGTTGCGTGCGGTTTGATTCTATTCCCCACCGGCGGGCGGGATGACGCCTATATTACCTATTGGGCCGCCTACAGCCTGGCGAAATATGGCCGGGTGCTGAACTACAACCTGATGCCCGTGGAACAGAGCTCCAGCCTGGCCCAGGTGGTGTTGATCGGCACATTTGCGCGCCTGTTTAACCTGGACGTGGTGTTGTTTGGGCGGATTTCGGCGATTTTAGGCGCTCTTGCCGTGGTCTTCGCCGCAGCATACTGGCTGCCAAAGGTGGGCCAAAAGAACGTTCCGCTGGTGATTTTGCTGTTGGCGGCCAACCCCTTCTTCATTTATTGGTCCTTTGGCGGACTTGAAACCAGCCTGGCGGCTTTTGGCTGGCTGGTTTTTGTTGTCTTCCAGACTCTCTATCTTGAGCAGAACCAGACCGGCTGGCTGCTGGCTGCCGGCCTGCTGGTGTTGTACATTCGCCCGGAGAACGCGCTGATTGTCGGGTTGTTTTCGGTCACGGTGCTGATGATTGCAGTCTACCGGCACTTCATCAGTACCGAACTTCTGGGTACTTTCCATGCCAGGCGGTCTCCGGAATCACGCGCAGGCCTGCTGCGCGCTGCCCGTCTATTGTTAGTAAACGGTGTCATGACACTGGTTGCCCTGGGTCTGCGGTATGCCTGGTTTGGCGATATTTTCCCGCAGCCAGTGCGCGCCAAAACGGGTGGGATTTCTGGCGTGCTGCTGGCGCAGGGTTTGCAATACCTGGCAGACACTTATCTGAACCTGTCGATGGGCCCGGTCATGCTGGCCTGCCTGGTTGGGATGGCCCTGCTCTTGTATTTGTTTTTCGTCAAGAAACAAGTAGAACCATTCCTGTTAAATGTGGCGGCGCTGTTGGGGATTTACCTGGCCTTTATGCTGCTGACCGGCGGTGATTGGATGGAGGGCGGGCGTTTTAGCGTGCACGTCATGCCGTTGATCTGCATCCTGGCGGCTTACGCGCTGGCCGGAATTCGCCGCCGTCCCGTTTTTTTTGTGATTTGTGTGGGCATGCTTGCGCTGCAACTGGTTGGGATGTACCAGTTTGCGCGTGCCGAATCTACCGCCATCCCGGCCTGGAAGAATATCAGCCTGGCGGGTGTCAATCTGGATGGATACGATTGGTTCGAGACCCACAACGTGCTGGCCCTACGCGATATGCCAACCATCGCGGCCCTGGAGGATGTGCTCCAGAAGTCACTGGCGCTCAAATCTCCGCTGGTGGTGATGAGCGGGCAGATGGGTATGGTGCCCTATTACACTGCTCAAAAATTCCCCGGGCAGATCATCTGGCTGGATCGCAGCGGGTTGGCCGACCGGGTTTTCACTACCTGCCCGGATACGGCCGGTTGGGAGCGCGAAACGCGCGGCCATTTGCATTTTACCTATAACACCTTCATGCGATATCTGCCCGAGCTGCAAACCAAATGCGCCATCCCAACCCCGGATATCATTTTTGACCTGGGGCTCAACATCGGTCAGGTGGCCGATCACGGTTTCACGGTGGTCTACAGCCAGACCGGCAGCCTCAACGGCGGGATTGGGAGCCAGGATCACCAGATGGATGTCAGCCAGTTCATCGCTATTAACCAGAAAGATGTGGATTTGATCCGGGCCGCGGGTACGCTGCCGCGCGAGCTTGAGGTAAAGTAGATGGAAAAGCAAGAGTAGATATCTTTTTACAAGATTATTTGGAGTTGGAGGAAATATCGAAAATGAAAAAGGTTCTCATCTGGATATTAAAGGCTTTGCTCTACACTCTGGGATTTACGATCCTGCTTTTCATCATCTACCTACTTGGTGCAAAAAATGTAGAATCAATGGGAGGTGCTCTCGTTGCCATCTGGGTTATTTATGAAATAATCGCGTGGATATTCAAAAAGATTTCACTGGGCTGGAGACGCGCAACGTATGACCCGATGGTAGGAACTTTTTCAACCAGCAGCCTTAAAACAGTAAAACAGAATAAAAGTTATGTTTACCAGGGTGAATCAGTCCGGTGTCCGCAATGCAATTCAACTCTGACGCTCTGGGGAAGTGGGGGCGGGGCCAGGATTGTAGAGGAAAATCATAAAAAATATTGCCCACATTGTAATACTCGTATCAAAATCAGCGGCGACCCCTGGGATGAAGATTAGATACCCATACAGCCTGCTTTTCCGCACACATTCTGGCTATTTTTAGCAATTCAGCATCAATGGGCACGGCTGCGTGCCCGTTGATGCTGCAAAATTTGGAGATCATCATGAAAAAAAACATCACCGGCATATTATTTCTCCTGTGTATCGCAGTATTGGGAGGCTGTTTTGCCGGAGGTGCGTTTAAACCGCCGGTTGAGCATATCACGGCCACGCCTGCGCCGGCTTCGCAGCCTTACGGGTACGATGTGCCCGTCCAGCCTGCTTCACCCTGGCCGACCTTCCGGCGTGACCGGCGTAACACTGGCGCCAGCCCGCTGCCCGCCGCCTACCAGGGCGACCAACCCTGGATGTTCCAGACTGGCAAAGGCCTCTTTACTACGCCGGTGATCGATTCGGACGGCATGGTCTACATCGGTTCGGCCGATCATTATTTTTACGCGCTCAATCCGGATGGTTCGCTGAACTGGAAGTATGAGACCGGCGAGATTATCGATTCTGCTGGCGCGCTGACGCCCGGCGCGATCACCTTCATCTCGGGCGATGGTCACATGTATCATTTTCATACCGGCAAGATGGAGTTGTCGCAGCGTCCGATTTGGGTGTACGAGGCGCAGCTTCGGCCCGGGGTGAGTTACAACCGCTGGTTTGAGGGCAACGTGGCGGTTGGTTTTGACGGCACTTTCTATTCCGGCAATACCAACTTCCTGTATTACGCCATCCAACCGGATGGCACGCTCAAATGGACCTATCCGACCACCTCCAATAACTGGTCGCAGGCGGCCTTTGGGGATGATGGCACGATCTTCTGGGGCTCCAACGATACGTACATCCGCGCGGTGGCCCCGGATGGTAAGGAAATCTGGAAGGATCGCACACTGGGTTTTATCGCCGCCTCCGCGGCGGTTGGCTCCGATGGCACGGTTTACATCGGCAGTTTTGATTCGAATATGTACGCGCTCGATCCGCAAACCGGCGTGGTCAAATGGAAATTCCCGACCAATGATCACATTTACAGTTCAGCCGCGCTGCTCGAGGATGCGCGATTTGCTGGCCGCACCACTGCCGTTCTGTTTGGCTCGGCGGACGGTTCTTTTTATGCGGTCGATCCGCAGGGCAAGTTGCTTTGGAAATATGATACCGGCGACCCGATCCGTTCCTCTCCGGCGCTGGGCAAAGCCGCGGATGGGCAGGGGCAGATTGTCTATTTTGGCGATGGCAATGGCCAATTGTATGCGCTCAACGCTGCCGACGGCTCGCTGCGCTGGGCTTTTGACACCACGTCCAGTCAGTCTGAGCTGGCCGACCGTAATGATCTGAACGGTTCGGTTGCTCTTGGCAAGACCGGCATCTATGTGGGCGGCGAGCACGGCCAGCTCTGGTACCTGCCTTATGATTACTGCTTGCACGTTTCAGATGCGCGCTGTTCGACCCAGTCCGCGCTTCCGCAAACTTTCACCGGGTTGTATGATGTCTCACCAGGCGGTAACACTCTTTCAGACTTTCCGGCCAGCTTGCCCGCCTCAAGCATGTTGACCTTACGACTGGTGGTGCGCCAGGATGGTCAGACCATCCCGGCCCGCATCTGTGATGCGCCGGTAGGTTGTCCGGCGGATGCGCTGACCGTCAGCCTGCAGCCGGATGTGCCGCTGGATGTCTCGCACTCGGCTGATGGCCGGTATATTTACATTCGCCCGCGGGAATTCCTGGTTCCCGGGCAGCGATATACGCTCAATGTGGCTGGTAAGTATTACACAGGCGGTTTCCGGTTTGGGAATATGACCCTGGGCGGCTGGCAGGCCGGTACTTTCCAGGGGCAGTTCGCTTTTCAGGTTGATCCCGGCGGTCAGTCCATGCCGCTCAGCGTGGGCGGCGAACGTGTCAGCGCCTTTGAGTGGACGCGTTTGGCCGCGCCCATCCCGCCCATGCTGCCCAGTCTGAACCAGATCGGTTTTGATTATATGGAGTGGATTGTGGCGCCCGTGCTGATCACCCCTTCGGGTGCGCTCGGTGATTTGCCAGGTAAATCGGGACGCATGGTGCTGTGGGCGATTGGCGCGAAGCGCAGCGCGAGCGGTGAGTTGGTGCCTGACCCATCCAGTGATTTCACCCTGCCCCTGAATGCCCGAACCCAGGGCGCGGACTTTGTGGCGGTTGACCAGAATTTCCCCATGCCGATCACCGGCATCAACATTCCCTTCAATCTGTTTGAACTGCGCGGCACGTTTGGCCCGAACGGGGTGACAACCCACCCCGCTGCGTATGCCTCGACTGATGCACTCTCCATCCCAACCTTCGGCCCCTATCTGGTGATCGCCGGGCTGGCGAATAACTGGTACAAGGAATTGCTGGTTTCGGGCACTTACGTCACTCGCCCGTATGATGGCCCGGCCAACCATCTGCCCGCTGGAATTCATGTCAATGGGCTGACCTTTAAGGCGCCTGTCAAGGATGCAGATGGTTCTGTCACGGCCACTTTCACGCTGGATCCCGGGGCTGCCTACCCGGTCAGCGCGCACCGCGCCGGGCTGCTGCTGGTAGATGCGGCGGCAAGCACAGCGGTCTATATGGATTACAAGGCCAATTTGTCGGTGCAGGCCGGTGCGGATGGGAATTTGCAATCTGTAACGCTAAAGCTGCCCGCCGGGTTGGCCCTGCCGGCTCATGCCCAGGCGTTTGTGCTGCTGGATGTTTTCCCCGTTTATCAGCGGACCGTGAAATAGCCTTAAAAAAAGACCTCGGATGTCTTTAAGACATCCGAGGTCTTTTATGTTAAAGAGTAGTCCCGGTTGTTGTTGGGGACTGCTTGCGCGTATTCCCCGCGCAAGCCATGAGGATGGTTTTCATCTGAAAGGGGGTCAGCTCGGGGTGTTTGGCCAGAATTAGCGCCACGATGCCGGTGATGTGCGGCGCGGCAAAGCTGTTGCCGGTGCTGGTCAAGTACTGCTTGTGATTCCAGGCCACCTCGATGTCGATGCCCGGAGCGCCAAACTCAACCGGCGGATTGGGATTGTAATAATAAAGGAAAGGGTCGTGGCCTTCATGCGCCGCCACTGAAAATACCGATGAGTATAGGGATGGGTAGCTGGCTGCCTGGACGTTGTTGACCGCCGAAACCAGACAGATATTCTTAAAATAAGCCTGGTCAGCCAGATCGTGGAATAGCCCAAAGTATTCCTCTTTGGCTGTGCTCAGGCTTAAATTGATAACCTGCATGCCGTTCTCAATTGCCCAATCCAGACCGCCCGCGAACTGCATGGCGCGGCCGGACATATCGCGTCCCAGCACGCGCACGCTGTAAATCTCGGCCTCCGGGGCAACAGCATGGATGATGCCGGCGCAGGCTGTGCCGTGACCGGCCGGGTCGATCGGTTTCGGTTCAGGATCTATGCGGTAATCGTTTTCCTCGTTTTGATCAAACGCCACAAACACACCGTCTACCACGCTGTCTCCTACGGCGGGGTGATCCCATTCCACGCCGCTGTCTACAACCGCTACTTTAATACCTTTGCCGGTGCTGCCGCCCCAGGCCCATTCTGCAGAAATGGAAGCCAGTGGGCCGCGCGACACCAACTCCTGGATGGCATCCGGCGCAAATTGCTGTGACCAGGCCGGGCGAAGCTCACCATCACTCATTGGATAATCCCGGTTCTTGATTGGAAAAGCGATTCTTGCGGATGGAATAATCCCGGTTCTTGGTTGGGATGGATTGGCGGTATTCCGCGAATGTTTTCAACACCTGCAGGCAGGCCTTGCGTTCCGCGGCGCCCAGGCTGCTGACATCCCGAAATAAAGCGGCGAGTTCAAGTAATTCGCTCACTGGTTTGCGGCTGCTGATTTCTTCCAATACTTTTGCCAGTTCATCCGCTTTTCCATCTCCTTCGGACAGAACTAATTTCTTTAATCCCAGAATCAGCGAGTCGCGGATATAGTCGATTTTCTGGGATTGATCGATGGCGATGGCGGCCTGGTTGGCGAACATGCCCAGCAAATCCATATCCTGCATACCAAAAGATTCGGCGTTGATCTTGTCCAGCACTTCCATTACGCCAATAATCCGGTCGCCTGAAACCAGCGGGGTAGCCAGGATCGAATTGGGCACATAGCCGGTACTTTGAGCAAAATCGCGGTTAAAACGCGGGTCCTGGCGGACATTGGAGACCGCGATCGGCTGCCCAGTCATGACCACATAACCGGCGATGCCCTGAGTCATCGGGAAGCGTCTTCCTATCAAATCCTGCGATTTGGCCTGATTGTAAGCAACCTTGAACTCCAGCACCTGTTCCTGCTCCAGAACCAGAAGTAGAGAAGCGGCCTGGGCGTTGAAAATGCGTCCGGCGGCTTCCACAATCGATTTCAACAGGGCGTCGTTTGAGTTGGGCAGGATGGCTCGCCCGCTGGCATCGATGCTTTGGATCAATTGATCCAGTTGTTCTGAGAGCTTATCTTCGAAATCCTGCTCAGGGGTCATGCAGAAACCTCCCAATCTAAATGGAGAAGTGGATATTCTGCGCGAGGACAGAATATCCACTCAAAATTTAAAATCTGTTGTGCGGGCTATTCGGTGGTTATGTATTTACCGGTCTCTTCATCAAATACGATCGTTCCGACAGAAGGGTTGTTGCCTTTGCCCCTGGCTACGTGGGCTTCAACTTCGTTCTCACCGTCAGCGGTATTAACCCTGCCAACGCTTGTTCGGTTCTTAACTTTGCCAGCGTTTGTTCTGGTGTTGATATTGTCAGTAATATTGCCTTTGGCTACATGCGCTTCGACTTCGTTTTCGCCGTCCAGCGGGTTGGTCCTGGGGGTGACCTTGGGCGTCACTTTACTCTTGATTACATGGGCTTCGACTTCGTTCTCGCCATTACCCTGTGGGTC
>CAIWAX010000378.1 GCA_903910795.1 uncultured Anaerolineae bacterium
CCATACTGAACTTATGGGTAATTTCCATACTGAAATCGGGTGAAAGTTGATCCGTGGGAAAGAAGGATGTTGGAGCAACCATGAAAAATTACCGCATCTGGTTCCTCCGCGCGGCCGCCCTGTTGCTGCTGGCAGCCTTGCTGGCCTGGGCTTTTCGTAACGCGCCCCTGGCGCAGATATGGACAACCTTGCGGCGCCTGCAGCTCTGGCAGATCGGCGTGATTGGGCTGGTCAACGGTCTGATCTACCTGTTAATCAGCTTGCGCTGGTGGATTATCGTGCGCGCGCAGAACAGGGGAGTATCTTTCTTTTCACTTCTAGCCGCGCGCGTGGCGGCCTTTGGGGTCAGCTATTTCACCCTCGGGCCGCAGGTTGGCGGTGAACCATTGCAGGTACTGGCGCTTCAGCGCCGTCATGGTCTGACATACAGCCGGGCAACTGCTTCAGTCTTGATGGACAAACTGCTCGAGTTCCTGGTGAACTTTCTGCTGCTGGCGCTTGGGCTGGGAGCCAGCCTGCAAGCCGCGCCGCGCGTGCTGGCCGGGAATAATGACATCCGGCTGGTGGTTGGTCTGGCGGGGTTGTTCCTGTTGATGCTCTGGCCGCCTGTTCACATTCTATTACTGTACAACCATTTTCAGCCGCTCACCTGGCTGCTGCGCGCGCTGCCCTTTGCGCCAGCACGCTCACGGGTCGCGCGTTTCCTGCGCGCCGCGGAGTGGCTGGCCGGAACGTTCTGCCGGCACCACCCGCGCGCCCTGCTGGCGTCGTTGGGCGTCTCTTTGTTGGCTGGCGCCGGGATGCTGCTGGATTACGCCTTGATGCTGGATTTCCTCGGAATCCATCTGTCCATCTGGCAGAGTCTGGCGGGATGGACGGCGGGTTGGCTGTCTTTTTTGGCGCCGTTGCCGGGTGGATTGGGCGCCCTGGAAGCCAGCCAGGTACTGGCCCTGGGTTTCTTTGGGGTGAGCTCCGCGGCGGCTGTCAGTGTGACGCTATTGATGCGAGCCCGCGACCTGTTTGTTGGCAGTCTGGGGCTGCTTTTGGCGGGGAATGACTTTTCAAGGGTAAAATAGAATGATGTCACTCAGTAAAAGACTGTTGTTTTGCGCCCCTCATCGGGTGGATATTCAGGAAGCGCCCCTCGTGGCCCCACCCGCCGGGCAGTTCCTGGTGGAGACGGCTTTTTCGGCCATCAGTCCCGGGACGGAGATGCTGATCTACCGTGGGCAATTCCCCGACATGGCGGTGGACAGCAATTTTGAAGCGATGGGGGATAAATTCGCCTACCCGCTGGCGTATGGCTACGCTTGTGTGGGCCGCGTGATGGCGGCCGGGCCGGGAGCCGATTCAAGCTGGGTTGGCCGGCAGGTCTTTTCGTTCCAACCGCATAGTTCGCATTTTTTCGCCTCTGAAAACACGTTATTGGCCGTGCCGGATGGGCTTTCGTTGGAGAGCGCCTGTTTCTTTCCAAATATGGAAACGGCTGTCAACCTGGTGCAGGATGCCGCGCCGCTGCTGGGCGAGCGTGTGCTGGTGCTCGGGCAGGGCATTATCGGCCTGCTGACAGCCGCACTTCTGGCGGAATTTCCGCTTGAATGCCTGGTGACGGCCGATCTCTTCCCCACGCGCCGCGCCGCCGCGCAATCCCTGGGGGTCAGCGCTGCGCTTGACCCGGCCGCTCCGGATTTCCACGCTCAGGCGCGGTCTTATCTTAAAGCCGGTGCGGATCTGGCATTGGAGCTTTCCGGTGCGCCGGAAGTGCTGAATGAGGCCATTGAGCTGACGGCTTTTAGTGGACGGGTTGTGATCGGTTCGTGGTATGGGCAGAAACGTGCACCGCTCGATCTGGGCGGCAGCTTTCACCGTTCGCGCATCCGTTTGATCGCCTCGCAGGTCAGCACTATCGCCCCCGAGCTTTCGGCGCGTTGGGACAAAGCCCGCCGCTACGAACTGGCCTGGCAGGCCCTGGCGCGCCTGCATCCCGAAAAATGGATCACTCAACGCTTCACACTGGATCAGGCTGCGCAGGCATACCGTCTTTTGGATGAAAACCCCGACCAGGCACTCCAGGTGGTTTTTCAATATTGAGATTAAACTTATGGGTATTTTTTCATGGAATTCATCTACGCTGACCTGGAAACCTGTGCCTCCGCTTCCGGGATCGTGATCGCCATCGATGTGTTGCGTGCCTTTTCCACGGCAGCTTACGCGCTGCAGGCTGGGGCGCTCAGCATCAGCCTGGTCAGCAGTGTCGAGGAAGCCCTGTTCTTGAAGCGCGCTCATCCGGGCTGGTTGGCGATGGGCGAACTTGGCGGGCTACCGCCGCCGGGCTTTGACTTCGGAAACTCGCCCACCCAGATCAGCACCCTGGGTTTGACAGACCGGCGGTTGATCCAGCGCACCAGCGCTGGAACCCAGGGCGTGGTGCGCAGCGTCAATGCTGGAACGCTGCTGGCGGCCAGTTTCGTGGTGGCCTCCGCCACGGTGAGGTACGCGCAGCGGCTCAATGCTGCACCAACCCACAGGGCACACGATCGGGTAACTTTTGTGCTGACCGGCGGCGCGCAGAACGCCGAAGATCGGGCTTGCGCTGAATATCTGCAAGCTTTGTTTGAACAGCGCGCGCCCGACCCGCAGCCGTTCATCCAGCGCGTCTATGCTGCCGATGATGCCATCCGTCATCTCGATCCGGCTCTGCCGGAATTTCCTTATGAAGATCTGGAAGCCTGCACGCGCATTGATGCCTTTCCCTTTGCCATGCCGGTCACCAGGGAAGATGGTTTGCTGGTTCTGCGCGGCGAAAACCTGACATAGGGAATTGCGAGACACCCTTTCCCAACGGAAAAGATACCCAAATGTGGGTATGACACGACAAAATTTAATGGAAAGTACCCATAAGTTCAGTATTGAGGAGC
>CAIWAX010000379.1 GCA_903910795.1 uncultured Anaerolineae bacterium
AGCCTTCCCGTTCACAATTGTGAGCGAATTGCCCAAGGATGCCAAAATCCCGCCCAAAGTACCGGGGATCATGAACGCCAAAACCGCGCGTGAAGTGTACGGGGACGGCTCTTTTGGCGGGCCGTACCAGGCCAGCGAAGAAGTGATGCACGAACTATTCGCGGCTTGCCTGGCAGATATTTTACAGTTGTTGAAATTTGAATAGAAATTACCTATAAGTTCAGTATAGAAATTACCTATAAGTTCAGTATAATCCGGTAAAATAGAAAGCACCCACGATTTGCTTAGCAAATCGTTCGGTATTGAATGATTTTGTGATTAAAGCATTTAAAACCATGGAATAATCCCGATTCCTGCGGGAAAGTACCCACCTGTAGGGCAAATATAAGTTCGGTATAAGTTCATATAAATTGGCGAGATCGCCACCTACCCAAAGGCGGGCATGATATCGGGGAAAGCACTCTCCTCCCGATAGGAGCATTCGGGATGATAGTGATGGCAATATTGAGTCTTGCTTTAAAAAAGTCTTTTTAGTATAATCATTCGATTGATGTCAAATCGTTAAATTTAGCCCAAAATGCGAGCGCTTGAGGCAGATGTCTCATGCGCTTGCGTTTCTGTGTCCCAAGTGTTCGTTAGGCGCAGTGACATGGGCATAAATGGAATCATTCCCAGGAGGACTTAATGGAAACCAAAGGTCTGACCGCTCTTCGCATCAGCCTGGCTTCGCCTGACACGATCCGCTCGTGGTCGTATGGCGAGGTCCTCAAACCGGAAACCATCAACTACCGGCGTCTACGGCCGGAGAAGGATGGCTTGTTTTGCGAGGCCATTTTTGGCCCAACGCGCGACTGGCAGTGCTACTGCGGTAAATATAAGAACCCGCGTTTTAAAGGTATCATCTGCGATAAATGCGGTGTTGAGGTTACCCGAGCCGCTGTTCGCCGCGAACGCATGGGCCATATCGGCCTTGCCACCCCGGTAGCACATATCTGGTACACCCGCCGCATCCCTTCCTACCTCGGGTTACTGCTGGATATCTCACGCCGCAATCTGGATCGCGTGCTGTACTTCGCGCAGTATATCGTCACCTATGTCGATGAAGAATCCCGCCAGAAGGCCCTGAAACGCATCGAAGATGAGATCAACGTTTCGGAGCGTGAACAAGCCACCCTGATCAACTCCAAGATTGCCGAGGTAAAAACCGGGCGCGATCATAAAGTAGCCGAGCTAAACCAGCGCAAACTGGATATTGAACGCTCCTACGACGAACAAATCGCTTCAGGGCTGGAACCTGTTATTCAGGAAGGCCAGCGCCTGGAAGCTCAACTGCAGGAACAAAACGGTAGCGCCGCTTCCAAAGCTGTTGTGTTTACCACCACTGGCGAAACCATCGTGGCACCCGGCGAAATTATCGGTCACTCTCACATTTCCAAAATCCAGAAAAGTGTGCGCGAACGCCTGGAAATCCTGGAAGGCGAGCTGAAAGACCAGAAGTCGCGCGAGATCGAACACATCAAGATGGATATCGAGCGACTGAAGGCTGAAGCCGGTGAACAGATGGAGGCCTTGCGCAACCAGCTTGAAGACCAGGCCACCAGTAACCAGGATAGTTCATCGCATACCCGCGAAGAACTGATGGAACTGCGCCCCTTCACCTTCTTGAGCGAAACCCGCTACCGCGAGCTGAAATCACGCTGGGGACAGGTTTTCCGGGCCGACATGGGCGCGGAGGCTTTTTACGATATCCTCGGCCGCCTCGATCTGGATAAACTCTCGGAAGAATTGTGGCGCGAAGTTCGTACCACAAAATCCAAGCAGAAGCGCAAGAAAGCCACCACCCGCCTGAAGGTTGTGGAAGCCTTTCGCCGCTCTGGCAACCGCCCAGAATGGATGATCCTGACCATTCTGCCGGTCATCCCGCCCGACCTGCGCCCAATGGTGCAGTTGGACGGCGGCCGCTTTGCCACATCCGACCTGAATGACCTGTACCGGCGTGTGATCAACCGTAATAACCGCCTGAAGCGTCTGCTCGAACTGGGCGCCCCGGATGTAATTGTGCGCAACGAAAAACGCATGCTCCAGGAAGCCGTTGACAGCCTGATTGATAATTCCCAGCGCGGCAAGGCACTCAGCCGGCGCGGTCGCCGCGAATTGAAGTCCCTGAGCGATATGCTCAAGGGTAAGAAGGGCCGCTTCCGCCGCAACCTGCTCGGCAAGCGCGTGGACTACTCGGGACGCTCCGTGATCGTGGTCGGCCCGCAGTTGAAGTTGTACCAATGCGGCCTGCCAAAAAGCATGGCGCTGGAACTGTTCCGCCCGTTTGTGATTGCCCGCCTCGTTCTGCATAACTATGCCGCCAATGTGAAGGGCGCCCGGCGCTTGATCGAACGCAACCGGCCCGAGGTTTGGGAAGTCCTGGAAGAAGTTATCAAGGATCGCCCGGTGATGTTGAACCGTGCGCCAACCCTGCATCGCCTGGGCATCCAGGCTTTTGAGCCGCTGCTGATCGAAGGCTCGGCCATCCAACTGCACCCGCTGGTCACCACGGCCTTCAACGCCGACTTCGATGGCGATCAGATGGCTGTACACGTGCCGCTTTCCCAGAAAGCGGTGGCGGAAGCCCGCAAGTTAATGCTGGCATCCAAGAACCTGCTCAAACCCGCCGATGGAGAGCCGATCATTTCGCCTTCCAAGGATATGGTGCTGGGTGTTTATTACCTGACCATGACCGACCGCCATCCCCACAAGGGCGATGGACGTATTTTCGGCGATATGGATGAGGTCGATCTGGCCTTCCAATTGGATCAGATTGAAGTACATACCACCATCCAACTGCGCGCCACCACCTGGTATAGTGACGACGGCACACGCCTGCCCGAGACTGAAACCCGCATGATTAAGACCACGGTCGGCCGGGTGCTGTTCAACCGCATCCTGCCGCCGCAGGTGCAATTTGTGAATGATGTCCTTGAAAAAGGCGGCGTCAAAGATTTGATCGCCGAAGTTTACGAAATCTGTGGACAGGAAATCACCACCAACGTGGCGGATGCCGTCAAAACCATCGGATTCACTTACGCCATGCGCTCGGGTATCACCCTGGCGGTCTCGGATATTGCGGTACCGGCCAAGAAGGTTGAAATCATCGCCGGCGCGTTGAAGGATGTGGAAGTTGTCCAGCGCGATTTCCGGCGCGGTTTGCTGACTGAACAGGAACAAAACGAACGCATCATCCAGATCTGGCAGAAAACCACCACAGATGTTGCCAAGGAAGTCAAGTTGAACATGGACCCCAGCGGCAACCTGTCCACCATGGCCAGCTCCGGCGCAACCAAAGGCGGCTTCGGCCCAATTTCGCAGTTGGCTGGTATGCGCGGTCTGATGGCTGACCCGTCCGGACGTATCATCCCGATGCCAATTAGTTCCAACTTCCGCGAAGGTCTGACCGCCCAGGAATACTTCATCTCGACCCACGGCGCACGCAAGGGTCTGGCCGATACGGCCCTACGCACAGCCGATGCTGGTTACCTGACCCGCCGTCTGGTGGATATTGCCCAGGATGTGATCATCAACGAGATCGACTGCGGCACCCAGGAAGGCATCTACATCCGCAAGGCAGACGATGTCGCCGGGCAGGCGCTTTCCAACCGCCTTTACAGCCGCTATGCCGCGGCTGCCGTTCTGGATCCGGCCACTGGTGAATTGCTGTGCGACCGTGATGAAATGATTGACCATGATAAGGCTCGCAAGATTGCCAACGCCGGTGTTACCGACGTAAAAGTCCGCTCGGCCATGACCTGCGAGTTGACCCACGGCATCTGCGCGATGTGTTACGGTATTGACCTGGGCCGCGGTGCCACAGTGGAAATGGGTTCGGCTGTTGGGATCGTGGCCGCTCAATCCATTGGTGAACCAGGCACCCAATTGACCCTGCGCACCTTCCATACCGGTGGTGTGGCTTCCAGCGGCGGCGGTGACATCACAACCGGTCTGCCGCGCGTGGAAGAACTCTTTGAAGCCCGCAAGACCCCCAAGGGCGAAGCAGTTGTCTCCGAAATCGAAGGGATTGTGCACATCGTGCAGTCGGACAAGTACAGCGATCTGCGCATGATCCGTGTTGAACATGCAGAAATGGTCTCAGATACCTACGATGTTCCTGAAGAATGGGAGATCGAGGTCAAGGAAGAACACGAGATTAAAGCTGGTGAAATGCTGGCCAGCCTGGGCGAAGCCACAATCAACGCCCAACATGGCGGCCGTGTCCGGATCGAGGCCCAGCAAGTGTTCGTGTCTTACGAACAGCGCGACGAAGTCGAGCATGACATTCCATCCACCTTGCGCCTGCTGGTCAAAGACGGCGAGCATGTCAGCGCTGGCAAACCTCTGACCGAAGGTTCGCTCAACCCGCACCGCATTCTGCGCCTGCAGGGCCGCGATGCCTGCCAGATGTACCTGATGAGCGAAGTGCAGAAAGTCTACCGCTCACAGGGCCAGAATATTCACGATAAACATTTTGAAGTCATCATCCGCAAGATGTTGAGCAAGGTACAGATCACCCGACCAGGCGACACCCGCTACTTGCCAGGCGATGCGGTTGACCGGCTCGAAATCAAGCGAGTCAACGAACAGTTGACCTCCGAAGGCAAGCAGCCGGCGCGTTTCGCGGAAGTGCTGCTGGGCGTCACCAAGGCTTCGCTGTCCACCGATTCATTCCTCTCAGCCTCTTCCTTCCAGCACACCATCAAGGTACTGGCGGGCGCAGCTATTGCCTCCACCACCGACCCGCTCTACGGTCTGAAGGAGAACGTCATCATCGGTAAGCTGATCCCGGCCGGGACTGGTTTCAAACACGGACGCTTCACCGAACTTGAAAAAGCACTCGGCAGCAGCTCCTCTCACTGGGTTGAAATCCCCAACGACGGCTCTGACTAAACAATAAATGAAAGGCGACTCTGCCTCTGGCAGGGTCGCCTTTTGAATTAACTGAACTGGTAGAGAGAGTACCCATAACGTCTTAACCGTGATTAGAAGGATTGAAGGATGCACAGGATGGAAAATACCCATAAGTTCAGTATGGAAAATACCCATAAGTTCAGTATGGAAAGTACCCATAAGTTCAGTATGGAAAGTACCCATAAGTTCAGTATTACGAGCTTGGAAATTTCAAGTAATGTCAGCAAATCGCACCGGAATTATCCCATCTTGTGCGCGATAAGCATTCTGCTGCTGGCCGCTTTTGCCTGCTCTTTGCCGATGCAGGCCGCCCCAGCCACCCCGACCTCTGAACCACCCACCGCGGCGTCTTCCGAAACGCCCCTGCCGCCCACATTAACCGTCGCGCCTACCGCGTCCGTCGCACCGCAGCCCGATACAGAAACCCCCACGCCTTCGGACACCGTCACGGCCACACTGGAAACAGGCGTTTTTCCCACGGATACGCCCACCGCCACGCTTGAGCCAATTACTGCCAAACTGACCAGAACCAGCGACTGCTTTAGTGGCCCGGCTGGTAATTATGACCTGGTGGCCACCTACCCGAACGGTACGAAACTGATCGTGATCGCCAGGGATCTGGGAGGCGGTTTTATTTTCATCCAGGACCCAAGCAGCCCGACCACGCAGTGTTACATCCTGGCGGCCAATGCCCAGCTTTCAGCGAATCCAACCGTCCTGCCTCAGAATACCGCCATCGCCTCTCCCACCGGTTCAGCAGGCATAACTGCCAGTTTTAAACGCTATGACGATTGCAAAGGCAACCCCTACACCCTGTTTACCATTGTAAACACCGGCGGTACGCCCCTGCGCTCAGCCTACATGAGAGTCACCGATCTGAAGACAGGCCAGTTTACCGAATGGTCCGCGGACGCCTTTGACTTGTGGCAGGGCTGCATCATCGCCCAAAACTATGCCCCGCTCAACCCAGGCTCAATCGGCTATCTGCGCAGCGGACAATTTGCCAAAAACCCACGCGGCGACAAGATGCGGGCTGTCATTCATGCCTGCACCCAGAAAGGCCTGCGGGGTTTTTGCGTGGATATTGCGGTGCTATTCCAGTAAAGCGTTTAGAATCAAAACGAGCCGGTTTCATCTTCCGGCTCGTTTTGATTCCTGGGGGTTATTGTCCACACCTGCAGTATCTTGCAAGGCGAGGCAGGCATACATCTCTCACGCCGAGCGGCATGAAAACTCAGTGGGTTTCGGTCACCTTTCTCAGGCCGCGCGGGCGGTCGACATCATAATCACGGGCATTTGCCAGGTGCATGGCAAATAACTGGCCGGGCAGGATGCTGATCAAAGGTGAAACCCACTCAGACGGTAAGGCGGGTAAACGGAAAGCTGTGCGCGCCAGGCCCAACAACTGGCTGTCATCCGAAATGGCGATTACTTCGGCTCCCCGGCCGCGAACCGAAGCGACAAATTCCCGCATTTCTGGCAGCATGACACCGGAAGGCGCGATCACCAGCGTGGGGAAGGCATCTTCGAGAATGGCGATCGGCCCGTGCTGAAAATCGGCGCTGCTGTATGGTTCCGCGATCACATAATTCAACTCTTTAATTTTGAGCGCCAGCTCAAACGCGGTGGGGTAATTAAAGCCGCGCCCAATCACCACGCACACTTTCATATAACGGTAACGCTCGGCAGCCCTGGCGACCTCCGGTGAAATGAGCAAGGCTTCCGCCATCAGCGCCGGGACAGTATGCAAGACGGCTTCCATTCCGGCATCCCCAGCCAGGGCGGTGCTCAAGGCGGCGATGGCCATCAGCTCGCTGGTATAGGTTTTGGTGGCTGCCACGGAAAGCTCTGCCCCGGCGTGCAGGTTGATGACGTGATCGGCGGCCTGCGCCAGATCAGACTCGGGCTGGTTCGAAATTGCGAGAGTCATGGCACCCTGCTCGCGCGCATCCGCCACAACCGATACGATATCCGGGCTTTTCCCAGATTGGCTGATCCCAATCACAAGGGTGTCTCGATAACGCGGCGGATTATGATAGATGCTGTGCAGGCTGGGTGTCGCCAGGCCCACAGGCAGATGATTGATCATGCCAAATAAGTATTGAGCGTAGCGGGCGGCATTGTCGCTGGTTCCACGCGCCGCGATCACGATATGGCGGATATCTTTGCGATTCAGCTCCCCCGCCAACTTTGTGATCGTATCCTTTTCTTCTTTCAAAAAGCGGGTCACCACCTCTGGTTGTTCATGGATTTCGCGGTAAAGATTGGTTGATTCGATCATTTCGGATTTTCTCCTATACTTTCAGATTATGGCTGGCGTGAAAGCAAGCATATCAAATCGATTTGCTTAGCAAATCGCAAGGTGGCATTTCTATTTGCGCCGATATTCCAAGCGGCCGTTGATAAATGTGGCAGCGACATGCAATTCAGGATCCAGCACGGTCAGGTCAGCCTGGTAACCGGCCTGGATCGCGCCAAACCGATCCTGCAACCCCAGAACGCGGGCCGGCGTGCTGGAAGCCATCTGGACAGCTTCGGCCAGGCTGCAGCCGGTGAAGGCGATCATGTTCCGCACCGCGGCATCCATGCTCAAGATGCTGCCTGCCAGCGTGCCATCCGCGAGGCGGGCATCCTGGCTGGTGACGGTGACGGGCGTGCCGCCAAGAATATATTGGCCGGGCAGCCCGCCCATGGCTTGCATGGCATCCGTCACCAGCGTCAGGTTGTTCGCGCCTTTGGCGCGGAAAGCCAGACGGAGCGCCTCAGGGTGACAATGAATTCCATCCGGGATAATCCCGCAAGGAATATCTGCCACCAGCAGCGCCCCAATGACACCGGGTTCGCGGTGCGAGAACGGGCGCATGGCGTTGTACAGGTGTGTGCCCCAGCTCACCCCATGCTCAATGGCTTGCATGGTTTGCTCACAGGTGGCATCGGTGTGACCAATACTGACGATCACGCCCTGCTTTTTCAGGGATTGGACAGCCTGAAACCCTCCAGGCAACTCAGCCGCCAGCGTAACCAGGGTCAGCAGACCTGTATCCGCCCAGGTACTGATCTCGTCGAGATCGATCGGGCGGATGTAATCCAGATGATGGGCGCCTTTGCGCTGCGGGCTGAGATAAGGGCCTTCGAGATGAATCCCCAGAATACGGGAGCCACGCTCATCCGCCTGGGCGGTTCTTATCTTGGCATAAGCCGCCGGGTAATTTTCAAATGGCGATGTGATCACAGTGGGCAGAAAGCCGGTCACCCCGGTTTCAGGCAGGCGGGCAGCACAGGCGGTTACGTTGCCGGGGTCGGCTGTGAAATCGAAACCGAAACCGCCATTGACCTGCAAATCAATGTAACCCGGAACGATCACACCCGCAATCTGCATATCCGCATTCTGATCCAGATAGGGCTGAACTTCAGTGATCAAACCATTTTCCAAAACGAGGGTTGCAGCCTGTATCTCGCCATTGGCCAGCAAGGTTGAACCGGAAAGCCGAAATTTTTGATGGATACTCATATAGGCAGCCCTGGATGAAACAGAAATCAGTTTATATTGGATACGGTCACAAATGCGGAGCACTTTATTTGTGAGCGTGAATATTATATATCAGATACATTTACTGGCAGGCGGCCAGGCCAGGGAGCAAATCCAAAAAGAGCTTCTGCCAATGCCTGCATCGAACAATCAAGGATGCTGTATGTGCACACGGTTGCCGAGGCGGCAGGGAAAAGGGCTGCATCATAAGGTAGACGAAGGGCAGCTACCACCGTTGGAATGCCGGTTTGAAGCAGGGTTTTGATTAATTCCTGCTGGTTTGGAAATTGCAGAGCATTCATTGAACCGATCACCAGGGCCGCACAGCCATGAACACGCTCCCACAGAGCGGCGATTTCCGCCCGGCTGGGATCAATACTCACAACGTACTCCTCCACTTGCGTATGGAACTTACGCAATTCGGATGCCAATGCCACTCGTACCGAGGAGGATGTATCGGCCGGGGTCAGGTTTTGCGGTCGTGGGACCACAACCACCAGTCGATCGCGATCGGAAAGGTGCAAAGGCAGGAAATCATTATGATTGTGAACCAGGGTGAGCGCTCGCCGGGCTGCTTCCAGAGCCAATTCCTGATGTTGGCGGCAGCCTACAACTTCAAAGGAATGCTGTGGCTGTTCTGCCAACCAATGCTTGAGTGCCAGCACCCGTCCGGCCGAGGCAAAAGCTTCCTGCTCATCGAGCAAACGGCGGGAATAGGCTTGCAACAGGGCGGTTTGGGCTTTGTTCTGCTGCGACCTTGAGAGGTTCAGCAGTAGTAAATCCATGCCCGCGGATGCTGCCGCCAGCACATCCACTGCCAATCCATCGCCCTGGCGGACTGCGCCCATATCCATGGCATCCGAGATGGTCACCCCTTCAAAACCCAACCGGCCGCGCAGCAAATCGCGCAGCACCACTGGCGAGAAGGTCGCCGGTCGATCGGAAAATCCATCCAGAGCTGGGACCGCCAGATGGGCCGTTAAAACCAGGCGAACCCCGGCTTCAATGGCAGCTTGGAATGGCGGCAGATCCTGCTGTTCAATTTGCGCCAGATCGTGGGCCAGGATTGGCACACCGTAATGAGAATCCTGGGCGACATCACCGTGGCCTGGAAAGTGCTTGGCAGTCGCCGCTATTCCGGCTGCCTGCAAACCACACACCTGGGCGGCTGCCAGTGCCGCCACCCGCCCGGGGTTATCGCCAAACGAACGGGTACCCACCACCGGATTGCGCGGGTTGGAGTTTACATCGCATACGGGGGCAAAATTCATATTGACACCCATGGCTGAAAGTTCACAGCCGGTGGCATAACCAACCCGGTAAGCCAGATCTTCTGAATCGGCCGCTCCCAATGCCATACTGCCCGGAAAGGGTGTCGTGCCGTTGTCGATCGCCATTAACTGTCCCATTTCCTGATCAGTTGCGATCAGGAAATGGGGTAAGCCAGCCTGTCTCCCGGCTTCCTGTAATTCTATTGTCAATTTGCGTACTTGTTCAGGACTCTCAACGTTTAAGGCTTTGAACAGGACAAACCCGGCAGGTTGAGCCTCTGCTAAAAGCTCGCGCAATCCATTCGGCAGACGTCTTTTGCCGCGAAAAGTCAGCATCAGTTTTTGTCCGACCGCCTGTTTGAGCGTCAGTGGTTGGCTGGCAACCTGAAGTGTTGTTCCCTGGGCCATGGATTATGCTTATCCTTTTACTGCGCCGGTAAGACCTGCAATGAACTGTTTTTGCAGCAGCGCGAAAAATATGATCATCGGTACCACAGTCATCACCACACCCGCCGCAATTCCGCGAGCATCATTGGCAAAAGCGCCCTGCAAGGCAACCAACCCCACCTGAAGGGTCATATTTGCGCGCGTGTGCAGCATCAAAGACGGCCAGAAGAAATTATTCCACTGATCTACGAAAGTGATGATCGCCACAGTTGCCAGGGATGGACGAATGGTTGGGAGCAGGATTGACCACCAAATCTGAAGCTCATTTGCGCCATCGATACGCGCCGCGTTGATCAGGTCATCCGGGATGGCCGCAAAGGCTTGCCGGAGTAAGAAAATGGTCAACACACCCGAGAGGTAAGGGAAAATGACTGAAGCAAGCTTGTCATAAAAGTGGAAAACATTCACCGCCAGTACAAAACTGGGAATGGAAGTTAAAACGGGTGGCACCACGTATGTTGCCAGCAGCGTATAAAAAATGGCATCGCGCCCACGGAACTTCATTTTTGCAAGAGGGTAAGCCGCCAATGCCCCAAAAAGCGTATTGACCACAACCACTGTCAGAGTCACCACCAGGCTGTTGAAATAAAAACTCAACATTGGCAGTTGGGTAAAGACCCGCAGGTAATTATCAACTGTCGGGGATGACGGCAGGAGCTGAGGCGGGACGGAGAAAATTGGGTCATTGACGCCCTTGAATGAAGTGAAGAACACCCAGAGGAAAGGGAAGACTGTAATCACCGCTACCAGTACCAACAGGATATAAACCAGGGTATTGTCAAACCATTGGTGCAGCTTGGCACCATTGAATGCATCGGATGATTTGTAGGTACTCATGCGTCTGCCTCCGTCCCGCTTTCCATCGCGCGTATATTAATGATTGAAAACAGCAAAGTGATTACCAACAACACCATGGCAATGGCCGATGCCATACCGGCATGGTTCAAACGGAAGGCCTGTCGCCATAGGTAAAATACCACTGTCACGCCGCTGTTAAGGATACCTCCCAGCCCGCCAGTAAGGATGTAGATTTCATTGAAAACTTGCAAGGCTGCCAGGCTGGAAATCACCGTTACAAAAGTGATTTGGGGGCGCAACCCAGGAATACTGACCACCCAATGTTTCTGCCAGGCGTTGCAACCGTCCAGTTCGGCCGCTTCGTACAGCTCTTCCGGAATATTCTGTAAACCAGCCAGGAAGATCATCATGTAATAACCCATTCCCATCCATGTGGTCAGCAGCATGGCAATACCAAGGGTGTAAGCGGGCTCGGCCAACCACTGGATCGGATCCTTGATCATACCGATAGTCATCAAAATACTATTAATAATCCCGTTAGTGTCCAGCATCATGCGCCAAGCAATGCCGACAGCGATACTGCCGCTGATCACCGGGATGAAAAATAAGGTTCTGAAAAGAGTGATGCCCGGCAACTTACGGTTGACCACAATCGCCATTAAAATTGAAATGAAGATCAAGGCCGGAGTAACAAGTAGATATACAAATGAATTTTGCAACGCCTTCCAGAAGATTGGGTCATTTAATAATTTTTGATAATTCTCAATTCCAACCCAGACCGGAGGAGTCGTAATGCTATAGTCGGTGAAGCTGTAATAAACAACCGCGCCAATCGGGTAGAGAAGAAAGACAATGATGATGATCAAAGCGGGCATCAGAAATAGGTAGGGAGTAAGGGAAAAGCTGCGAATCTTATTCATTCCTGTTTCTCCACCCTGGTTGGGTACCCAGCCAGGGAACTTTGAATAAAATGGTTTGCCCGCCTAGGTACGTGACCCGGTTTGGGCAAACCATTAAGAGGTTGTGATTCTAGGGCAGCAGTTTATTCGCCTGGGCGACCGCGTCTGACAGGGCTTTCTGTGGATCAACGTTGTTGAATAGGGCGCTTTGCACAGCTTGCAGCACGATATTATTTACGTCAGCCTTGTGGGGGATGGTAGGCAGGATATCGGCCAGCTTGGAGACAGAGTCCTTGGCATAGGGTTTGGCGCTGTCTTCAATTGCCACCGGGGCAGCCGCAAAGAACGGATCATCATAAGAAAGCGGGGTCGACGGATAAACCGACACCAGTTTGGCAAAAGCCAGCATATTGCGGGCATTGCTGAAATACTGCGCCAGGGCAACTGAGGCCTTGGGGAACTTGGTCTTGGAATTGACTGACAGCGCCATCAAGCCCTTACCAACCACACCCGACTTGCCGATTGGCGCCGGGACGACTGCCAAGTAACCGTACATGCCCGGATTATTGGCGCGCACTTCACGGATCAGGTTGGGGCCTGTGTTGTAGAAGGCAGCCTTTCCGGATGTAAACAGATCCAGGCCAACGCGATCCTGATCGGTCACCAGGACGGTCTTATCAACAGTACCATCCTTGACCATGTTGACATACATTTGAAGCCAATCAACGGCTTCCTTCGAATCGAAGGTGAAGGCTTTGCCATCGGCACTGATGGTCTTTACGCCGCCTTCGTAAGCCATTTGGGCCAGCAGGTCGTTGACCGCCAGACGAATATCGCACAGTGTCTTGGTTTTTTCCTTGATTGTCTTGCACAGCGCCGGCAAACCATCGATGGTCTTGGGGAAATCCGCCACTTTCAGGCCGGTCTGATCAAACAACTGGCGGTTTACTAGATCAACCTGAATGCCCTGGTACCAAGGGAATTGATAGTGCTTACCCTGAACCACCTGCTGATCCCATAAATTGGGGAAGTAGGTTGACTTGACAGCCGCGGGCACCTGATCATCCAACGGCAGCAGCAGGCCCTGGGTGGCATAATCACCGACCCAACCTTCAGAGATGGAAAGGTTGATCACATCAGGTGCATTGCCGGCGGCATAGGCGTTCTTCAGATCATCCTGGAAGGTGGCCTGATGATCTTCCCATTTGACGGTGACGCCAGGATAGGCTTTCTGGAAGGAAGCGATGGTATCCTTGATGTAGGCATCAAAGGTCGGGGAGAGCCAGAAGGTCCAGAGGGTAATTTCGGCGTTTGGCTCAACACCAGCGATCATTGCTTCAGGATCCTGGCCGGGGGTTGGGGTGACCTGGACAACCTGTGTCTGAACCACTTCTTTTGTCACTTCTACAGTCTGAACAATGGTCTGCGGTGTAGCGGCTGGGGTTACGGGGGCAGCCGGTGCACAGGCCGCCAGAAGCAGGCTGGCGGTTACCAACATTACGAACAATACTTGGAATAATTTATTTTTCATCTCTACTAGTCCTTTTTAATGTGAATATGGAATGGACAACTCGACCGGGTAAAACGCTTTCTGGAACAGTAAATTATTAAAATTCTTAAATCGGGCCTCCTTTTGAATACGGTGCTGTTTGAATGGAAAATATCAACGTGCGAGATTGAATCCGGTTTCGCGGGTCATCAGCAGAGCACAGGCGCCCAGTACGACCGCATAAGGATGAATTTCACCAAAAGATATCTGCAGATCTTGCACCATGGCTGGCAGGGCAATCTGGCGAACTTGCTCAGCCACAGTTTCGAGCCATTTCTCTCCAAAGCGCGTAACACTGCCCACCACCAGCACCCGACGAATGTTAAAGGTGCTAACAAGACAGGCAATACCAAAACCGACTGCCTGACCGGCCTCCAAAAGCACTTGCTGGGCGTCCTGATCTCCGGCCTGATACGCAGTGATCACATCTTCCAGGGTCAGACCCGCAGCCTGATCCAGATGCAGGCCCAACTGTGACGCGGGGTGTATACCAGCCAACTCAACCGCGCGGCGGATGATGCCTGTGCTGCCTGCGATAGTTTCCAGGCAGCCGCGGTGGCCGCAACTGCACAACACGCCGTCCGGCTTGATGGAGATATGGCCGATTTCTCCAGCGCCAAAGTTGTCACCCAGGTAGAGCTGCCGGTTAAGGATGATGCCGGCTGCCATACCGCGTCCCAACAGCACAACAGCTAAATTGTTCTCGCCGCGTCCAGATCCAAATGTATGCTCAGCCAGCGCCCTGGCCTGGCTGTCGTTGGCGATATAGACCGGCACGTGGTAGCGTTCGTTCAACAGGCTGGCCAATGGGACATTCTCCCAACCGACATTGACAGCCTGGCGCACCACCCCATGCGTGATATCCATCAACCCTGGGGTGCCAACACCGATACCCAGCAGGGGGCGATCGGTGAGCGGGATCAGTTTATCCAGCAAGGCATAGAGCTGGTTGAGCGTGGCGCTGCCATCTTGAATAATCAGCGGTTCGCTACAATAATGGCGAATTTCACCGCGCAGGTTAACGATCGCCGCGCGCATCTCGCTGCTGCCCAGTTCGAACCCGACCATATGCAGGGCATCATCCACCACGCTCAATAAGATTGAACTCTTGCCACCGGCAGAACTGACAGAAGGACGCACGCCGATCTCGGCTACCAGGCCCGCCTCGATCAACCCAGCCACAATTTCAGAAACGGAAACCTTATTTAGCTGTGTCAGGCGAGCGATCTCGGCCCGGCTGATCTTTCCCGTATCATAAATGGCGCGCAACACCATTTGTTGGTTATGGACCTTGGTTTGTTGGTGGGTTGCCTTGTTAAGATAATCTCGCATTTTGTCAGTCACCTGGTTAGTTAGTAAATTTAACTTACTATGATAAGTTTAGCAAACAGAAAGACTTTTGTCAAGTACCAAACCGTGCCACCGAGCCGCAATCAGAGGCACATTTCACATTTTCGCTCAAGCCTGGCATCTCCAGACACATGAACCTTACCCACCTGAGACCTTCGCCACTTGACGCTTTGAGTCTTTCCCTATAAGATAAGCGAAAGTTAGAACATTCTTTCACCAAATTACCTACCAGCGCCGCATTGATACTATATGGGCATTACCCATAAGTTCGGTATAAGTTCAGTATTGAGCGGCGCTTGGCTAAAAGGAATTCTCATGGAACTCGGATTGGTCCGCAAAATTGATATCGACCGGGAAATGCAGGCAGCATATCTCGATTACGCCATGTCCGTCATCGTCTCGCGCGCCCTGCCGGACGCCCGCGATGGCATGAAACCCGTTCAACGACGCATTTTATACGCCATGTACGATATGGGTCTGCGCGCCGACAGCGCCTATAAGAAATCCGCCCGTATCGTTGGCGAAGTGCTGGGTAAATATCATCCGCACGGCGATTCGGCTGTATATGAGGCCATGGCGCGCATGGCCCAGGATTTCTCGCTGCGCTGCATGCTGGTGGATGGTCAGGGTAACTTTGGTTCGGTAGACGGCGACCCCCCGGCCGCTATGCGTTATACCGAAGCCCGCCTGGCGCTGCCGGCCCTCGACATCCTGGCGGATATCAACAAAGACACTGTCGATTTCACCTCCAACTTCGATGACACCCTGACCGAGCCGTCCGTGCTGCCAGCTGCCATCCCCAATTTATTGGTCAATGGGGCCACCGGCATCGCGGTCGGCATGGCTACCTCCATCCCGCCCCATAACCTGGGTGAAGTCACCGACGCGCTGGTGTACATGCTGCAAAACTGGGACAAGATCGACGATATTGACATTGGGCACTTGATGGAATTCATCCAGGGCCCCGATTTTCCCACCGGGGGCGTCATCATCCAGGAATCAGGCGTGGACGGTATCGAGGCCGCCTACGGCAGCGGGCGTGGCAAGGTCACCATCCAGGCCCGCGCGCATTACGAAGAGATGGAGCGCGGTAAAAACCGCATCATCGTCACCGAACTGCCCTACCAGGTCAACAAAGCCAGCCTGATCGAACGGATCGCGGAACTGGCGCGCGAAGGCCACCTGGAAGGGTTGGCTGACCTGCGCGATGAATCGGACCGCCAGGGTATGCGCATTGTGATCGAGCTCTCCAAGAACATTGACCCAGAAAAGGTCCTGAGCGAACTGTACAAACGCACGCCCATGCAGACCACCTTTAGCATCATCCTGCTGGCATTGGTGGAGGGCGAACCACGTCTGCTGACCCTCAAACAGGCCCTCAAGGTGTTTATTGAGCACCGCCTGACGGTCATCAAACGCCGGGCCGAATTTGACCTGGCAAAGGCCTGCGCGCGGGCGCACATTTTGGAGGGTTACCTGATCGCCCTGCAAAACCTGGATGAAATCATTGAACTGATCAAAAAATCGCAGGATGTCGAAACAGCCCGCGATCGCATCATGAAACGCTTCAAGCTCAGCGAGCTGCAGACCAACGCCATCCTGGAAATGCAGCTTCGCCGCCTGGCCGCGTTGGAACGCAAGAAAATTGAAACCGAATACAAAGAAGTCACAACCGTGATCAAATCGCTGGAAACGCTGCTCAAATCGCCCAAACTGATGCGCGAAATGGCCGCCAGCGAACTGCTGCGGGTCAAAGAGGCATACGCCGATAAACGCCGCACCCATATCATCAACCTGAAGGCCGGCAAAGAAAAACACTCCGTCCTGACCACCACCCAACTGCTGCCCGACCAGGTGGTCTGGGTGGGGATGAGCGCAGACGGGATGCTCTCGCGCAGCCATGAAGACAAGGCCCCGCGCCTGAGCGGCAGCGACGCCCCGCACCTGCTGGTGCGCGCCAAATCCACCGACACCCTGTACCTGGTCTCGGAACGCGGCACCGCCGCGGCGGTTGCCATCCACACCCTGCCGGAAACAGATAAGCTGGCCGAAGGCAGCCCATATTACAAAGTCTCACCGCTCAAGGAAGCCGACAAACCTGTGGTGGCATTTGCCCTGCCAAAACGTTCCAGCCTGCCGGAGGAAACCTGTGTCCTGACGGTCACACGCGGCGGCCTGCTCAAGAAATCGCTGGTCAGCGATCTGCCCGGTCCCTCCGCCCAGACCTTTTTCCTGTGCAAAGTCAACGAAGGCGACGCACTCGGCTGGGTAGCGCTGACAGATGGCAAGAAGGAACTGCTGCTGGCGACCGCGGGCGGTATGGCGATCCGCTTCAGCGAGGAGGATGTGCGCCCGATGGGCCTGGTGGCCGCCGGTGTGAACGGCGTCAAACTGGGCGTGGGCGACGTGGTGGTGGGCCTGGAGATCCTGCCCGCCGAAGGGGATGTCTTCGTGGTGGCTTCGGATGGCAAGGCCAAACGTATCGCGCAAAACGAATTTCCACCCCAGGGACGTTATGGGCGGGGGGTGATTCTGTGGGATTTGCCGCAAGGCGTCAAGCTGGCCGGGTTGGCGATTGGCAAGGGCACGCACATTGTCACCTTGCACCTGCTCAAGGCCGCCCCCAAAATGACGCGCCTGGACGAAGCCGGGTTGAAGAAACGCGCCGCCACGCGCGGCGACAGTGTGGTGGAGGTCAAACCCGGCGACGGGGTGGTAGGCATCACCGATGCCTGGGTGGCGGGACGCTTTATCGCGCTGGCGGAAAAGCTGGAGGAGCCTAAATACCGGAAGGAACCGCAGGTGGAACAGCTTGAGCTGCTCAAGGCTCCGGCTTCCCAGAAGACAGCCGCGGAAAGCAAGTCAGCCGCCAAGGCGGTGCCACCCGCGAAAGAAGCCCTCGGCAAGACCACGGCCAAACCCGTAGCGACAAAAACAACGACCAATCCTGCGAAAAAACCGGCCCCGGCCCCCGCCGAAGCGCCTGTCCAGCCCCCGGCGAAGAAACCTATTGCTAAAAAGTAAGGCCGCGAAGCACATAACGTGAATGCAAAATATGCGCCCCAGTAAAGCAGCTGGGGCGCATACAAATATACTTTTATGGTTTTAGTAATGGTTCCGTTGGTTTCCGCCGCTTGGGGCCGATTCACTGAGTGTGTGGGGATTTGCCCGCACTTGTCCGGAGTAGAAGGTGGGCCGCCGTTTACTTTTACGACACAGTAATGTAAATTAATTTCGCCCCATTTCCTTGAGCAGTAGACGATGGCGTTAATTGCCGCCACTCTTGAAAACTCATCCCTAACCGATGTATCATCTCCACTTCTGACTCATACATCGCCAAGCGGTTATCATCTTCAGCCATCGTTTCCATTAATTCCATCATTGCTGGTAAACGAAGATATGCCTCTGTCTCGGAAGATGGCGTTACCGCTTCTGTATAACCAGCTTTCATTTTCGCAATTGAGGGTAAAGTCCCTATAAACTTTTTCCCTTGTTTGGCAAAATCATTAAACATATTTATTGGTGTGGCAGTACTACCTTTCGATATACGAATCGCCTGTGGAAGTGAATTCGTCCATTCTTCGGGGTTTCGAGCTAATTTGAACAAATTTTCTCGTTGCATTTCAAAAACCTCGATCTCATCTAACCCTGGTTCTAGCCATTGATAAACTTTTGTCAGGCGTTTCAACCCCACCTGTTTCTTTAAGCTTGGATGCAAATAGGCGGCTGGATTTGAAGTCAATAAAGTATTGATATACTTTTCAAAACGTGGTCGAAGTATCGCTGCACCTTCTTGCAAACGACGACGGGCGGTATCAATCTCCTCTATCTCCAAATAGCAACGCGCTTCAGTAACATAGGCCAAACACAACGTTGATAAGTATTCACCCGCCACCTGACTGCCATTGCCAATTTCTCGATCTGTGAGTTTGGTATAGTGATGTTCTGCTTCCAGAAAACGATTAATGGCTTGCATCGCACTCATTTTGCGGGTTTCAGAGTTATTCATCGTAAAAGCATTAATCGCTAAATCAAGCGCCGCGCGAAAGTTGGCATAAAAAGACAAATCTATCTTATAACCAATTGTTTCGAGGACTTCTTGGGCTTGTTCAAGTTTTTGCTCGATGACACCTAAACGTTTTAGAACGATAATAAAGCCCATGGTTGAAACTGCCAGGTTCAGAGTACTGGCTACGGCACCCACTGGGGTAAGTGACAAAAGATCTAATAAAACTGGCTCTTCTATCTCGTATATCTCGCGTAACCAAGCAACAACCTGTTTCGACACTATATTACGTACTACCCCACCTACCCGTTCATAAGTACCATCTAATAAACCTTGTGCGATCTGTTCTGGAAGATGAAAAGTGGCATCAACTGTACTCATTGGTTTTCCTTCAATTTTGGCTTAGTAATGCGGAAAAAATAACTTACCTCAAAGTGGCGCTACCGATGGTATGGCTCGGTAGTTCCATTTGCCCAAGTAACCATCAAAAACAATACGCATGGTATCTTTATAATCATCAGCGACCTTTCGTCCAGTTTGGTAGA
>CAIWAX010000380.1 GCA_903910795.1 uncultured Anaerolineae bacterium
CTGGCGCGGTCTCCCAGCCTTTACTTCATGGGTGCGCCCGAAAACCCCTTCCTTTCCCAATAATCCCTTTACCGAAGTCAGACAGGGTTGTCCGTATGATTGCGGTCTGTGCCCTGAGCATCAACAGCAATCGTGCTGTGTGCTGCTGGAAGTTACCCAGCGCTGTGATCTGCACTGCCCGGTATGCTTCGCGGATGCTGGTGTCATTAATCCGCTTCCTGATTTGAGTATGCAGGAGATCGCTGCCTGGTACGAACGCCTGTTGGCGGCTGGCGGCCCGTTTAACGTACAGCTTTCGGGCGGCGAACCCTGCGTACGCGATGACCTGCCCGAAATCATCCAATTAGGACGATCCTACGGTTTTACCTTTTTCCAGTTGAATACCAATGGCTTAAGGCTGGCGCGCGACGCCGCTTATCTGTCGGCACTCAAGGCTGCGGGTTTATCAACCGTTTTCCTGCAATTTGATGGCACCAACGATATCATTTACAAAAGTATTCGCGGACGTGATCTTTTCGAGAAGAAAATGGCTGTACTTCAACATTGTGCCGAGATGGAAATTGGCGTGGTGTTGGTGCCAACCCTGGTGCCAGGTATCAACACGGAAGACATTGGCAATATCCTACGACTGGCGTTGGCTCATATGCCGGCTGTACGGGGTGTGCACTTCCAGCCAATCAGCTATTTCGGAAGATACGGGGTAGCCCCGGATTCCGCACGGGACCCGAAGGACCCTGCAGATGAAGCTCGTATCACCATCCCGGAAGTCATCCGGGCAGTGGAAGCCCAGACCAGTGGATTGTTCCAATCTTCTGCGTTGTGCCCGCCCGGGGGTGAAAATGCTCAGTGTTCTTTTCATGGTAATTATGTTTTGATGCCGGATGGCTCGCTCAAGACCCTGACACGGCATAAAGAGGAAACAGCTTGCTGCTGCCAGCCGATCCCAGCCGCGCTGGGAGCAGCGCGTTCACGCGAATTTGTGGCCGAACATTGGTCAGCTCCTGCACCTATGATGGATTTGCCCGTTTTCAGCGGTCCCAGTCTGGGCGAGTGGGATGTATTCCTGGAGCGCAAACGCACGCACACTTTCTGTGTCTCGGGGTATGGCCTTCCAGGATGCCTGGACACTTGACCTGGATCGGCTGCGCGACTGTTACATCCATACCGCCAGTCCGGATGGTCGCCTGGTGCCTTTCTGTGCCTATAATCTGACCGACCGCCAGGGGCGTTCACTCTACCGAAAAACAGAACCACATAAGTATTCGGGACTACTCAGTGAAACTCACTCCGCTTGACCCCTGGATTCGCAGCAAGATCAATACTGGCCAGCCTGTCTTGACCCGGCAGGAAATTGATGCCTGGCAGTTGCATAAAATAAATGAGACACTGGCTTTGGCGCGGGGAAAAAGCTCTTTTTACCGCAAACATTTCCAGGGGTTGCCGGAATCCATCAGCGAACTGGAAGAACTGCGCCAATTTCCTTTTACCACGCCCGAAGATGTTCGACGCAATCCACTGCAATTTGTCTGCGTTTCACAGGATGAAATCCAGCGCGTGGTCACCTTGCAAAGTTCCGGTACCACCGGCGAACCAAAGCGTATTTACTTTACAGGTGAAGACCAGGAACTGACCATCGACTTTTTCGGCGTAGGGATGTCCACATTTACTGAGCCTGGTGATAAGGTCCTGATCCTGCTGCCTTGCGAAACTCCGGGAGGTGTGGGCGATCTTCTACGCCTGGGCCTGGGCCGCCTGGGCCGCGAACCCATCCCCTACGGACCCGTACGCGATCCGCTCCAGGCGCTGGAAGTGCTGAATGACAAAAAAGCTGACTGCCTGGTGGGATCGCCCACCCAGGTGTTAGGCCTGGCGCGCCGCTGGTTGCCCGGAAGGCACAGACCAGGCAGCGTCCTGCTATCCACCGATTATCTTCCGGCAGCCATCGTGAATGTGCTGAAGGAGACCTGGGGCTGTCAGGTTTACAACCACTATGGCGCAACCGAGATGGGCTTGGGCGGCGGTGTGGAGTGTGAGGCGCATACTGGTTACCACCTGCGCGAAGCCGATCTATATTTTGAAGTGGTAAACCCGCTGACAGGCAACCCGGCACCCGACGGAGAACACGGTGAAGTTGTTTTTACAACCCTTACCCGGCACGGCATGCCGCTCATCCGCTACCGCATGGAAGATAGGAGCCGCTTCATCCCCGGCGATTGTCCGTGTGGAACTGCTTTAAAGGTTTTGGAATGCGTCAGCGGGCGTTTCGCAGGGTTCGTTCCACTCGAGAATCAAGTGCTGAGGCTGTCCGATTTCGATGAGGCTCTGTTTTCCATCCCTGAGCTGCTGAATTTCTCAGTGACCATTACCGACGAAAATGGCAACACCGCGGTGACCATCGATGCCCAAATGCTCTCCAATTCAAATCCCTCGAGTTTGATCGAACAGGCCCTCAAAACGATCCCGACACTAAAAAACATGGAAGTAAACATTCACTGCCACCACAATCCCCAAGAGGCCGGCAGCTTACTGAAACGAACCATTTTAGACAAGCGAGGTCAATATGCGTGAAGTTTTTAGAGAAATTGAAGCCTGGCGCAAAGAAGGCAAGCAGGTTGCCATTGCAACCAATGTCAAACGAGATGGTTCGTCGCTGCGTCCGTTGGGCGCCAAGATGGCGATGACCACCATTCAGGAAATCGCCGGTTCTGTGACGGGTGGATGTATCGAGGGAGTTGTCTACGAAGAGGCTCAGGCGGTTATCAAAAGTGGCCAACCAAAGCTGCTTCATTACGGCGTGCCCAGCGAAGATGCGCCCTGGGAAGTAGGGCTGAGCTGCGGTGGCACCCTGGATGTGTTTGTAGAAACAATGGATTCGCCCGCCTGGTGTGAAATTTACCCGGCCCTGAAAAAATGTCTGGATGAAAACCAGCTTGTGGCAGTTGCAACGGTTATTTCCGGCCCTGGATTGGGGAATAAATTGATGCTCTGGCCCGATGGGCGGACACTTGGCAGCTTGGGAAATGTTGAACTAAATACACAAGCATGCGAATGGATGCAAAGCCAGATTGCTGTCCAGGAGGCAACCTGGTCATCTTTCCGCGTGGCTGGTGAGTTGGTGGATGTGTTTGTGGATGTGTTCGCGCCTGTTGCACGCATGGTGGTGGTTGGCGCTGTCCATATTGCAATCCCACTGATCACCCTGGCGAAGGCAATGGGCTACCATACGATTGTGATTGATCCACGCGCCGCGTTTGCCACCCGCGAACGTTTTCCACATGTGGATGAATTGATCAACGAATGGCCTTCAACCGCCTTGGAAAAACTGCGTCCAGACGAAGGCACCTATATCGCCGTTCTCAGCCATGATGAAAAACTGGATAACCCTGCCCTGGCAGTGGCCCTGGCCAGCCCGGCGCGTTATGTGGGCGTGCTCGGGACACGCAAAAAAATTCCCCAACGTTTTGCCGCGCTGAGGGAATTAGGTGTTACCGATGAACAACTTAGCCATCTACGAGCCCCGATCGGGATTCATCTGGGCGCTATTCAACCGGATGAAATCGCATTATCGATTCTGGCCGAGATGGTCACTGCAAAACACGGGCTACCGAAAACTCAAGAAACCCACCTGACTGTACCAGTTTCGGTTGTATCGTAACCGCCCAGGTTATTTATTGCCATTTTGGCCTGATCCGTGTCCAACCAGCACTTGAGAGCTTGTATTGATTCCAATTCCCATTTTTCGGAGGGGATGACGAGATCATAGCGTTCCGTTGCCAATAATTTAAAATCGAGACCAAAAGACAGGGCAACAG
>CAIWAX010000381.1 GCA_903910795.1 uncultured Anaerolineae bacterium
AACATGGTGATGGGTTCCTCGCTGCAATTTTGTCTTTCGCAAAACAAGATTACCATGCTTTGAACCCATTACCACCATCTTTTTGTCTATCAGTTAGCGGAAACTAAAGATAAAGATCAATTGTCTATTGCCCGTACTCGGGTAAAACATTTACTTGTCTCCAGATTGCCAGATTTTAATAATAGATTTACTTCTGCGAATGATGAGGTAGGGATTTTAAAAAGAGAGTTAAGTAAACAACGAAAAATAATGCCACTTAGGAGATTATTTAAAGCAATACCCAATTTATTACTAACTTTGAAGCCTTGTTTAATGATGTCACCGCTATCAGTAAGTTTATTTTTGAACGCTGATAGTTATAATTTTGATATTGTACTCTTTGATGAAGCGTCTCAAGTTCGCACCGAGGATTCAATTGGGGCGATTATGCGAGGCTCCCAAGTAATAATTACTGGCGATAGCAAACAATTACCACCAACCAATTTTTTTACAGCTAACACATCAGAGAATGAATTCGATACTGATGAGAATGAAGATGACTATGATGATACGGATGGGTTCCAATCTATTTTAGATGAATCGGTCACGGTTTTACCAGAACGCACACTCCGTTGGCATTACAGAAGTCGCCACGAACATCTAATCGCTTTCTCGAATGCAAAGGTATATAACAACAGCCTAATAACTTTCCCATCCTATATTGATCGAATTCCAGACAATGGAGTCGAATACATTTATGTATCAAATGGAGTTTATGACCGAAGCGGAAAGCGAAACAATATTGTTGAAGCCAAAAAAGTAGCTGATCTGGTTTTTGATCATTTCAAGAAATTTCCTAACCGATCACTTGGAGTTGTTACATTTAGTGAAGCACAGCAACAGGCTGTTGAGGCTGCAATTCGACAATTTAGATTGTTACACCAACAATATGACATCTTTTTTGCTGAGGATAAGGATGAAAGTTTCTTTGTTAAAAACCTTGAAAATGTTCAAGGTGATGAACGAGATACAATAATTTTTAGCATTGGTTATGCAAAAGATCAAAATGGTGTAATGTATATGAATTTTGGTCCGCTAAGCAGGGAAGGGGGATATAGAAGATTGAATGTTGCCATAACGAGAGCAAAATTCAATGTAAAGCTGGTGGGATCGATACATCCTACAGACATAGATCTTGAAAAGACTTCTGTTGAAGGGGTGAAGATGCTACGCTCATATATAGAATTTGCCATAAATGGAGCGGACGTTTTAAGCAGGGAGTTGTTGGTATCCGAAACCATCAATGTTGAATCGCCGTTTGAAGAGTCTGTATATGAATTTCTAATCAAAAATGGGTATAAATTAGCTACACAGGTAGGGTGTTCTGGATATCGAATAGATATGGCTGTAAAACATCCATCCTTGAGCGGAATTTTTGTTCTCGGAATAGAATGTGATGGAGCTACTTATCATTCCGCCCGGACTGCTAGAGAGCGAGATCGGTTACGGCAAACCATACTAGAAGATATTGGTTGGAAGATTTACAGAATTTGGTCCACTGATTGGGTGAAAGATCCTGTTACTGAAGGTCAAAAACTTCTTGAAGCTGTCCATGAATCAATTTCCGGGTACGAGAAGATAGAACCTCGCATTGATAGAAAAGCCATTGAACAAGAAGAAACACTGAGTCGAAGCAATTTTGTCGCAATAGAAATTCCTGTGGATTCGAAACCTCAAGCAATCGATTCAAACAATCCATTTGGCTTCCCTGTTTATGTAGAAACAGATATTCGAAAAGGCATCACTGCTAATAAATATATTCCTGAAAAGGTTATTAGACTTGTGGTTGAAGAAGAATACCCAATCCATTTTGAATTACTTTGCAAACGTGTGGCAGCAATGTATGGCTACCAAAAAGCAACGGCGAAGGTTCAAAACGCAGTAATTTATATAATAAATCGGAATTTGAATAATGTGGTCGTGAAAAAAGCTGATTTTTTGTGGATAAAAGATTCAAAACAGGTGCCGGTAAGAATTCCTAAGGGAGATGAATCTGACAGAAAAATAGAATATATATGTGTAGAAGAACTTGCTGAAGCAATGTTTATCATAGCGGGTACAACTATTGGTGTTTTGCCAGCGGATTTATTTAGTTCTACTGCCCGAGTATTTGGATTTAATCGCACGGGCGGGAATATAAACCAGGCTATGCAAAAAGCTTGTAATTATTTATTAACAACAGGAAGGGTAAAAATTTCGGCTGGAAAAATTGTAGTGCCATAGTTTTTAGCAAATAATTTAAGGTAAATAATTATTCGAACGCCTGCTCTCAGGTTCCAGAGCGGGCGATTCGTTTTCTTTCAAGGTATAATCTTTTCCCAGCCATCCTCCTCATATTTGAATAACGGAATTTAAAAATGACAGAAAAACACACCTTCCAATCCATCATCCTGACCCTCCAAAATTACTGGGCCGAACGCGGCTGCGTGATCTGGCAGCCATACTACACCCAGGTCGGCGCCGGAACCATGAACCCAGCTACCTTTTTGCGCGTGCTCGGCCCCGAGCCGTGGAACGTGGCATACGTTGAGCCCTCCGTGCGCCCGGATGATGGACGCTACGGCGAGAACCCCAACCGCCTGCAGATGCACTACCAGTTCCAGGTCATCCTCAAGCCGGACCCCGGCAACCCGCAGGAACTGTACCTCGACTCGCTCAAGGCCATCGGGATTGACCCGCGTCAGCACGACATCCGCTTTGTGGAGGATAACTGGGAGCAGCCCGCCATCTCGGCCTGGGGCCTGGGTTGGGAGGTCTGGCTGGACGGGCAGGAAATCACTCAATTCACCTACTTCCAGCAGGTGGGCGGCATGCCGCTCGACCCGGTGGCGGTCGAGATTACCTACGGTCTGGATCGCATCCTGATCGCGCTCAATGACGCGCCTTCCATTTGGGGCGAGCCCTGGGCGCCCGGCATCTCCTATGGCGAAGTGCGCCGCCAGGAGGAGTTTGAGCATAGCAAGTATTATTACGAGATCGCGGACGTGGAGCGCGCCCGTCAGATGTATGAGCTGTACGCCAGCGAGTGCCTGGCTTGCCTGGAGCAGGGGCTGGTGCTGCCGGCGCATGATTACGTGCTGAAATGCTCGCACACCTTCAATATCATGGACGCGCGCGGCGCGATCGGTGTGACCGAACGCCAGGGCTACTTCCGGCGTATGCGTGAGATGGCCCGCCGCGTGGCGGAAGCCTACCTGGAGCAGCGCAAGCAGCTTGAATATCCATTCCTGAAGGCTTCGCCTGCGCCTGTCCAGCCGTCCGCCAAAAGCCAACCGGCGCAGGCCGCTGCGCCAGCCCTAGGCCCGGCGCCCTTCCTGCTGGAAATTGGCGTGGAAGAACTGCCGGCCGGGGATGTGGACACGGCCCTGGCGCAGTTGACGGAAAAAACCCCAACCTGGTTATCCGGGCTGGGCCTGGCGCACGGCGCCATCAAAACCTTTGCCACCCCGCGCCGCCTGGCCGTGTTTGTGGAGGATGTCAGCCCGCAGCAGCCCGACCGCGAAGACCTGGTCAAGGGGCCGCCCGCCGAGCGGGCTTTTGACGCAGCCGGGATCGCCACACCCGCGGCGCTGGGTTTCGCCAAAAAGAACGGTGTGACTACGGCTGATTTGAAGGTGCGCGAGATTGACGGCGGTAAATACGTGGTGGCGGTTGTCAGCCAGAAGGGCCGCCCGGCGCGTGAAGTGCTGGCGGAAGCCCTGCCCGCTTTTGTGGCCGCGATCAAGTTTGAAAAGTCGATGAAATGGAATAACTCCGGCGTGGCCTTCTCACGCCCGCTGCGCTGGCTGACGGCTCTGCTGGGCAGCAGTCTGCTGCCGTTTGAATACGCTGCTGTGCAGTCTGGAAACCTGACCCGCGGCCTGCGCCCCTATGATTCCCCTGAGATGGTCATCCCCTCGGCCCAGGCCTATTTTGAGACTTTGCGTGGCGCGGGCATCACGCTCGACAGCGCCGAACGCTCGGCTGCCATCGTGGAGATGGTTAAAAAAGCCGCGGCCTCGGTCGGCGGTGAAGCCATCATTGAGCCCGGGCTGCTGGCTGAAGTCACCAATCTGGTAGAGATGCCCTCGCCCATCCTGGGTACCTTCAACCCGGAATTTCTGGCCCTGCCGCGCGATGTGCTGATCTCGACCATGAAAAAGCACCAGCGTTACTTCCCAGTCCAGAATCCCTCTGGTGAAAAGGCGTTGATGCCGTATTTCATCGCCATTCGGAATGGGGATGAGCAGCACATTGATATTGTGGCGCACGGCAATGAACATGTGCTGGGCGCGCGCTTCGCGGATGCCAATTTCTTCGTGCGCGAGGATGTCAAACGCCCGCTGGCCTATTACCGCGATGGGCTGAAGACCCTTATTTTCCAGACCAAACTCGGCTCGATGCTGGATAAATCCGAGCGTATGCTCAAGCTGGCGCCGGAGCTGGCCGCCATGCTGGGCTTTGATGAACCTGCGCGGCAAGCCGTTCAACGCGCCGCCTTCCTGGCGAAGGCCGATCTGACCACCCAGATGGTGACCGAGATGACCAGCCTGCAGGGCATCATCGGGCGCGAATACGCGCTGCGTTCCGGCGAACCTAAGGCTGTGGCAGTCGCAATTGGTGAGCAGTATCAGCCCGTGCCGCAAAGCAAAATCGGATTGGTTATCGCCCTGGCGGACCGCATCGACTCGCTGGTCGGCCTGTTTGCCGCCGGGGTCGTGCCCAGCGGCGCGAAAGACCCGTTTGGCCTGCGCCGCGCGGCCATCGGCACCGTCCAACCGCTGATCGAACACGGCGCGGACTTTGATTTGCGGGCCGCCATCGAGAAGTCGGCTGCCACGCAACCCGTGCCGGTGACGGATGAGGTCAAGGCCCAGGTGTTCGATTTCATTGGCGGGCGTCTTAAGGTGTTGCTGAACGATCAGGGTTACAAATACGATGTCATCGAGGCTATCCTGACGGGGCAGTCCAATAACCCGGCCGGGGCTGTGCGCTCCATCCAGCAGTTGATGGCCTGGGTGGCGCGCCCGGATTGGGCCGGCATCCTGGATGGGTACGCGCGCTGTGTGCGTATCGTCCGCAGCCAGGTGTCCGGTCAAAAGATCGTCTCGGAAAGCCTGCTGGTGGAACCTGCCGAACAGGCGCTTTATCAGGCTTACCAGAGCACCGTCACGGCTCCGCCCGCCACGATTGACGAACTGCTGGGCGGCGTGGAAAAGTTGATCCCGGCCATCACAACATTCTTCGACAAGGTGCTGGTCATGGCCGAGGATCCGGCCGTCAAGGCCAACCGACTGGCACTGCTGCAAAAGGTCGCCAGCCTTTCGACCGGTCTGGCGGACCTGGGCAAGCTGGAAGGGTTTTAGCCCAGTTTTTAAGAAACTGTCATTCCCTGCGTCCCGAAGGTTATTATTCGTAACCTTCGGGACGTTTTACTTCTGCTTGTTTTTCATTTGCATACCATTCAATCCAAGTCTATAATACCTTTGCCATGACTTCCATTGACGATATAAAGGCCCGCATTGACATCGTCGACCTCGCCTCCGAGGCCGGGGTAAAACTGCGCCGCAGCGGGCGCACGCAGACGGGCTTCTGTCCCTTCCATTCCAATACGCGCACACCGGCCTTTGTGATCTGGCCGGAGACTGGCACCTGGCGCTGCTTCGGAGAATGTAATGACGGCGGCGATATCTTCAAGTTTGTGATGAAGAAGGAAGGCATAGATTTCAAGGAAGCCCTGCAGCGCCTGGCGGAGCGCGCCGGGGTGCAGTTGGAAGACCTGCATCCGCAGACCCCCGAGCAGAAAGAAGAGAACCAGCGCCTGCGCAATTTGCTGGAAGAGGCCGCCACCTTCTACCGCCACGCCCTGCTGAACACCCCTGGCGGCGCGCCCGCGCTGGAGTACCTGCTTAAAAAACGCAACCTGGCGGCCCAGACGATTGAGAATTTTGGGCTGGGCTATGCCCCGGCGGGCTGGGACGCAGTTCTGACCCATTTCACGGCCCGGTCAAAGCCTTCTGGACCGAAATACAGCGAACAGGAACTGATGGATGTCGGTTTGCTGGCCGAGCGCGATTCCGGCGGGTATTACGACAAGTTCCGCAACCGGATCATGATCCCCATCCGCGATGAAAACGGCCGGATGACCGGTTTTGGCGGGCGCATCCTCGACCCGAACGACATCCCCAAATTCATGAATTCGCCGCAGACTGTCCTGTTCGACAAGGGCCGCCTGCTGTATGGCCTGGATCGCGCCCGCAAGCCAATCCGCGCCGCCGACCAGGTGGTGATCGTGGAAGGCTATCTGGATGTGATCGCCGTACACCAGGCGGGTTATGAAAATGTGGTCTCGCCGATGGGCACGGCCCTGACGGAAGATCAGCTAAAGCTGCTGAAAAAGTTCACACGCAAGATCGTACTGGCGCTCGACCCGGATACCGCCGGTCAAAAGGCGGTTTTGCGCGGTCTGGAAGCGGCGCGCGTCTCCATGGATCACGAGGAAGAACTGCGCTTTGACGCGCACGGTTTGTTGCGCCATGAGGCCCGCCTGCAGGCCGATCTGCGCGTGGCGAACATGCCGGATGGGCTCGACCCGGATGAAATTGTGGCCCGCGACCCGCAGGAATGGGCCAGCCTGATCGCGGCGGCCAAGCCGGTGGTGGAACACGTGCTGGATACTATCAGCGCCGGGCAGGATCTTAACGACCCGAAGGTGAAAAGCGAGATCGCGGCCCGTATCATCCCTTTGATCGAGGATCTGCCCGATCCGGTCGAGCGCGATTCCTACCGCCAGATGCTGGCGCGCCGCCTGAAGGTGGATGAACGGACTCTCAGCGGGGCGGTATCACCGGCGGCGCCCGTCAAACGTCTGCCCAACAAGGCCAGTCAGGCCCAGGCAGAGAAGAAGTCATCCCAGACGCTCCCGGCGGCCAGAGGCGGGCGGATTGTGGAAACCTCCTGCCTGGCGCTGCTTTTGCGCCGTCCGGATCTGCTGCCACACCTTGACCGGCGCCTGCAGGAATCGGGTCTGGCGGCCATCTCGGGGACAGATTTCGAGTATACTGACCACCAGTTGATTCTGCGTTTGATTCAGCAGTCGCTGGAACAGGATGAAACCGAGCAAGCCCATTATGTCGAAGCGCATCTGGATGAAAGTCTGCGCGACACTTATTCGAGCCTGCTGGCAGAGAGGGCTTCCAGGGGCGCGGATGACCGCCTGCTGGATGAGTTGATCAGACAAGTTTTGCAGATACGGCAACAAACCTTGAGCGAGGGTGTTAATCAATTGCGGTTTATGATTGATGACGCGCAACAAGCCGGGCAAATGCAGGCCACCAATTACCTGCAACAGATGGTTCAGTATGGACGTATGTTAAATCATCTGGATGAGGCGCGTCGCAAGCTGATTGAATACAGGCGGAGGTAAATCCCATGCCCAGAAAAAAACGCGAAATAAAAGATCCCAAAGACTTGCTGCCCGATCCCGCCGATCTTGAAAATGATGAGATGGCGACCGAGATTGATGATATTGAGATCGGGCCGGAAGATGCCGCCGAACTGGAGGCAGAGGAGCCGATTGATTTATCCCATCCAGTCCTGACGGAGGAATTCTCCGAGGACCCGGTGCGATTATACCTGCGTGAGATCGGGCTGGTGAAGCTGCTGGATTCTGACAGCGAGTTCCGCCTTTCCACCATGATCGAGGCTCAGCGCTTGATGAAAACCCTGCAGCGCCGCTTGGAAAAGCACACGGCGGCGCAACCCCGTTCTGAAACCAGGATGACCCCATTTAAAAACATTTACCGCGCGGTGGTCGACGATTTGTTGGTGTCGCTGCGGCGTTTTGAAGAGGATGCCGGGCGCCTGGATGTGCATGTACCCGATATGGCGCTGGTGCTGGCGTCCGCCCAGGTCCTGCGCCACGGCTGGGATATCGACTCGCCATCCTATCTGCGCGCCTTCCTGGATAACGGCCAGTGGGGGCGGGATACCCGCTGGAATGGGCTGGCTTCCAATGCTTTCAACCTGTTTGTGTGCCTGTATATCCTCCCGCCGCAACTGGCAGATTGGCTGACCAAATTTTTTCGGGAGCATCCGGGTGAGTTTCCCACTGCTACCGATCTACACCATTACCTGCCGGCGGAAAGCGACCTGACGTATGATGCCAGCGTGCTCGAGAACCGTGGCGACGATGCCAACCAGGCTATCATTCGCGCCAACCTGCGGCTGGTCGTGAGCGTCGCCAAGCGCTACCTGGGACGCGGCATCTCTTTTCTGGATTTGATCCAGGAAGGAAACCTGGGCCTGTTGCGGGCTGTCAATAAATTTGATCCGCGGCGCGGTTTCAAATTTAGTACGTATGCCACCTGGTGGATCCGCCAATCAATCAACCGCTCGATCGCCGAGCAAGCGCGCACCATCCGCATCCCCGTTCATCTATTCGAATCGATCACGCGCATCCTGCGCATCCAGCGCCAGCTTGTCCAGAAATACGGGCGCGAACCCAGTAATAACGAACTGGCTCTGGAAGTGGGCTATCTCCCTACCGAGGATGTGCATGCCATCCTGCAGTCCAAAGCCGAAGGCACACCGCTGGAACCGGAGCTGCAGCAGCGCTGGGAGACAGCCACCACCAAGGTATACCGCATCCTGCGCTCAGCCGAAGAGCCGGTCTCGCTGGAAGGGCCGGTGGGTGACGAGGATTCATCGCAGTTGGGCGACTTCATCCAGGATGATGACGCGCTTGAGCCGATGGATGCCGCGGCCCGCGATATGCTCAAGGAACAGGTGCAGCACGTGCTGGCGGCGCTCTCCGATCGTGAGCGCCAGGTGCTCGAACTGCGCTTCGGCCTGTTAGATGGCAAAGATCACACCCTCGAGGAGGTCAGCCGCTATTTCAATGTAACCCGCGAGCGTATCCGCCAGATCGAGGCCAAGGCGCTGCGCAAGCTGCGCCATCCGACCCGCAGCCGGAATTTAAGGGATTATTTGGGGGATTAGATAGAGAGAAATTTTTATAAAGGGCCCGCTCTGTCCGCGTTTTTTCCAGGGACGGGGCGGGCCCTTTCTTATTTAAACGGATTGACGATTTTCACGCCGCCGACTTGTTGACCAGCCTGCAAATCTTCGGAATATAGAATTTGGCATCCGCCCTGCCTGGCCCCAGCCAATTTCAGCGCATCGTAAAAAGAATAGCCGGTTTGAGATGAAATATCCAGCGCAGAACTGTATATACCCAGGTCAGGATAAACTTTGCAAAGCGGTTCGAGGATCTGCTCCAGATATATTTTTGCATCTCCGCTGAGCAGCGGGGTTTTGAATTTTCGCGTGGATACGTTTAAAAATTCCTGTACCACCTGCCAACTGATCAGTCCGATCCCGGTTCGCATGGCATTAGCGATCAAGGCCAGGGAAATTTCCTTCTTCTCAGGCTGGAGATCATCAAAGCTGTAGACCAGGATGTTCGTATCCAGGAAGTATTTATCGCTCATTCAGTTCATCCCTGGTAAAGACCTTTCCGGGTTGGGCATACTTCAAACGATTCATCAGGCCGTCCAGATCAGTGGTTTTTTCGTTATTTTCGGCATATTGAGCCAACCAGCGGCGGAATTCGGAATTAAGGGTGGAGTTATGCGCCTGGGCTTGCTGTCTGGCTTTTTCGATCAGCGCTTTCTCCGCGCTCAGGGTGATGTTTTGCAACATGGGAATACTCCTCTTTAAATAATCCAGTGTACACTATAGTGTACACTGGATTGATAAGCTTTTCAAGCTGTCGGATGTGAAAAGCTTGTAATTGGATTTGACAAAAAAGTTTTTCGTTACGCTGAAAGTGCCAGGAGGCTGGCAGGATCGTATTGATCATGAAAGCTATTGTGCTTGGTCGGCCAGTTCCCACCATAGCAGAGTGCCGGCCAGGCCAGCCAGCCCCGTCAGAAACACGATCAGGTAACTGATGGCTCCCAACGCTTCACCCTGTGCGAAAAGCGCGGGGACGGCCCACGGGAAATACTCACCCCAACCCGCGCCGTTGGCAAACTGCGCCAGTGCCATTGCCAGGAACATCACGCCAATCGGCGGAAGATAACCGCGCCAGGCGCTGGCTGCCAGAGTGACCGGTGTGACCAGCACGATGTTCAAACCAGTCGCGATGAGGATGGTGAGCCCGCTCTGCCAGAATAACTGCGGGGAGCCGAATGGCAGCGCCAGCGCCGCACCCACCGCCAGCGTAGTGAGACAGCTTATACCGGTCACCAGCGTGGCCCAGACCATGATCACGAGCAGTTTACCCAGCACGATGGCTGAACGTGGGGTGGGCAGCGCCAGCAGGTCTTTCACAGTCCGGTCAGAATATTCGCGTCCAAACACCCAACTGGCGATCAGGCTGAACAAAATCAGCCCACCCGCACCAACCGCCAGGCTGAGAAAGTGCATGTAAGTGGGCCAATCAGCGGCGCCCATTGTCAGGTTGGCTTTCATGCTGATCAGCCCGACGCGCCGCGCCAGGGCGGGGTCTTTTAGAACAATCATGAAGAACCCGCCGGCCAGGGGTATCATCGCGAACCCAAGCGCGGTGAAGAGCGGCATTTTGGAGCGGCGCGCCTTGAGAAACTCAACCCGGATGACCTGCGCCAGCGCGCTCATTTTGTCTCTCCCTCGCGCACCCCGACCAGCCGCAAAAAATAATGTTCGAGGTCTTCCTGTTCAACGTTGAGCAGAGTTGGCGGGTGACCGGCATTGACCAGCCGCACCGCGATGTCATCGGGATGCTGGATGGCCGCATCTTCTTTCATTTCGATCATCTGCCCGTCTGTCAGTCCCGCCGAATAGCCGGCGCTGGTCAGCACAGCCAGCGCCGCCGTGTTATCGCGCGCGCGCAGCAGCAGTCGCCGGCGCCGGTTATGTTCAAGCTCATCCATATCCAGTTCCTGGATCAGGCGTCCCTGGTGGATGATGCCAATGCGGTGCGCCAGCCGCGAAACTTCCTCAAGAATATGACTCGACATAAAAACCGTCACACCTTGCTCGCGCACCAACCTGTGCAGCAGGTTGCGGATTTCAACGATGCCTGCCGGGTCAAGACCATTGGCAGGTTCATCCAGAATGAGCAGTTGCGGGTTGTGCAGCAAGGCTTTCGCCAGGCCCAGCCGCTGGGCGTTGCCCTGTGAAAGCGTGCCGGCTCGCCGGTCGGCGTAGGTGGAGAGTCCCAACAATTCGATGATCTGTCCAACGGCCTGCGGCGGTGTGCCAGGGCGTAAGCGGCGCACCGCGTCCAGGTTTTCACGCACGCTCAGTTCAGGATAGGCATAAGGGCTCTCGATCATATACCCAACCGAACTCCACGGTTTTTTCCCGCCAATTTCAATGAGATTACCCAATACGCGCGCGCTGCCGGAGGTTGGTCTGACCAGTCCGAGCAGCATGCGGATGGTGGTGGTTTTCCCGGCGCCGTTCAGCCCCAAAAAGGCGTATATTTCACCCCGCGCCACGCGCAGGGACAGCCCATCCACGGCGGTCACATTTCCGTAGTGTTTAACGAGCCGGTCGGTTTCAATGGCAGTGTCCATTTTATTCCTGGAAGGTAACTGATCTGAAAAAAACTGTGTATCCTGGGTTGCGCTCGTTATAGCACATTTTCATCCTTTGGGGTGTCCCACGGAATATGAAGACTACTCACGAGGCGCATGATCTTAGCGGGGATAGGATACCCAAAAAGCGAGCAGCCCGTGAGCAGTTATGCTATTCATATAATTTAGGTCTA
>CAIWAX010000382.1 GCA_903910795.1 uncultured Anaerolineae bacterium
AGCGGGCTGACCCACAGGGCAAATGTAAGTTCGGTATGGAAAGTACCCATAAGTTCAGTATGGAAAGTACCCAGAAGTTCGGTATGGAAAGTACCCACGATTTGCTAAGCAAATCGTTCAGTATGATGATGCCCAAACCAAGACACGGGTGAGTAGTTACTTTTATAGTATTATTTGTGCCGGCAATTCTGTCGCGATGGGATAATCCCGGATCTTGATTGGGACATGGTGCTGTGCATGAAATAAAGCGAAAGGCCAACAGGTCACCTTGCCAGTTTGCCCCCAGATATGAAAATCCCGGTGTTTGCATGGGATGAAAATCCCGGTTCGGTTTACGATTTGCTAACATCGCCCCGACGCCCTTTCGGGAGCAAATCGGCAAATCGCGGGAATGTCTGTTTGGGAAAAAATCATTTTTTTACGCTTGCTGCCATATACATCTGGTTCTACATGGAGGAAATCATGACAATCGCGGCTTCGCCTTCCCCATTTGCAGTTCTAAAACGCAGAAATTTCGCGCTCCTGTGGACCGGCCAACTGGTTTCAACCATCGGCAGTGCGCTGACCTCGCTGGCGGCTTCCATCATGGTTTACCGCCTGACGAATGGATCGGCCTTGAGCGTCGGTTTGATGTTGATGGCTACGGCTGCGCCCAGCCTGCTGGTTGGCCTGGTGGCCGGGGTGTTTGTGGATCGGTTTGACAGGCAGCGCATCATGATGGCGGCCGACCTGTTGAGGGCAGTGCTGGTGGCGTTCATCCCCTTTCTGGTACCATTTGGAATTGCCTGGTTGTATGTCATTGTCATGCTGACGAGCGCGATCGGCCAGTTTTTTGACCCCGCCTACGAAAGCGTGCTGCCCGAGGCGGCACCGGATGAAGAGTTGGCTGCCGCCAATTCGCTGATCGCAATTTCTTCATTTGGCTCAACTGCCATCGGTTTCGCAGCCTCTGGTCTGATTGCCGCGAATTATCCGATCGCTTATGCCTTTTACCTGGACGCCTTTTCGTTTGTGTTTTCGGCGGCTTGTGTCTTCTTCCTGCGCGTTCCCAAAATCAAAGCCGAGGATTCCACCTCGGTTAAAGTGGTTGTTAATAACTTGAAAGCCGGGCTGGATTTCCTGTTTAAAAGCCCGGTGCTGCGTTCCGTTTTCCTGCTGGCGGTGCCGGTCTCGATCAGTTTTGGTCTGGCCAACTCACTGCTGCTGCCCTTTGCCACACGTGCCCTGAGTGCCACAACTTTTGAATACGGTTTGCAGGAGGGTCTGACCTCGGTAGGGTTTGTGATTGCGAGCCTGCTGATGGCAGGTATCCTAAGCCGCTGGCGCGAAGGGCAATGGATGGTGGTAGGTCTGTTTGGGATTGGTATATCCTGGGTGGTTTACTCGCGACTGCAATCTGTGCCGCTGGCTATCGCGGCCCAAATGGTCTCTGGTTTTATGAACGCGCCTTACTCTATTTCACGCCGCCTGCTGCTGCAGCGCAATACTGTGGCTGAGATGCGCGGGCGGGTTTCCAGCGCCTTTTTTGTGGCCAACAATGTCTTTTTCCTGATTGGGATGGGTGCTGCTGGTCTGGCGGATTTAATGGATGTGCGCTGGTTGATGCTGACCAGCGGGCTGGTTTCGATCGGCTGCGCGGTCTGGGCGCTTGTGTTGCCTGGTTTGGGCCAGCCAGCCGAGGAATGGCGCAAGGCTCTTTCGCTCCTGCGCAATGCCCCGGCCGCCACTGGCCTGGGGATTGGGCGGGCGGTGATGCCTGCCGATCTTGACCAGTTGGTTGGTTTGCTGCCCTCGTTGTCCGGGCTTGGCAAAGCTGACCGGGAAAAGCTGATGATCCAGGGACGCCTGCTGAATGTGCAGCAGGGCGTCAAACTGACGAGCACCGGCGAAACTGGAGATTCGGCCTTTTTCATCCTGGCGGGTAAAACCGTGGTAGGTATCGCGGATGGTCAAGGCGGCTACCGTTCGCTTGCGACATTGATTGCGGGTGATTTTTTCGGGGAGATCGCCGCGTTGACGGGCGCAGCCCGCACCGCGGATGTGGTGGTTGAAGAAGCCGCCATACTTCTGCAGGTGCCCGCCGCGCTGCTGCGTGTACTGATGTTGCAGTCCGCCTTCAGTCAGCTTGTGCTGGCGCGTATCTCTGAAAGATTGGCGCAAACCAGCATCCGTGATTTGCCGCGTTTTAGCGCAGTGGATCCGCAGGCCGCCAGGGAATTGCGCGAAGAAACTGTTCTGGCTTAATATTGATCGAACCCGTTTTATACTGTTCGCGCTGAACTGGAGTACTCCATGAACGCACCCACGCAAACCTGGCAAAGCTTCAAGCAACAAGCCGAGCGCGCCCGGCAGACCGGAAAGCACCCCGAAGCCATTTCGTTTTACAGCCAGGCTCTCGAAACCCATGATCTGCCCTGGGAGGCCCTGTCTGCCATGTTAATGGCGCGTGGCGATAGCCAGCAGATGTTGGGTAACTCGGCAGGAATGGATGCCGACCTGACCCACTTGAGCGAACTGGCCCGGGATAAGGGTGATAGCAAGACATTGGCGGAGGCTCTGGCATATCAGGCTAATGAATTAAGTTTTATTGGCGAGTTGGAGCGTGCCGCATCTCTGGGCGAAATGTCTTTGTGGGTGGCCCAATCCGCTGGCCTGACAAAGCAGGCGGTGTTGGCGCTGTGTTCGTTGTCCCAGACGCAAGCTGTCCTTTTTCAATTTGCCGAGGCCCAGGACAACTTAAAAACGGCTTTGGAAATTGCCGACCCTCAGGATACGCTCCAACAGCTCAATCTGCTATCTGCCACGTCCCGCATTGCCGTGCGGAGTTCCGATTTTATCAAAGCGGGCGAGGCTGCCAGGCAGGGTTTGCAACTGGCGCGCGCTACCGGACAGCGCATGTTCGAGGGTTTGTTTCTCAACTATTTGAATAATTCAAGTAATGATCTATCCATAAAACGTAAATATATGGATGAAAGCCTTGAAGTATTCAGATCACTGGGTGCCAGGCTATATGAGAACGCATTTCTTAATAACAGCACAACCTGGTTGGGACAATTAGGCCTCTACCAACGGGCATTGGAGTCCGCCCGCCAGACCATCGAAAATGGCCGCAGTATGGGCCAGGAATACGACGTTCTGTATGGCTTGCAAAATCTAGAAGCTGCTCGGTTTGAATTGGGTGATATTGAAGGGGCTCAGGAAACCACGGAAGAAGGTTTCAGACTGTCTACAAAATTAAATGATCACCTGTTGATCAACGTAACTTTGGTAAATCAGGTGCAATGCAAGCTGGCACTGGGGGATGTGCCAGCAGCCGCGAAAATAATTAAGGACCTGTTGGATCGGTCACAGGTATTTCCACGCCATTTCCAGGCAAACCTGTACGCTCTCCAGGCGATCACTGCGCGCCAGCTTGGAGACACCCCTTCTGTTCGAGGAGCGACGCTCAAGGCCCTGGGAAGTATCCAACCCGAAGACTTTGGCAACAGCGAGGCTTTGCCGGACGAGACAGCCTGGTGGTGTTACCGTGCCCTGTCTCCAAAAAGTGCGTCTGGGAAAATATCCAAAGAAGCCTGGCGGGCGCTGGATATTGGACGACAGGCAGTGCTGGTTCCGCTCGAAAGCATGTCGGATGCCGGTCTGCGGCGCGGTTACCTGCATAGAGTGCGCTTTCGCCGTCTGCTGTTGAAGGAATGGCTGCGCCAGGCTCCTTCGCATGGTGTTGGGCAGCCTGGTTTGGCTGAGTTTACCAGGCAGGTGCAGCGTCCTGGACGTCTGGATGATATTTTTCAGCGCCTTCTCACGGTGGGTGTGCGATTAAACGCCCAGCACGATGCAGCTAAATTGCCGGAGCAGATCATTGAAGAAATTTCCGAACTTACCGGCGGCGAGCGTATCGCCCTGGTGCTTTTGGATGAAAATGGTAACCGCAGGCAGATCAAGACCCAGTTGCCGCGGCCTGCTTACCAGATCTTGAGCGGACGGGTGGAGCCAGAACCGGATGAAGCAGCCTTCCTGGTTGAGATCGAGCCTTACCTGGAAGAAGCAGCGCTGATCGGGCAGAGTTTTCTGCGCCAGCAAAACCAGAACGGTCTCCTGACAGATGAACGCAGTATCCTGGTTTCTACTTTGAAAAACCAGGGAAGACTGCTGGGCATTATTTATACTGATATAACCGGCTGCTTCGGGCGCTTCGAACGCGAGGACTTGAATTTGCTCGGTGTGCTGGCCAATCAGTCTGCTGTGGCTGTGGAAAACGTGACCTGGTCTCTCACGCTTGAAAAGCGTGTGGCTGACCGTACATCCGAACTGCAGGCAGCCAACCAGAATCTGGCCCAACGCAATAACGAGTTGAGCATCATCAACGAAATCCAGCAGGGGCTGGCCTCCAAACTGGATCTGCAGGCCATTATCGACCTGGTGGGCGAAAAAGTCCTCAAAATCTTTAATGCGGTGGGTGGGCGGATCGGATTGTATGATTCAAAATCCCAATTACTGAATAATCTTTACAATTCCTTGAATGGTATTCGCGAAAATGAAGGCATTACAACTCTCGGGCCGAGTCTGACATCCCGCGTGATCGAAACGCGCCAGCCGCTGCTGATTGGCACCTTTGAAGAAGCCTTAGCGATGGGGTCGCAAGTTTTGATATTCGGGACCGAAGATGATAACGAGCCGGATACTCAATCCACGATGTTTGTGCCGCTCTTGTCCGGCGGCGAGGTGACCGGTGTGATGAATGTCAGCCGGTTTGAAAAATACTCCTATACCGAAGATGACCTGCGCCTGCTGCAGACCCTGGCGGCCAGCCTGAGCGTGGCCCTTGAAAACGCGCGCCTGTTTGACGAAACCCAACGTCTGTTCAAGGCCGGCCAGGAGCGTGTAGCCGAATTGCAAATCGTTAACTCCATCCAGCAGGGGCTGGCGGCTGAACTCGATTTCCAGGCCATTGTCGATCTGGTGGGTGACAAGCTGCGCCAGGTTTTTCAGACCAGAGACATTGCCATCCGCTGGTTGGATGAAAAAGACAACCTGGTTCATTTTCTGTATGAATATGAGCACGGCGTTCGCCTGGTCATACCCTCAACGCCCCCCAATCCGGATGGCCTTTTCGCCAAGTTGATCCGAACCAGGCAAACCCAGGTTTGGAACACCACCGCGGAGGGAGATGTAATTTCCAGCATTATGGTTCCCGGCACCGATTCAAGCAAATCCGGGGTTGCTCTCCCGATCATCAGCAGCGACCGGGTGCTGGGTTCCATTCAGCTTGAAAATTTTGAGCGTGAGCATGCCTTTGGCGAATCCGAACTGCGCCTGCTGACCACCATCGCTGGTTCATTGGGTTCCGCGCTTGAAAATGCGCGCCTGTTCGATGAAACTCAGCGCTTGCTTAAAGAAACCGAACAGCGCGCCGCCGAACTGGCGGTCATCAACCGCGTGCAGGAAGGATTGGCCTCCAAGCTGGATATGCGGGCCATTTATGATCTGGTTGGCGATAAGCTGTGCGAGGTATTTGACTCTCAGGACCTGGGCATTCGTCTGTTGAACCCGGTTACCGGGTTGGTGGAATATCCCTACATACGAGATCACGGCCAACGCCTGAGCATGGCTCCTATGCCATTCATGGGTGTTTCCAAGTTGGTGATCGAAACTGCCAAACCATTGATTGTGAATCAGAATATGGAAAAAGTAATGGCCGAACTTGGCTCCACACTCCTGCCCGGCACTGAATTGGAGAAATCCCTGGTGGCGGTGCCGATCCTGATCTCTAACCGCGCGATTGGCCTGGTGTACATTGGCAGTTATAAGAGTGAGAACGCGTTCAGCGACAGCGATGCCCGCCTTTTGCAAACTGTGGTTTCGGCCATGAGTGTGGCGCTCGAAAACGCGCGCCTGTTCGATGAGACCCAGCGACTCCTGAAGGAAACCGAGCAGCGCGCCGAGGAACTCAGCATTATCAGCAGTATCACCTCGGCCATGTCCAAGCAGTTGGATGCAAAAACCATCACCCACACAGTGGGTGACAAGGTTACGCAGATCTTCCACGCTGAGGCATCTTCCATCCTGATGTTGGATGAAAAGACCAATCTGATCACACCGGTATTTGAATGGGATGAAGGTATTTACCTGGCGAAATTTGAATCCTTCCCGCTTGGCAAGGGGCTGACTTCGACTGTCATCCGCACCCGCCAGCCGTTGATCCTGGGTTCTGCGGAGGAGGCGGATGCGCTGGGGGCCATTTATCCAACCGCCGGGGTGGTGGTCAACCCCACTGTGACGCAATCTTATCTGGGTGTGCCAATCATCGTCGGCGAAAAAGTGCTGGGTGTGGTTTCGGTGCATACTTACACCAAGAATGCCTATGATGGGAATAGCATCCGGCTGCTTTCGACCCTGGCAAACAACATGGGCGTGGCGCTCGAAAACGCGCGCCTGTTTGATGAAACCAACCGCTTGTTGAAGGAAATGGAGCAGCGCGCAAATGAATTGACGGCTGTCAACACGATTGGCTCAGCCCTGGCCAGTGAACTGGATGTCAGCGCCCTGATCAACCTGATCGGTGAACAGATGCGCCAGACCTTCAGCGCCGATATCGCCTATGTCGCCATTCTGGATGAAGCCAGCCAGGTTATCAACTTCCCTTACACCTTTGGTGAGGAATTCTATCCGCTGCAGTACGGCGAAGGGTTGACAAGCAAGATCATCCAGAAGAACAAGCCGTTGTTGATCAATAACGAAGTCAACCGTCAGACCCGGGAGATCGGCGCAACCGTGGTCGGCAAGGAATCGCTTTCCTATCTGGGAGTGCCAATCGTGGTGGGCGGCAAAGCTGTTGGAGCCCTGAGCGTGCAAAGCACCCAGCAGGAGGGTTTCTTTGACGCAGATGATGCCCGCCTGTTGAGCACGATCGCTTCCAACGTGGGTACGGCTTTGCACAACGCCCAGTTGTTTGCTGAAACGCGCCAGGCGCGCGCCGAGGCCGAAGCTGCCACCCAGGCCAAGAGCGAATTTCTCGCCACCATGAGCCACGAGATACGCACTCCGATGAATGCCATCATAGGCATGAGCGGCTTGCTGCTGAATACCCCGCTCACCCCACAGCAGAATGAGTTCGCAGAGATCATCCGCGTCAGCGGAGACGCCCTGCTGACCATCATCAATGACATCCTGGATTTCTCCAAGATCGAAGCTGGCAAGCTGGAGATGGAATACACCGCTTTTGATCTGCGCGAGTGCATGGAAAGTGCTGTGGATCTGGTATCCACGCGCGCCGCGGATAAGAAACTTGACCTGGCGGTGGAAATCGCAAAAGATGTCCCGCCTGTCATTACAGGTGACGTAACCCGCCTGCGCCAGGTGGTCATCAACCTGCTTAACAACGCCGTCAAGTTCACCGAACACGGCGAGGTGGTACTATCAGTCAAACTGGATGAGACCCATCCCGCACTAGAAAAAGGGCAGGGTGTCAGTCTGCACTTCTCGGTGCGCGACACCGGAATCGGTATTCCGGCTGACCGCCTGGGCCGTCTTTTCCAGTCCTTCAGCCAGGTGGATGCCTCCACCTCGCGCAAATACGGCGGCACCGGCCTGGGGTTGGCGATCTCCAAGCGCCTGACCGAGATGATGGGCGGCAACATGTGGGTGGAGAGTGTCTATGGGCAGGGCTCCAACTTCCAATTTACGATCCTGGCTGAACCGGCCAACCTGGTTGCCGGCCAAAGTGCTGTGCATCGCTTCCACGGCGAGCAGCCTAATCTGACCGGGCGCCGGATTTTGGTTGTGGATGACAACCCCACCAACCGGCGCATTATCAATCTTCAAACCCAAGATTGGGGTATGCTGGCACGCGAGACCGGTTCACCGCTCGAAGCGCTGGAGTGGATTCGGGAAGGCGATCCCTTTGATCTGGCAATCCTCGATTTGCACATGCCCGAGATGAACGGTCTGGCCCTGGCGGCTGAGATCCGCAAGCTCCGGGATGCCAAAGCCCTGCCGCTGGTGATGTTATCCTCCCTCGGTACTCGCGAGCCCGGGTCTGATCAGGTCGGTTGGGCCGCCTATTTGACCAAACCGGTGAAACAATCGCAGCTTTTCAGTCTGATGGCCGGGATATTTGGTGATGTAGGAACACAACGTGCTGTGTCCGCTGTATCCGTCGCTCCTCTCAAAATTGACGCAGAAATCGCCAGCCGTTCCCCGCTTGCCATTTTGCTGGCGGAGGATAACGTTTTCAATCAGAAATTGGCCGTGCACCTGCTTTCGCAGATGGGTTATCGTGGCGACCTGGCCGCCAACGGCCTGGAGGCCTTGCAATCGGTGGAACGCCAGCATTATGATGTCATCTTGATGGATGTGCAGATGCCCGAGATGGATGGTCTGGAGGCCTCGCGCCAGTTATGTGCGCGCTGGCCGCGTGAACAACGCCCGCTCATCATCGCCATGACCGCCAATGCCATGCAGGGCGATCGCGAGATGTGCCTGGCCGCCGGCATGGATGACTATATCAGCAAGCCGATCCGGATTGCTGAGCTGGCAGCTGCCCTGGAACGAGCCTATAAGGCCAAACACAATGTGACGTAGGGCCACGGCGTTGCCGTGTCCTCACGCCTTGCCCAACATACGAGGAGTAATGTGATGACAGATAACCCGATCGACCCGGAAGCCTGGGAAACCTTCAAATCGATGATGGATGCTTCCTTCCTGGCTGAGATGATTGATACATATCTTTCGGATGCGCCAATGCTGATTGAACAAATGCGCTCAGGCATCGCCAGTAGTAACGTGGAACTGGTTCGCCGCGCCGCGCATTCGTTGAAATCGAACAGTGCCAACATTGGAGCATTGAGGCTGGCGGGTGTCACGCGCGAACTGGAAATGATTGCCAAAGGCGGCGGCTTGGATGGCGCCGGCCCAAAATTTGAACAGGTTACGGCGGAATATTCAGTTGTGGCTACCGCCCTGGAGGCTTTGAAGAATGAACAATAATAACCCTGTGGGTAATAACCCTGTGGGTAATAACCCTGCGGGGAACCCGGTCAGTAACCAACAGGGTTATGGGCACTTCACCAGCCCCGGTCGGCTTCTGGTGATTGATGATAACAAAGTCATGCGGCTGCTGCTGGCCCGTGGTTTGGAACAGGAAGGGCACAGCGTGGTGATGGTGGAAAATGGCAAACGGGGTCTCGAAATGCTGCGCGCGGAACATTTTGACCTGGTTTTGTTGGATATCCAGATGCCTGAGATGGACGGCTTCCAGGTTTTGGAAGCCATTACCGGTGACAAGAATCTGCGCGAAATCCCTGTGATCATGACCTCCTCGCTGGATGAAATTGACGGCGTGGCGCACTGCATCGAGATGGGTGCCGAGGACTACCTCTTCAAGCCGCTTAATCCGATCATGCTGCGGGCGCGTATCAAATCCAGTCTGGAGAAAAAGCGTTTGCGTGACCGCCAGAAAGAGTTGATTAAAAAGTTTGCCGCCAGCGAAGTGGCGGATGATTTGCAGGACAAGGGTTTTAACCTGGGCGGTCAGATGATCGAAGCCACTGTCATGTTCTCGGATATCCGCTCTTTCACCACCATCACAGAGTCACAGCCAGCCCCGGTCACCATTGAGTTATTGAACAATTACTATTCCTTGATGTTCGAGGCCATCAGCGGCCATGGCGGCGTGGTCAACCAGATCGTTGGCGACGGCATCATGGCCCTGTTTGGCGCCCCGGCTCCAATAGAAAATCCGCAGGCTTCAGCGGTTCGGGCGGCTCTGGAAATGATCGAGATGGTGGAAATGTTCAACATGGATCAGGCTTCGCGCGGTAAAGTGCAGATCAAGATCGGCATTGGGATTGCCACCGGGCAGGTGGTGGCTGGTTACACTGGCACGATGCAACGCGCCACCTACACCTGTGTGGGCGATACTGTCAATCTGGCTGCCCGCCTGGAAGCCTATACCAAGGTGATTGGTCAGCCCATCCTGATTAGCGAAGCCACCCGCAACGGTCTGGGGGCTGACTTGAAAGTGGAATCTGCCGGGCCGGCAGAATTAAAGGGCAAAACCCAGGCTGTGAATGTGTTTTTTGTGCCGGTTGGATAAGGGCGCAGCGTTGCTGCGCCGTGATAGTGGCAACAAAAAAAAGAGGCCAATAGCCTCTTTTTTGTTGCGCGTAGGTACGAAGCTCGTGCTTTATCCCAGCGATTCCTGGCTGGCGGCAACCAGCGCGTTGTGGTCGAGCAGCATGATGTGTCCGCGTCCGGTCAGCAGCCACCCGGCTCGGCGCCATTTGCCGAGGATCTTTGCCACCGTCTGGCGGGTGAGACCAGTGTGCTGTGCCAGCTCATCCTGTGAAATGGTCACATACCCGCGATCCTGGGCTCGCTCATCCAATTCCAGCAGCAGGGCGGCGAGGCGTGCGTTGGCATCCATAAAGAGCAGGGCAGATTCGCGGCGAGTGCTTTTCTGCAGTCGCAGCGCGGTAGATTCGAGTAAATGACGGCTGAGCAGGGGTTCCCTGTCCAGCCAGTCCAGCAGATCCCGGCCACTCATCAGCACCAGGCGGCAGTCAGTATGCGCCATGGCGGTGGTCGTGTAGGCATCTTTGATCAATATGCTGAGTTCGCCGAAGTAATCCCCGGGGTACATTTCATTGATGATCATTTCGTGGCCGTCGAAATTTCCCAGCATAATCAAAACGCTGCCGTTTTGAACAAAATAGACATATTCTGGAGCATCGGCTTCAAAAAAGACTACTTCGCCTTTTTCGTAATCCTTGACCTTTAGCGACTGCGCCAGGCTGGTCAGCGACACATCACTCAACCCAGCAAAAAGCGGTGTGCGCTTGAGGAAACCGGTCAGTGTTTGGGGATTGCTCACAGGTTGCTTCATGGGCCTGCCTTGAATCATTTGAGAAATCGTGGATGGGGAAGCCGGGGTTCCGCTGCATACTGAATTTTTGGGTACTCTCCATCTGACACAGTCACTCGGAACAGTGATCAGGCTGCAACGCCTTGTCTGCCCATGATTGTATCTTAAATTCAGATTTAGGAATTAGCGTGGATTCCCCTCCCTGGATTTCACAAAGTCCAAATGGTAACTGATCAGCCATGTCATTATTTTTCATGCCTGTTTCTGGGTTTTGAGCCAGGCTTCCACGGTTGTTTGTGGCGCGCCCAGGATTGCGTCTGCGCCATTCGGCTGACTGACCCTGGGCGACTTTTCGAAATAGGCCATCATTTCGATGAAATCTTTCATATCCGGGCTTTTCAGCATTATTGCCAGCAGTTTGCCAAACCAGATCGGCATACTTGACGCTTTTAGGCCAGGATGGATCGCGTCGCAGTATTGCTGGAGTGCGTCTGTCATCAACATAGCCTTGGGGCCATTGATGACGAAGGTCTGGTTGACGGCCGCTTCAGTTTGGTAGGCTTTCGAAACGGTGCGGGCAAAATCCGCCAGGGAAAGGAAATAATAGGGTTGTTTTTGCTTGCCAAAAACCGTTGCCCGACCATCACGGACAAACAATGCCAGCGCATCCATGAACCAACTGGGTCTGAAAATCGTGTATGCCACACCGCTCCTGGTCAGCACATCCTCTGCTTTGAGTTTCTCGTCGATCATCGGGTACCACCGGTTTTCGGGTAAGGCAGTTGTGCCTGAGATGTAGGTCACGCGGACATTTTTGCGTCCCTGAGCGGCGAGGATGGAGGTCACATCCCGCGCGACCGCCGATTCGAATTTCCACGGCACACTCAGGTTGACACCGTCCACACCTGAAAGTGCTTTTTCGAGTGTAGCTTTGTCCGTAAAATCGCCGACGATGAATTCAACCTGATCGCCCAGGATTGCGCGAGCCTTTTCTTTGTTCCGCACCAGTGCGCGTACCGAGAAACCATCCTTTTGTAGCTGTTTTGTGATGGGGGCGCCGACGAAGCCAGCCGCGCCAATGACGAGGATTTTTTGAGTCATGGTATATTTTCCTTTTATGATTAGAAGAATTTTGGAAACAGCAGTCCGGATTTTCGTTTGTATTCCGTAAATTGCGGATAGCGTGAAAGCGATTTATCTTTGCTGAGCATGTTTCGGACGAAGAAACCAAAGACCCAGCCGCTCAGAACGAGGAATGGCAGCCAGTGCATGGACATGGTCGCATAGGCCGCATAGATCATGATCTCGCCGAGATAGTTCGGGTTGCGGGTGTGTTTGAACAAGCCTTCCTCGATCAAGCCCTTTTTGTTTTGCAGGGTGTAGAACTTTTGCGCGTCGCTGACATAATGCAGGAAAATTCCGAAGATGTAGAGAACCAGCACCAGTCCGATGAGTGGCGAGGGGAGAGTCAGGTGGCGGCTGATGAGCAGATAGGGCGCAATGTAATATCCAGCCAACGGAAGGAAAACGAAGATGATAGTGATGGGAGCAGGCATTTTTTCATCGAAGCGTTTATCGGGGTAAAGAGTATCTTTGATAAGCCACAGGATGCTGTAGCACCCGTGAATGGCCAGATAAATGAATGCCTCGGTCGTCCAGTTGTTGAAGAACCACATCATTCCCAGGACGATTGGCGTAACGAGAGCTTTGTGTAGATTGATTGCGGTGCCAACTTTCATTGAATGTCTCCTTTGTGCGCCTACGGCGCGTTAAATAAACCTGCCTTGATTCAGGCAGTTACAAAACGATTTTTGTATCCTGCGTGGGGTGCTAATCTGCCTATGGATACCGAACTTATGGGTACTTTCCATTGGGTGGGGCCCATGGCGGCAAGGAATGAATTGTTTCCAGAAAATTACTTCTTCAGGTCGTAACTAGTGAGTGGTTGGAATTCGATAAAGGCAAGAATGGCATGTTCTGGCGGTATAAACCTCCTTTCGTGTTATATAACTGAGTAGGAATATTATCAAGCAGGCTTATCTTTTTGTCAAGGGTTAGAGACCATTTACTATTTTGAACTTATGGGTACTTTCGATTTTGGGTTGCTGGCTTTTGTGTCCAGAAAAAATAAAAATAATAAACCGGCCACTTCCAGTAAGGTTGAAGTCAGAACATTTTCATAGGTAGGTGTCTGGATCGTCCCCTGCGAAAGGCTGACTTTGATAAAGCCCTGTGCGATGGTAAATAAAGGCTTACGAATCTTCGAAAAGAGCAGTATAATCCACCCGTTAAATTCACTGGAGGCAGAAAGAAAAATAAATGAAAACATATCTTGACATTGGTTTAATTATTGATTCCCTTGCGTTAATTGTTAGCGTTATCTTGCAGAGCAAGGGTGCCGGGTTGGGTGGTTTGACAGGTGCTGATCTAGGCGGTGTTTACTCCGTCCGGCGCGGTATTGAACGTACTTTGTTCTATATCACGATCGGCTTGAGCGTGCTGTTTTTCATTCTGGCGATCCTTGCCATATTCATTCACAGTTAATACCCGATTTTCCATTATTGAGAGGCCGCTTCATCAGGTCTGGGCCAAAGGCTGGCCGGTCCGAGGAGAGGCCTTTCTTTGTTTGTATCCCGCATTGTGTCGGGACAAATTTGTATGATAAAAAAATTACGCTGGCAAATCCTGGTTATCGTTGTCACCCTGGTAGTGGTGGGCGTGCTATTGCTAACACCTGGCCCCGGGCAGCCGGTTTTTGGGCCAAAACCCGCTCAGGGTGGCATCTACACTGAAGGTCTGGTTGGTTCGCTCAGCCGCCTCAATCCTCTTCTCGATCAAAACAATTCCGCCGATCGGGATATCAACCGGCTGCTGTTCTCGGGGCTGGTCACGTTTGATTCGCGCGGTCTGCCTGTCCCTGCGCTGGCTGACTCATGGGGCGTTTCACAGGATGGCACCATTTACAATTTTTCCATCCGCTCGAACGCTGTCTGGCATGATGGCAAACCTGTCAACGTGGATGATGTTTTGTTCACGATCGATTTGATCAAGAGCGATTCATCGCAGTTCCCGCAGGATGTGCGCGATATGTGGAACAAGGTGCAAATCAAAAAGCTGAACGACAAGACCGTCCAGTTTGTTTTGCCCGAACCCTTTGCGCCTTTCCTGGATTACTTGACCTTTGGCATCCTTCCGAAACATATTCTGGATGGCACCACGGCCGATAAACTTCCTTCTTCCGCTTTCAACCTGGCGCCGGTTGGATCGGGCCCGTACCGCTTCCAACGCCTGATCGTGGAGAATGGCAAGGTGGCCGGGGTGGAACTGCGTTCTTTTGATCAATATTACGGCCACAAAGCCTATATCGATCAGTTTATTTTCCGCTATTATCCCAGCGCCGCTGCCGCGTTGGATGCCTTTCACCAGGGGCAAGTGCTGGCTGTCAGCACGATCACGCCAGATATTTTGAAACAGGCACTGGCCGAGCCAACCCTCAACATCTATTCTGGCCGGCTTCCCGAGTTGAGCATGGTGTTTTTCAACCTGAACAATCCTGAAGTGCCCTTTTTTCAGGATGCAAAATTGCGCCGCGCTCTGCTGATTGGGCTTAACCGCCAGCAGATTGTGGATAAGACCCTTTCCGGTCAGGCGATCCTGGCGGATGGGCCGATTTTCCCCGGCACCTGGGCTTATTACGACAAGATTGAGCATCTCGATTATGATCCCACAGCGGCCATCAATCTCTTAAAAAGCGCCTCCTACACTATCCCGGCCACAGGTGGCAGCGTACGCAGCAGCAAGGATGGCAAAAGCCTTGAATTTTCATTGTTGTATCCAGATGACAAGCTGCATGCCGCCATTGCCAACACGATCAAGAATAATTGGGCCCAGTTGGGAGTCAATGTAAACCTGGAAGCAGTGCCCTATGACACGCTGGTCAATGACCGCCTGGTTTCGCGCAACTACCAGGCCGCTTTGCTGGATTTGAACTTGATGCGCACTCCCGATCCCGATCCATATCCTTTCTGGCATCAATCGGAAATTACTGGTGGGCAGAATTATAGCCAGTGGGACAACCGGCCAGCCAGCGAATTTATCGAGCAGGCGCGCGTCAACCCAGATTTCGTCGCCCGGGCGCGGCTCTACCGGAATTTCCAGGTGACCTTTACCTCTGATATGCCGGCTTTGCCACTCTATTATCCCGTTTATAGTTATGGCGTCAGCGATACCGTTCAAAACGTCCAGATTCCTCCGCTTTTTGATACTGCGGATCGTTTCCTTTCGGTTTCGGACTGGTTCCTTGTGACCCGCCGCGCCGTTCAACCAACCGCGACAACAAAGCCATGAGTGTGGATGAGATGGATTTGCGCTTTCTCCGCGAAAGCGTTTCGCAGCTTCAAGATTATCTGCTCTCGAATGAGTTGTACTGGCCTTTGAGCGGTTCCCTGCCCAGGCTGACGCCTGGCTCGCTGTTGCTTGAATTGAAGCGTTTGCAAACAGCCGGTCTGGCCCCGGCTGAACTGCCAGGATTGCAAAGGCAGGTTGAGGCAATCCGCGCCAAGTGGCGCACGGCCTGGGAAAAAAAGGCAGCGCGCGAAGTGACGAACCGGACGCGCTTATGGTCGCAATTCCTGTCTGATTTTGCGCATGATCCCGAGAAAAACCTCGACTCATACCGTAGCGAGGCGCGCGGGCGGGCCATTCTGCAGTTGCTGCTGGCCGAACAGCCGGATTCGCCGGAAAAATCAGCCATTGTGGACCTGGATATCTTGTTGAAGTCGCGAGTGAAACCAGGAAGATTTTTATGGGAGCCTGAACTACAGTCTGTTTTCCCTCAAACCGATTTTTGGTTTTTGTATGCTACTCTTTAATCTCCCCCCAACCCTATTATTTTGTAAAAACCAAGAGAGATAACCAACGATATGACGAATGATCAACGCCAGGCCGCGCTCGATTATGCCCGCCAGCACAATAATGAATACCTCAACAATCTCAAAGAGCTGGTTGAAATCCCTTCCATTTCCACCGACCCGGAACATAACTCCGATATTCAGCGCGCGGCAGCCTGGCTGGCAGCGCGCCTGACGGGACTTGGCATCCAGAATGTGGCTGTCATGCCCACTGGACGGCATCCTGTCGTTTATGGCGAATGGCTGGGCACGCCTGGCAAGCCGGTTGTACTAATTTACGGCCATTACGATGTCCAGCCGGTCGATCCGGTTGAGCTATGGCAAACTGAACCCTTTGCGGCGGCCGTATTGGGAGAGAACCTGCTGGGACGCGGCACCTCCGACATGAAAGGCCAGGTTGTGGCCTGTATCAGTGCGCTGGATGCCCTTATTCACACTGGCGGGCTGCCGGTCAATGTCAAGTTTTTGATCGAAGGTGAAGAAGAAATTGGTTCGCCTTCTCTTGGTAAGTGGATTACGGAACACAAGGATTTGCTGAAAGCTGATTTTTGCCTGAACCCGGATGCGGGTATGCTTGGAAAGGAATATCCTTCCATCACCTATGGCCTGCGTGGTCTGGCATATTTTGAACTGCGCGTTTTTGGCCCGCAACATGATCTGCATTCCGGTATGGTGGGCGGTATCGTGCATAACCCGGCCCAGGCTCTGGCTGAATTGATCGCCGCCACGCATGATCAGAATGGCAGGATCACTCTGCCGGGTTTCTACGATAAGGTGCTGCCTTTGAGCCCCGAAGAGCACGCCGATTTTGCGCGCCTGCCGCAAACCGAAGCGGATTACCTCGAACTGACCGGTGTGAAGGCCTTGTGGGGTGAGTCGGAATATACGCCAGCCGAACGGATCGGCGCGCGTCCAACCCTCGAAGTACACAGTTTGTTGTCTGGATTTACCGGTAAGGGTCAAAAAACAGTGCTGCCTGCCTCGGCCCAGGCCAAAATCTCCTGCCGGCTGGTGCCCTATCAGGATCCGGAAGAGGTTTATGAACAGTTCAAACGCTTTTTAACTGAAAAAGCTCCGAATACCATTCGCTGGGAACTGGATAAGTTTTCGGGTGGGCCGGCTTCCATTTCCGACTTGAATCAGCCCGGTGTGCGCGCCTTGCAGCTTGCGCTTGAAGAAGTATGGGGCATAACGCCTTATTTCAAGCGCGAAGGCGGTTCCATCCCGGTGGTTGGTCAGTTGCAATCCCTCCTGGGGATTGAATCGGTGCTGAGTGGCTTTGGTCTTCCGGATGACAACCTGCACGCCCCCAACGAAAAACTCCACCTGCCCACCTGGCAGCGTGGAATTGAATCATTGATCCACTTCTTCTTCAATTTATAATAATCCCGGTTTCTGCACGGGATAACCTGAGCATTATCTTTACAAGGATTATTGGTATGGAAGATCGAATTATTACGTACGGCGGGCAGGCTGTGCTCGAAGGGGTGCTCATGCGCGGCAGACAGGCTATGGCGATTGCCATGCGCGCACCAGATGGCAAAATTGTTGTGCACACCGAGAAATTATCGGGAATTTACAAATCTGCGGTCGCCAAAATCCCGTTTTTGCGAGGTGTCATCTTATTATGGGATGCGCTGGGTCTGGGCATGCGGGCCCTGACAATCTCTGCCAATACCCAAACTGGCGAGGATGAGAAACTGGAAGGCCCCATGCTGTACGGTACGCTGGCTTTTTCTCTCGTCATGGGCGTTGGCATCTTCTTCCTGGTGCCCTATGGTGTCGGCAAGCTGGGGCAGTGGATGGGTTTGAATGTATGGGCGGGCGCAATTTTGGAAGGTGTCTTTCGCCTGTTGCTGATTGTTGGTTATATGTGGGCTGTCAGCTTGATGCCGGATATCCGGCGCGTGTTTCAGTACCACGGTGCTGAACACAAAACCATCAACGCCTATGAAGCCGGGGTGGAGTTAACCCCCGAAAATGTCGCGAAGTTTCCGCTTGAACATCCGCGCTGCGGCACCTCCTTCCTGCTGACCCTGGCGGTGCTGTCAATCCTGTTCTTTAGCTTTTTGCATCCGTTGCCCGTGGTTTACCAGATTTTGGGACGCATCCTGTTGATTCCGGTGCTGGCTGGTTTTGCCCTGGAATATATCCGCTGGATGGCGAACCATCTGGACTCGGCCTTTGTGCGATGGCTGATTCAGCCTAACCTGGCGCTCCAAAAATTGACCACCCGCGAGCCCGAGTTGTCTATGCTGGAGGTCTCGATCCGCTCTTTCAATGAGATGATGGCGCAGGAACAGGCCTGAAATAAAAATATGAAAGAACCCCGCGAGCCGGGTTGCGCTCGTGGGGTTCTTTATTTAATTTGTGACTGCTCACGGGGTGGGTGCTTTTGGGCAGAAACCCATCCTCGCGAAGAACGCGCGAGGTGAAAGAACCCCCGGCCCCCGCTAAGAACA